>DATKEH010000031.1:0-12384 GCA_035546355.1 Thermoanaerobaculia bacterium
ACCGGCCGCAGCCGATCGCCGCACCCCTCGAGCAGCGCCTCGCGCCGCTCCTTGCCGCCGCGGCGCAGCTGGTTGACGTGGTCCACCAGCACGATGCCGTTGTTGACCACCACGCCGATGAGGATGATCACGCCCATGAACCCGACCACGTCGAGCTCGTAGCCGAGCAGCCACAGCGCCCAGAAGCCGCCGAAGAATGCCAGCGGCAGCGTGACGACGATCGCCAGCGGTTGCGAGAACGACTCGAACAGGGCGGCCATCAGCAGGATCACCACCAGCAGGGACATCAGCACTCCCTGGAACATGTTCGCCAGCCCCTCGTCGCGGTGCCGCCCCCACTGGCCCCAATCCCACGAATACCCCTCCGGCAGGGGAAAGCCTGCCATGCGTGCGCCGACGCGCTGCTGGGCCTGCTCGGTGGTGACGGCCTTGGAGAGCTCCGCGGACACCCAGGTGGTGGTCAGCCGATTCTCGCGCCGGATGGACGGCTGGGTCCGCCGCACCTGTACGGTCGCCACCGCGCCCAGCGGGATGGTGTCGCCCTGGTCGCGGGGAATCGGCAAGTCCTCGAGCGTCGCCACGCCGGGTTGCAGGTCTTCCGGCAGGGCCACCAACATCTCCAGCTCCCGCCCCTCCTGCTGGTAGCGCGGCAGGTTGCGGCCGCGGAAGGTGAGGCCTACCGTCTCGGCGATCCGCCGCGGGCTGATGCCGAGGGAGTGCGCCCGCTCCGGGTCGACGGCCACCACCGCCTCGTGCTGCCCCTCGATGCTGGGCCCCATGACTTCCCGCAGGTCGGGATCGTCCATCGCCTCCAGGAACGCCTCCACTTCCAGGGCGAGACTCTGCAGGTACTCGGGGTCGTCGCCGTGCAGGGCCACCGCGACGCGGGTGCTGTCGCCCGAGCCGCCGCGACGCCACCACTCGCGTTCGCCGACCGTGACCTCGACGCCGGGGATCCGGGGCAGCCCCCGCTCGAGCTTCGCGTTCAGCTCGGCGAGGGTCTTCTCGGTGGCGGCTTCGGGATCGAGGTACACCCACACCGCGCCCATCCCCTGCTCGCGGAACCAGGCGTAGAGGTTCTGGTAGCCGAGCTCCTCGCGGCGCGACTCCACCCACTCTTCCACCCGGCCGACGTGGGCCTGCATCTGCTCCAGGGTGGTGGGATCCTGCGAGCGCAGGAAGATCTGCACGTAGGTCTCGCGCAGCTTGGGCTCGGCGCTCTTCTCGACGCGTTGGATGGGGATCAGCGCCGAGGAAGCGAGCAGCAGCAGGCCCAGCAGCGTCAGGAAGCGGTGGCGCAGGGTCCAGCCGAGGAGCTGGCGGTAGGCGGGAACCAGGCGCCGCAGGACGAAGCCGCGCCGCACCGGCTTGCTGGGCACGAAGCGCGCCGCGGCGAGGGGGATGAAGGTCAGCGAGATCACCAGCGAGCAGAACACCGCGGCGCAGATGGTGAAGGCGATCTGCTCCATGTAGATGGTCATCGGGTCGCGGTCGGCGAGGAACAGCCACGACCAGACGCAGATGGTGGTGGCGGTGGCGGCGAGCACCGCCAGCGTCACCTGCCGGGTGCCCAGACGGGCGGCCGCATCGGCGTCCAGCCCCTCCCCCTGCAGGCGATAGATGTTCTCGATCACCACCACCGCGTTGTCGACCAGCATCCCGACGCCGAGCATCAGCCCTAGCATGGTGAGGACGTTGAGCTGCATCCCGGCGGCGAACATCAAGCCGCAGGTGACCAGCAGCGAGAAGGGGATGGCGAGGGCGACGACGGCGGTGGTCGAGACGCGGCGCAGGAAGAAAAAGAGCACCCCGATCGCCAGCAGCCCGCCGAAGAGGCCGGCGTCGCGCAGCCCAAAGAGCGAGTTGCGGATCTCCTCGCCGGCGTTGTTCCACACCACCAGGGTGACGCCTTCGAGGGCGGGGTCGCGCTCGATCTCGGCGATCCGGTCGAGAAGCCGCTCGACCGTGTCGACGGTGTTGGCGGCCGACTCCTTGTAGACCTGCAGGCTGATGGCGAACTTGCGGTCGAGGTGGCGTCCGAAGGTCATCTTCGGCTGGCGCACCGTCACCTCCGCGACGTCGCCGACCCGCACGCTCTGGCCGGGCAGCGGCAGGGCGGCGATCTCGTCGGTGGAGCGGAAGCGCCCGAGAGAGCGCACGTCGAACCGCAGCGCGTCGCCGCGCACCACGCCGACGTCGAAGTCGAGGTTGGCGCCTTCCAGCGCCTCCACCAGCTCTCTCGGCAGCACGCCGTGGCGCCGCAGCGCCGCCGGGTCGACCTCGACCCGTACCTGCTGCGGCTCGACGCCGCCGAGCTCGACCGAGCCCACCCCCTGGATCCGCTCGAGGGGGCGCTTGATGCGCTCGTCGAGCAGATCCCACGACTCGGAGAGGTCGCGTTGCGCCGCGATGCGCGCCTCGAGGATGGCCCCGTCGCTGGGCCCGTGGTTGAACGTGCGGTAGGTGATGCGGCCGATGTCGTGGGGCAGCAGCGGCAGCGCCCGCTCCACCGCTTCGCGGACCTCGAGCTTCTTGAGGTCCAGGTTGGCCGACCAGTCGAACTCGGCGCGGATGGTGGCGCGCTCGGCCTCGGCGGTGGAGCCCAGCGACTCGAGGCCCGATACCGTGGCGATCTCCGCCTCGAGGGGCTCGACGATCTGGCGCAGGTTCTCCAGCGGGTGGCTGCCAGGGTAGCTCACCTCGACGCGGACGAAGGGGGGCTCGACCTGCGGCATGAAGTCCAGCGGCAGCTCGAAGATCGCCACCGTCCCCAACACCATCAGGCTGAGCAGCAGCATCAGGGTCGCGACCGGCCGGTCGAGCGGCAGGAACCGGTGGCGCTCGCTCACGCCCGGTCCTCGCTGCCGGCGGGCATCGGCAGGGCGGGCTGGGTCTCCTCCTGCCAGTCCGCGCCGGCTTCCCCGGCGCCGGCAGTGCCGCCGGCGATCGCCGCCGCGGCGCGGGCGAACACCAGGTAGACGCAGGGGATCACCACCAGCGTCAGCAGGGTGGCCGCCAGCAGGCCGCCGATCACGGTGATCGCCAACGGCGCCCGCAGCTCGTTTCCCGCCCGCAGCCCCAGCGCCATGGGCAGCAGACCGAGGACGGTGGTGGCGGTGGTCATCAGGATCGGCCGCAGCCGCTCGTGGCCGGCGTGCACCACCGCAGCGACCAGCCGCTGCCCCTCGCGCCGCCGCCGGTTGATGGAGTCGACCAGCACGATGGCGTTGTTGACCACGATGCCGGCGAGCATGACGGAGCCGATCAGGGCGAGGACGGTGATCTGGTGACCGGTGAACAGCAGAGAGGCGACCACCCCGACCAACGCCAGGGGCACCGAGAAGAGGATCACGAAGGGGTGCAGCAGCGACTCGAACTGCGCCGCCATCACCACGTAGACCAGGAAGACGGCGAGGACCAGCGCCAGCCGCAAGCTGGCGAAGGAGACTTCGAGCTCCTGGTTCTGGCCCGACATCTCCGCCCGCACCTGGGGCGGCAGGTCGAGCTCGCCGATCCGGCGCTCCACCGCCGCCAGCACCGACCCCAGGTCGGCGGTACGCGCCTCGGCCGTCACCTCGGCCATGCGGGAGCCGCGGGCGCGGTGGATGGAGGCGGGGCCGCGATCCACCCGCACGGCGGCGACGGCCGATACCGGCACCACGGTGCCATCGCCGAGGCGGAGCCGCAGGTCGGCGATGTCCGAGGCCTGGTCGCGGAACGACTCCCTGCTGCGCAGGCGGATGTCGATGCGCTCCTCCCCCTCGCGGAACTCGCCGATCACCTCGCCGGCGACCTTGCGGCGGAGGGCGTTGCCGATGTCCGCCGCCGACAGGCCGACGGTCGCCGCTCGCTCCCGGTCGAGCTCCACCCGCACCTCGGGATTGCCGGGCTCCGAGGTGGTGGTGACGTCGGTGACGCCGGGGATCTCCGCCAGCGCCGCCTGCACCCGTTCGGCGGCGCCGTCGAGCAGGGCCAGGTCGTCGGCGAGCAGTCGCACGCCCACCGCTGGCTCCACCGTCAGCACCGCCGGGTGGGCGAGCTCGGCCTCGATGCGCGGGAAGTGGTCGAGGACCCGGCGCACCCGCGCCACCGCGGCGTCCTGGAGCTCGCCCGGCGCTTCCGGCGGCAGCACGAAGTCGATCTGGGCCAGGTTCTCTCCCAGCGTCCGCCGTCCCGAAGCGGTCGAGGGGAGGCTGCCGATGGTCGAGACGATGCGCGCAAAGCGCGGGTCGTCCAGCAGCAGCCCCTCGATCCGCGCCACCGCCCCGGAGGTGGTGGTCAGCGGCGTCCCTTCCGGCAGGCGCAGCTGGAAGGCGAACTCCCCCTGGCCCAGCTCGGGCATCAACCGGGTGCCGAGCAGCGGCATGGCCGTGATCGAGAGCGCCAGCAGCAGCGCCGCTGCACCGAGCACCGCCCAGCGCCGCCGCAGCGCCCGTTCCAGGGCTCGCGGGTAGCGCCGGGAGAGGCCCTCGGTGAGGCGGGCGAGCGGAGAGGTGAGGAGGAAGAAGAGGCGGCTGGCGCCGGCGCCGACCAGCGCCAGCAGCGCCAGCAGCGCCAGCAGCAGCAGACGGACGGGGAGCAGCAGGGCGGTGAGCAGCCGGCTCTTGCGGCTCACCCCGTCGCCCATCGGCGCCAGCTCGAAGCGGCCGATGCGGTAGGAACGGGCGGTGCGGCGCGTGCCGGGGAGGCTCCGCCCGCGCCCCACCTCCACCGCCGCCAGCGCCGGGATCACGGTGAGCGCCACCGCGAGCGAGGCGAGCAGCGAGAAGCACACCGTCAGGGCCTGGTCGCGGAACAGCTGCCCGGCCACGCCCTTGACGAAGACGATGGGGAAGAACACCGCCACCGTGGTCAGCGTCGAGGCGGTCACCGCTCCGGCGACCTCGCTGGCCCCCGCCACGGCGGCCTGGCGACGGCCGGCGCCGAGCGCGCGATGGCGGTCGACCGCCTCCAGAACCACGATCGAGGAGTCGACCAGCATCCCCACGCCGAGGGCCAGCCCGCCCAAGGACATGATGTTCAGCGACACCCCCGCCTGGTACATGGGCAGGAAGGTGGCGACCACCGACACCGGGATGGACAGGGCGATGATCAGCGTCGACGGTGCGTCGCGGAGAAAGAAGTACAGCATTAGCACGGCCAGCAGCCCACCCAGCCAGGCGGCGTTCTCGACCTGGTCGATCGCCTCGGCGATGAAGCGCGACTGGTCCGAGAGGATCATCAGCTCGAGGTCGCGGGGCATCTCGCCACGCAGCTCGTCGAGCTCCGCGCGCAGCGCCTCGGCGGTGGCGACCGTGTTGGCCGACCCCTCGCGGTGCAGCGCCAGCTCGACCACCTCCTTGCCCTGAAGCCGGCTGATCTCCTCGCGGTCGCGGTGCCAGCGGCGTACGTCGGCGACGTCCTCCACCCGCACCCGCCCCTGCGGCCCCTGGCGCACCACCGTCTGGCGCAGCTGGCGGAGGTCGGTGAACTCGTGCAGCGTCCGCACCAGGTACAGGGCGTTGAAGTCGCGCACCACGCCGCCCGGCACGTTGACGTTCTCGGCCTGCAGGGCCCGAGCGAGGTCGTCGAGGGTGAGGCCGAGCGCTGCCAGGCGATCCTCGTCCCCCGCCACCACCACCTCGGCGTCGAGGCCGCCGCGGACCTTGACTGCGGCGATCCCGGTGACCCCCTCCAGGCGCGGCCGCAGCCACCTGTCGGCGAGCTGGCGCAGGTCGTCGAGCGGCCGGTCGCCGGTGAGGCCCAGGCGAACGATCGGCTCGAGAGAGGGGTCGAAGCGCAGCACGCGCGGCACGCTTGCCTCGCGCGGCAGCTGCACCACCCCCAGGCGCTCGCGCACCTCGATGGCGGCGAAGTCCATGTCCTCGCCCCAGTCGAACTCGAGGATGACCTCCGACAGTCCCGGGCGCGACACCGAGCGCATCTCGCGGACCCCGGAGATGACCCCCACCGCCTCCTCCAGCGGGCGGGTCACGAACTGCTCGACCGACAGGGGCGCCGCGTCGGGGTATTCGGTCTGGACGGTGAGGGTGGGGTAGGAGAGGTCGGGGAGCAGCTCTACCGGCAGTCGCTGGGAGGCCAGGAATCCGAAGGTGCAGATGGCCAGCGTCACCATCAGGACCGCGATCGGCCGGCGGACCGAGATCGCGGCTACCGCCACCCGCTCCTCCTCACGGGCACCGGCCGGGCACCCGGTCCCGCGCGCAGCGGGCGGGTGCCCTGCCGTGCGGTCACCGGGACTCCTCGACGATCGCCTCCGCGGCGGTCTCCCGTTCCGCCATCACCTCCACCGGCGAGCCGTCCGAGAGCGCGCCGGCTCCGGCCACCACCACCGGCGTGCCCGGTGCGAGCGGCGAGCCGCCGACGGGCAGCACCTCGACGCGCTCCGGCGCCTCGTATCCCAGCGTGACCTCCACCTTCTCGGCCGCCGTCCCCTCGCGGTCGAGGCGGTATACGTACCAGCGGCGGCCCTCGGCCACCAGCGCCGACCGCGGCACGACCAGCGCCTCCTCGCGGGTGTCGGTGATGATGTCGACGCGCACGAAGGTGCCGGGCCGCAACCCCTGGCCGGCGGCCACGGCCAGGGTCACCTTGACGGTGCCGGTGCCGGGGTCGACCTGGGGCGCGATCCGCTGGATGGTGGCGGCCACCGGTCGTCTCGCGGCGTCCGACGTCAGCCGGACCTGCTGCCCGGGCGACAGGCGCGCAACGTGGCGCTCGGGGACGTCGACGTCGGTGTAGAGCGGGTCGACGTCGGCCAACGTGTAGACGGGCGTCCCCGAGGTGACCGTGTTGCCGGGGTCGAGGTGGCGGTCGAGCACCACTCCCGCGAACGGCGCCTGGATCACCGTGCGGGAGAGCTCGACGCGAGCGAGCTGCGCCGCGTGCTGCGCGTCCCTGTGCTCGCGACGCGCGGTCTCCAGGGCCTCCTCGCTGACCAGCTCCTGGGCGAACAATCGCTCGAGCCGCTCGTACTCCCGCTGGCGGATGTCGAGCGTCGCCTGCGCCCGCTCGGCGGCGATCGATTGCTCCTCGTCGTCCAACACCGCCAGCGACTGGCCCTCCCGCACCGCGTCCCCCTCTTCCACCAGCAGCCGGCGGATCACCCCGGCAGTGCGGGTGGTGACCGTGGCCCGGCGGTCGGAGCGCAGGGTCGAGCTGGTGGAGTAGAGCGAGACCATCGGCTCCCGTCGCACCGCCGCCACCTCCACCGGCACGCGCTCCTCGGCGCCCGGCGCGCCGGGCCCGCCGCCGGCACCGCCGCCCTGCCCCCGCCGACCGGGTTGCTCGCCCTCGGCGTTGCCGCAGGCGGTGGCGGAGAGCAGCAGCAACACCAGGGCCAGGGCTCGCGGGGCGGCACGATGTCGTGGCATCGATCGGGCTCCTGAGAGGCTTGCGGGCAGAGGTCTTCCTCGCGCTCTTATACGCCGGAGGCGGCGCGGGAGTTGCGAAGCATGGGTTAGACCGCCGGCACCGCACCGAGGTTCCGCGACGCGAGCGCCGGAGCCCCGCGCGACATCACCGCCCGCCCCTTGACGGAGGAGGGGTCGGCGCGGTATCCTGTTAGCAGCCAACCGGGGAGAGTGCTAACAGCCGCCCCGGAGCGCTGCAGAGGCAGCACCCAACCAACCCAACCCTATCAGGAGGAGGTAGCACAGTGAACGCAGTCGCGACCGCAGTGAAGATCCGTCCGCTCCACGACCGGGTTCTGGTCCGGCGCCTGGAGAGCGAAGAGCAGATGCGCGGTGGGATCATCATCCCCGACACCGCCAAGGAGAAGCCCCAGCAGGCCGAGGTGATCGCCGTCGGCCCCGGCAAGATCGGCGACGACGGCCAGCGCCAGCCGATGGACGTCAAGGAGGGTGACCGCATCCTCATCGGCAAGTACTCGGGCAGCGAGATCCGCATCGAGGAAGAGGATTTCGTGATCCTGCGCGAGGACGAGATCCTCGGCGTCATCGAGCGCTGAGTCCCACCCCCACAACGAATTCAGGAGGTTCAGAAAACACCATGGCCAAGATGATTACCTATTCCGAGGACGCGCGCAGCGCCATTCTGCGCGGCGTCAACAAGCTCTCCGACGCCGTCCGGGTGACCCTCGGCCCCAGAGGCCGCAACGTGGTCATCGAGAAGAAGTTCGGCTCCCCCACGATCACCAAGGACGGCGTCACCGTCGCCAAGGAGATCGAGCTCAGCGATCCGATCGAGAACATGGGCGCCCAGATGGTGCGCGAGGTCGCCTCCAAGACCTCCGACGTGGCCGGTGACGGCACCACCACCGCCACCGTGCTGGCCCAGTCGATCTACCGCGAGGGTTCGAAGAACGTCACCGCCGGCGCCAACCCGATGGATGTCAAGCGCGGCATCGACCTCGCCGTCAAGGCCGCCGTCGCGGCCATCGACGCCCTCGCCAAGCCGGTCGAGGGCAAGGAGATCGCCCACGTCGGCACCATCTCCGCCAACAACGACGAGCAGATCGGCGGCATCATCGCCGAGGCGATGGAGAAGGTCGGCAAGGACGGCGTGATCACCGTCGAGGAGGCCCAGGGCCTCGAGACCACCCTCGAGGTGGTCGAGGGCATGCAGTTCGACCGCGGCTATCTGTCCCCCTACTTCGTCACCGACGCCGAGCGGATGGAGACGGTCCTCGAGAACGTCAAGATCCTCCTCCACGAGAAGAAGATCTCGTCGATGAAGGACCTCCTGCCGGTGCTCGAGCAGGTCGCCAAGCAGGGTCGCCCGCTGATGATCATCGGCGAGGACGTCGAGGGCGAGGCGCTGGCCACCCTGGTGGTCAACAAGCTGCGCGGCACGCTGCAGGTCGCCGCGGTGAAGGCGCCGGGCTTCGGTGATCGCCGCAAGGCGATGCTCGAGGACATCGCGATCCTCACCGGCGGCAAGGTGATCACCGAGGACCTCGGCATCAAGCTCGAGAACGTGACCTGGGAGGACCTCGGTGAGGCGAAGAAGGTGGTGATCACCAAGGACGACACCACGATCGTCACCGACTCAGACGATCCGAAGCGTCGCGAGACGATTGCCGGCCGGGTCAAGCAGATCCGCACCCAGGTCGAGGACACCTCGTCCGACTACGACCGCGAGAAGCTGCAGGAGCGGCTGGCCAAGCTGGTCGGTGGCGTCGCGGTGATCAAGGTCGGAGCGTCGACCGAGACCGAGATGAAGGAGAAGAAGGCGCGGGTCGAGGACGCGATGCACGCGACCAAGGCCGCCGTCGAGGAGGGCATCGTCGCCGGTGGCGGCATCGCCCTGCTGCGCGCCATCCCGGCGGTGATGAAGGTCGAGGGCGAGGGCGACTTCGCCGTCGGCGTGCGCCTGGTCCGGCGCTCGCTCGAGGAGCCGGCGCGGCAGATCGCCAACAACGCCGGCCAGGAGGGCTCGGTGATCGTCATGCGCCTCCTCGAGGAGAAGGGCAACGTCGGCTACAACGCCGCCAGCGGCGAGTTCGAGGACCTGGTCAAGGCCGGCGTCATCGACCCGGCGAAGGTGACCAAGACCGCCCTCCTCAACGCGGCGTCGATCGCCGGTCTGATGCTGACCACCGAGGCGATGGTGTCGGAGATCAAGGAAGAGGAGAAGAACGGCGGTGGCGCCCCGGGCATGGGTGGCATGGGCGGCATGGGCGGCATGGGCGGGATGTACTGAGCCCAGCGCTCCGTTCGACCCTCCCCGCTGGGGAGACTCACGGCCGGTCCGGGATCCCGGGCCGGCCGTTTTCCTTGTCCTGCGGCGGCCGTCCGGCAGTGCCCTCGCCAGCCGGCCGATCAGCGACGCCCAGGGACGAGGTTCTCGACCATCCGCCGGACGACCGCGATCTGCGCCGGGTGGACGGTGTGGCCGAGGCCGGGGAAGCGGCGGACGGTGACCTCGGCTCCCAGCCGGCGGAGCGCCTCGGCGGTCTCCTCGACGCGCGACCAGGGGACGTGCGGGTCGGGGTCGCCGCCGGCGAGGTAGGCCGGCGTGCCGGCGAGGTCGCCGGTGAGGTCCTCGAAGGCTGTGCCCGGGGGGCCGATCAGTCCGCCGGTCAGTGCGGCGAGACCGCCGTAACGGCGCGGATGGCGGGCGACGAGGTCGCAGGCCAGGCAGGCGCCCTGCGAGAAACCGAGGAGGATCTGGTGCTCGGTCGGGACGCCGGCGGCGGCGATCTCCTCGACGAGAGCACCGACGCGGGCCAGCGCCGAGCCGAGCCAGGGCTCGTTGGCCTCGCGCGGCGCGGTGAAGCGCTCGGGATACCAGGTGCGGCCGGCGGCCTCGGGCGCCAGGTACGCGAGCTCCGGGTGGTGGAGGTGGCGGGCGAGGCCGAGCATGTCCTCGCCGTCGGCGCCGCGGCCGTGGAGGAGGATCATCGCGGCGCGCGCCTCGGCGAGCGGCCGACCGGCCGTGAGGACCGGCTGGTCGCGATGGGGATCGGTGGCGCCGGAGGTCACCGGGGCGCCCGGTCGGGCAGGTGGATCGGCGGCAGGACCTCCTCGATCCGCTCGCGCCGCGGCTCGAGCCAGCCGGGCAGGCGGAGGTGTTGCCCGAGCTCGGCGACCGGTTCGTCGATCGCGAAGCCCGGCGGATCGGTGGCGATCTCGAACAGCACCCCTCCCGGCTCGCGGAAGTAGATCGAATGGAAGTACTGCCGGTCGAGGATCGGGGTGACGTCGAGGCCGCGTTCGACGAGCCGCTCACGCCAGCGGCGCTGGGCGAGGTCGTCGGCCACCCGCCAGGCGACGTGATGGACGCTGCCCGCGGCGACCCGGCCGAACGGCGCACCGGGAACGCAGAGGACGTCGACCGTGCAGCCGCCGCCGCCGCTCCCGGCCGCGAAGCGGAAGCGGTTGCCGGCCTCGCCGGCGAGCTCGAAGCCCATCCCCGAGGTCAGCAGGTCGGCGGTCGCCTGATAGCCGTCGACCGACAAGGTGACCGAGTGGATACGACGGATCGAGTGTTCCGCCGGGACCGGCCCGCTCTCCCAGGGGACGACCTCCTCGGCCGCCGCCTCGGCGACCAGCTCGAGCTCGAGGCCGTCCGGATCGAGGAAGGTGAGCAGCTCCTCGGCGAAGCGCTCGGCAGGGTCCTCCATCACCACCCCCGCCTCCCGCAACCGGTCGTGCCAGTAGCCGAGGGAGTCGGCGGGCACGGAGAAGGAGGTGGCCGTCGCCTGGCCGACCCCTCGGCTGCCGCGCGCCGCCAAGGGCCAGGGGAAGAAGGTCAGCAGCGTCCCCGGCGTACCGCGCTCGTCGCCGAAGTAGAAGTGGTAGGTCCCGGGGTCGTCGAAGTTGACCGTCCGTTTGACCAGGCGCAGCCCGAGGAGCCCGGCGTGGAAGTCGAGGTTGCGCTGGGGATCGGTGGCGATCGCGGTGACGTGATGGATGCCGAGGATCGGCCGCTCCATGCTCCCTCCCTGCTGTCGGCGGCGCTCCGGGTGCGTCGCACCGGCGTCCAGCCTATCGCCCACCGGGCGGAAGCGCGACCCGGCCTCTCCCGAGTCCGAGAGCTCCGGGGAGGCGCATCGCCGGCCGCCGTCAGTACCGGTAGTGGTCCGGCTTGAAGGGGCCGTCGACCGGCACGCCGATGTAGTCGGCCTGATCCGGTGTGAGCTCCGACAGCTCGACCCCGAGCTGCGCCAGGTGCAGGCGCGCCACCTCCTCGTCGAGCGCCTTGGGCAGCACGTAGACCTGCTTCTCGTAGCGGTCGGCGTGCTGCCAGAGCTCCATCTGGGCCAGCACCTGGTTGGTGAACGAGGCCGACATCACGAAGCTCGGGTGCCCGGTGGCGCAACCGAGGTTGAGGAGCCGACCCTCGGCGAGCACCAGGATCGAGTGCCCGTCGGGGAAGACCCACTCGTGGTACTGCGGCTTGATCTCGACCTTCTCGACGCCGGCCAGCCGCTCGAGACCCTCCATGTCGATCTCGTTGTCGAAGTGGCCGATGTTGCCGACGATCGCCTTGTCCTTCATGCGCTGCATGTGCTCGACGGTGATCACGTCACGGTTGCCGGTCGCGGTGATGAAGATGTCGGCCCGCTCGAGCATGCTCTCGAGAGTTCGGACCTCGTAGCCCTCCATCGCCGCCTGCAGGGCGCAGATCGGGTCGATCTCGGTGATCACCACCCGGGCCCCCTGGCCGCGCAGCGACTGGGCGCAGCCCTTGCCGACCTCGCCGAAGCCGCAGATCACCGCCGTCTTGCCGCCGATCATCACGTCGGTGGCGCGGTTGAGGCCGTCGACGAGCGAATGGCGGCAGCCGTAGATGTTGTCGAACTTCGACTTCGTCACCGAGTCGTTGACGTTGATCGCCGGGAAGAGCAGGGTGCCGTCCTTCATCTGGCGGTAGAGGCGGTTGACGCCGGTCGTCGTCTCCTCGGAGACGCCGCGCAGG
>DATKEH010000032.1:0-6961 GCA_035546355.1 Thermoanaerobaculia bacterium
GCACACCCTGTACGACTTCACCGCCGAGGACGGCGTGCGGCACACGGTGTGGCGCGCCGCCGCCGGGCCGGCGCTGGCCAGCGCCTTCGCGGCGGTGCCGGCGCTCTACGTCGCCGACGGCCACCACCGCTCGGCTTCGGCGAGCCGCGCTCGGGCCGTCTGCCGCGCCGCCGATCCGGCCCCCACGGGCGAGGCGGAGTACGACGTCTTCCTCGCGGTCCTCTTTCCGGCCGATCAGCTGTGGGTGCTGCCCTACAACCGGGTGGTGCACGATCTCGCCGGACGCGACGAGCCGGCCTTTCTCGAGCGGCTGGGGGAGGCGGTGACGGTGAGCGCCGACGGGCCGCCGACTCCGCCGGCGCGCGGCCGGGTCTCGATGTACCTGGGCGGGCGCTGGTACGGCCTGGAGATGCCGCCCGAGGCGCGGTCCGACCCCGACCCGGTGGCGTCCCTCGACGCCGCCATCCTGCAGGAGCGGGTGCTGGCGCCGTTGCTCGACATCGCCGACCCCCGCATCTCGGACCGCGTCGACTTCGTCGGCGGCGGGCGCGGCACCGCCGAGCTCGAGCGGCGCGTCGACGCGCGCCCCGGCGCGGTGGCGTTCTCGCTCCATCCGCTCTCCGTCGAGCAGCTGATGGCGGTGGCGGACGCCGGGCGGGTGCTGCCACCAAAGACCACCTGGTTCGAGCCGAAGCTGCGTTCCGGCCTGCTGATACACGAATTCTGAGGAGGCTGGATCCCCAGATGCGCGAACCCGTCTACAACTTCGGCGCCGGTCCGGCGATGCTCCCCGAGGAGGTCCTCGCCGAGGCGCAGCGCGACCTCCTCGACTACCGGGGCAGCGGGATGAGCGTGATGGAGCTCAGCCACCGCTCCCCCACCTACGAGGAGATCCACCTGGAGGCGATCGCGCGGATCCGCGAGCTGCTGGGGGCCGGCGAGGAATTCGACGTGCTGCTGCTCCAGGGGGGCGCCAGCCTGCAGTTCTCGATGGTGCCGATGAACCTGCTGCGCCGCCGAGCCTCCTACGTCCTCACCGGCGCCTGGTCGAAGAAGGCGGCCAAGGAGGCGCGGCGGCACGGCGAGGTGCAGGTGGCGGCCAGCACCGAGGCCGAGGAGTTCGCGCGCATCCCGGCCCCCGAGGAGCTCTTCCTCGACCCCGAGAGCGACTACCTCCACGTCACCAGCAACAACACCATCTTCGGGACGCAGTGGCGCGCCGAACCGCCGACTCCCGACGGCGTGCCGCTGGTCGCGGACGTCTCCTCGGACTTCCTGTCGCGGCCCCTGCCCCTGGAGCGCTACGGCCTGCTCTACGCCGGGGCGCAGAAGAACCTCGGCCCAGCCGGCCTGACGGTGGTGGTGCTGCGCCGGGAGCTCCTTTCCCGCTGCCCGGAGACGCTGCCGGCGATGCTCTCCTACCGCACCCACTCCGCGGCCGGGTCGCTGTACAACACACCGCCCTGCTGGGCGATCTATGTGAGCGGGCTGGTCTGCCGCTGGATCACCGAGCTCGGTGGCCTGGAGGCCATGGCCCGGCGCAACGAGGAGAAGGCGCGCCTTCTCTACGACGTCATCGACGGCGGCGACTTCTACCGCGGCACCGCCCACCCCGACAGCCGCTCGTGGATGAACGTCACCTTCCGGCTGCCCGACGAGGAGCTCGAACGACGGCTCCTCGCCGAGGCCGCCGCCGCGGGGCTGGTCAACCTGAAGGGGCACCGCTCCGTGGGCGGGCTACGCGCCTCGCTCTACAACGCCATGCCGCGCCGCGGGGTGGAGCGGCTCGCCGAGCTGATGCGCGATTTCGCGCAGCGGGCGGGGTGACCGCTGGCGCTTCGCCCGGCGACCCCCCCTCGACCTGCCGTAGATCCACGGCACTCCCCTGATACGATCCCGCCGAACCGAAGAACCGACCCCAGGAGGAATCCCATGCTGTCCCGGAAGCTGAGCCTCGCCTTTGCCCTCGTCTCGCTGGTCGCCGGCGCTGCCGCCGCCGCCGCCCAGGACCTCCACCCCTCGCGCCGCCCGAGCCCGATGGGCATGGCGCGGATCACCCTCGACGACACCTACGTGCGGGTGGTGTACAGCCGCCCCTACGAGCGCGGCCGCGAGAACATCTTCGGCGGCGAGGAGTCCGGGGCCCTGGTGCCGTTCGGCAAGGTCTGGCGCACCGGCGCCAACGAGGCCACCGAGATCACCGTCACCGGCGACGTGCTGGTGGCGGGGCAGCCGCTCGCCTCCGGCACCTACTCGCTGTTCACTACCCCTGGAGCCGAGCAGTGGCAGGTCCACTTCAACTCGGCGCTGGGCCTGAGCGGCGCCGGCTACTTCGCCGACGGGGAGTTCACCCCCATCGACCTCGACGCCACCAACGCCCTCACCGTGACGGCGGCGGCGAAGGCCCTCCCCGAGGAGGAGAAGGTGGAGCAGCTGACCCTCTCCTTCGACCGCACGGGCGAGCGGTCGGCGGACATGGTGCTGCGCTGGATCACCACCGAGCTACGGGTACCGATCAGCCTGGCCGGCGATTAGCAGGCCTCGACCGTCGTCGGCCGCCGAAGGCGCTCTGCCTGATAGCGTCGCGGCGATGACGGTCTCCCTCTTCCTCGACGAATCCTCGGCCCCGTCGGCCTTCCGGCGGGTGCCGCGGACCGGCGTCATCTTCGCCACCGAGGAGGCGCGGGCTCGCGGCTATCGCCCGGGAGACCCCCGGTGGTGCAACCTCGGCCAGGGGCAACCCGAGGCAGGCCCGCTTCCCGGCGCCCCGCCGCGCCTCGATGCCATCACCCTCGGCGCCACGGACCACGAGTACGCGCCGGTGGCCGGCCTGTGGGAGCTGCGGGAGGCGGTGGCGGCGTTCTACAACCGCACCTACCGCCGCGGGATGGCCTCGCAGTACAGCGCCGAGAACGTCGCCATCTCCCCCGGCGGCCGCGCTGCGCTGACGCGCGCCGCCGCCTCCCTGGGCAGCATCCACCTCGGCCACTTCCTCCCCGACTACACCGCCTACGAGGAGCTGCTGGAGCTGTTCCGCCCCTTCCTGCCGATCCCCATCCTGCTCGACCCCGCCGACGGCTACGCCTTCGGCGCCGACGACCTGCGCCGCGAGGTCCTCGGCCGCGGGCTGGCGGCAGTGCTGCTGTCCAATCCCTGCAACCCCACCGGCCGCCTGGTGGCGGGCGACGAGCTGGAGGCCTGGGTGGACGTGGCGCGGCAGCTCTCCTGTACCCTGCTGCTGGACGAGTTCTATTCGCACTACGTGTGGCGGCCGGGAGCCGCGCCGATGCAGAGCGCCGCCCGCTACGTCGAGGACGTCGACGCCGATCCGATCGTGCTCTTCGACGGGCTGACGAAGAACTGGCGGTACCCCGGCTGGCGGGTGGCGTGGACGGTCGGGCCCCGCTCGGTGATCGCGGCGGTGGCGAGCGCCGGTTCGTTCCTCGACGGCGGGGCGCCGCGGCCCCTGCAGCGCGCCGCCGTGCCGCTGCTCGCAGCCGACCGCGTGGAGGCCGAGGTGGCGGCGATCCACGCCGCCTTCCGCCCCAAGCGGGAGCTCGTCCTGCGGCGTGCCCGGGAGCTGGGGCTGCGCATCGAGCCCTCGCCCGACGGCACCTTCTACGCCTTCGCCTCGCTGGCCGAGCTGCCGCCACCGCTCTCGGACTGCATGGTCTTCTTCCACGCCGCGCTGGCCCACAAGGTGATCACCGTCCCCGGGGTGTTCTTCGACGTCAATCCCGGGCAGCGCCGGGCGCAGCGGATGGTGCGACTCCGGCAGCACCTGCGGCTCTCTTTCGGGCCACCGCTCGAGGAGCTCGCCTGCGCCTTCGATCGCCTAGAGCGGATGATCTCGACAGTCGCCGGCTGATCGCGGCCAGGGGGCGCCCCTTGCAAGCGGCGCCGCCAGCGGCTACCGTGTGCCGGCCATGCGACGCACTCTCCCTGCCCTGGTCCTGCTCCCCCTGCTGGCGTACCTCGTCACCAGCGCCGCCGCGGCGCCCGCGAGCTCCTCGCTCGCCACCGAGGTGCCGCTGGCGGCGCCGCCGCCCGAGGCCGAAGTCGCACCGCTGGGCTTCGCCTCGCTGGTGCTGGCCCCCGGCTCCGGAGCCACCCGCCCCAGCCGCGACGACCGCGTCGCGCTGCACGTCGTCGGGCGGACGAGTGACGGTGAGGAGCTGATGAATAGTCGCGGCGCCCAACCCGGGGTGCTGGACCTCTCCAAGGTGGCGCCGATCTGGCGGGAAGCGTTGCTGCTGATGGTCGAAGGGGAGACGCGCCGGGTGTGGATCCCGGCGCACCTCGCCCCACCCGATCCCCACAGCGGGCAGCGAAGGCCGATCGTCTTCGACTTCGAGCTGCTCGACATCCTCGAGCCGGCGGCGGCGCCGGGGTGGTTGCGGACCCCCCCCGCCGACGCCGAGCGGACTCCGTCCGGAGCCCTGACGGTGCGGCTGGAGGACGGCACCGGGACGGCCCACCCGACGCGGCGCGACGCCGCCCTGCTGCGCTATACCGGCCGCACCGCGGACGGCGAAGTGTTCGACGCCACCTCGCAACGCGGACGCCCCACCCTGGTGCCGCTCGAGAAGGTGATCCCCGCCTTCGCCGAGTGCGTCGAGCGGATGGTGGAGGGGGAGAAGCGCCGCTGCTGGATCCCGGGCGAGGTGGCGCGGGGCCAATGGGTGGGATCTCCCGAGGGGGACCTGGTGTTCGACCTGCGCCTGATCTCCTTCACGCCGACCGACGACATCCTGGTGGACTAGGCGTCGCCGCGGGCCGGCGCCGGGTTGCCCCTTCGCCGGCGGGGGCGAAAGAAGCGCCGGGGGCGCCCCGAAGGGCGCCCCGGTATGGGTTGGAATCTGGCGGGGTTCAGGAAGTCGTTACCGCGTGCTCGTTGGGGATGTCCTGGACAGGTTACGAGCGCCGCTGCACGGTATCGCTCTACAGCAACCCTCGTGCCAGGTCGGTGCGGCGGCCGTTCGCCTCGCCGCCCCGGCCCCGGCTCCTGGGACGGGTACCGAGGTTTCGCCGCGCCGCCGGCTGCCGGGCCCCGGCTCTTCGACGGCCTCCGCCACCGGCCCGGCGTGTAGGTCCTTCCTCGCCGCCGGGAAGGATTTGCAAGCGGCGCCGGTGGTTGCGGTCGGACCGAGTGGGTTCGGTGGTATCCTCCGCTCGCTCGCGCCTCTACCGCCACCCCGGCGCCCCCACCCCTTCCAGGCCAGGAGCTCCTCCACATCGTGACTCGCCGAATGCTGATCAACGCGCAGAAGCCCGAGGAGCTGCGCATCGCCACCATCGACGGCAGCACCCTCGAGGGGTACCAGCTGGAAGTCGGTGATCGCCACCTCACCCGCGGCAACATCTACCGCGGCGTCATCGCCTCCATCCAGCCCAGCCTCAACGCTGCCTTCATCGACTACGGCGCCGAGCGCCACGGCTTTCTCGCCATCCAGGACGTGGTGCCGGAGGCCTACTACCGGCAGCCCAACGGCAAGGAGCGGCCGCGCATCGACAACGTCCTCGATCGCGGCAAGCCGATCGTGGTGCAAGTGACCAAGGAGCCCGAGGGGCAGAAGGGGTCGGCGCTCACCACCAACCTCAGCTTGCCCGGCAGGTACCTGGTGCTGATGCCCTTCGACGGCACCACCGGCGTGTCGCGCAAGGTGGAGGGCGAGGAGCTCCGCAAGCAGCTCAAGGAGAGCGTAGGCAAGCTCGACGTCCCCACCGGCTGCGGCGTCATCGTTCGCACCAACGCGGCGGGACAGAGCAAGACGGCGCTGAACCGCGACCTGTCGGCACTGCTGCGGGTGTGGAAGCGGGTGGAAGGGGAGGCGCGCCAGGGCCGCGGCACCAAGCTGCTGTACAGCGACCAGGACCTCATCGTGCGGGCGCTGCGCGACTATCTCGACAGCTCGATCGAAGAGATCCTCGTCGACGACGACGCCGCCTACGCCAAGGCCGAGGAGTACCTCAAGACCTTCCTGCCCCGCACCAAGATCCGCCTCGAGCGCTACCGCGACCGCGCTCCGCTGTTCGCCCGCTACGACCTCGAGCCGCAGATCGAGCGCATCTACGACCGGCGGGTCGATCTGCCGTCGGGAGGCTCGATCGTCATCGACCGCACCGAGGCGCTCACCGCCATCGACGTCAACTCGGGCCGCTCCACCCGCGCCGCGACGCAGGAGGAGACGGCGGCGCAGACCAACGTCGAGGCGGCTCGCGAGGTGGCCCGGCAGCTGCGGTTGCGCGACATCGGTGGGCTGGTGGTCGTCGACTTCATCGACATGCGCAGCAACAAGAACCAGCGCAAGGTCGAAAAAGAGCTCAAGGAGGCGATGAAGCCCGACAAGGCGCGCTCTACGGTCGGGCGGATCAGCGCCAACGGGCTGCTCGAGGTCAACCGCCAGCGCATCCAACAGGCGCTGCTGCTGCGCACCCACCGCGCCTGCCCCACCTGCGGCGGCGCCGGCCGCGTCGCCAGCCCCGAGATGGTGGGCCTCAACCTGATCCGGCGCATCGAGGGGCGGGCCGCCGGCGGCGCCCTGAAGAGCGTGCGCTTCGGGCTCCACCCCGAGCTCGCCGAAGCCGTCCAGAACGGCCGCCGCCAGCAGCTGGCCGACCTCGAGCGGGAGTTCGACATCCGCATCGAGGTGGTCGGCGTGCCGCGCCTCAACCACGCCGAGCAGGAGGTCGAGTGGAGCGACCGCGACCCGGCGGAACTGCAGCGCCGGGCCGCCGAAGCCGAGGCGATGGCCGAGCCCCAGCCCGCAGCGGCCGCCGGGGAAGCGGCGGCCGAGGAGCCGGAGGAGGCCGGCGAGCGCGCCCGCCCCCGCCGCCGCAAGCGGGGCGGGCGCCGCCGCGGGGGTCGCGGCAAGGAGGCGGCCACGGAGACCGGAGAGCGCCAGACCCCGCCGGCAGCGAGCCCAGCGGAGGGGCCGGCGGCGGTGGCGGCCGACAGCCC
>DATKEH010000033.1:0-3776 GCA_035546355.1 Thermoanaerobaculia bacterium
GCCTGTCTGCTCGACCGGCGACTGGACCCTGCCACCAGGCAGGCGGTGATCGAGCACGCCGCCGACTGCGCCGCCTGCCGCTTCGTGCTGGCCGAGTCGGCGCGCTGGCAGGGCGGCCGTCAGCGGGCCAGGCCGCGGCGCCCGGCCAGGGTGCGGCTCGTCGAGGGGGTCACGGTGGCGGCCAGCCTGGCCCTGGTGGCGGGCTTCGGCTGGTGGGCCCTCGGCGCCCGCCACCCCGACGTCGCGGGCGTCCTCGCCGCCGCCGGGCCCGAGCGCAGCATGCCGTCGCGGCTGGCCGAGGCGCCCTACCAGGCGCCGCCGCCGACCTTCCGCGCCGTCTCCGACCCCTCCCTCGGCTCGCCGGCGAGCTGGGACCTCGCCGCCGCCGCCCGCGACGCCCTCGCCGCCGTCGAGCGCCGCCCCTCCACCCGCGCGCGGCAGGCGCTCGCCGCGGCCTACCTCGCCCTCGGCAACCACGGCGAGGCGATCGCCCTCTTCGAGGAGCTGGCGGCGGCGCCCGAGGCGCCGCCGGACGCCCAGGTCGACCTCGCCGCCGCCCTGCTCGCGCGCGGCATCGACAACGGCGAGCCGGTGGACGTGGTGCGGGCGCTCGAGACGCTCGACGAGGCGCTGCAGGCCGCGCCCGGCGATGCCGCGGCACGGTTCAACCGCGCCCTCGCCCTCGAGGAGCTCTCCCTGCGCGCCCAGGCCCTCCACGGCTGGGAGGACTACCTGGAGGTCGATGCCGCGAGCGGCTGGGCGGCGGAGGCGCGCACCCGCCGCGAGCGCCTGCGGGACGCCCAGGTGGCCCTCGAGGGGGATCCGGCCGCCGCCGCCGAGCCGCCCGTGGGCGACCTCGACCAGCTCGCCCGCTGGGCCGAGGCGCAGCCGGGGATCGCCGCCCGATGGATGCGCGCCGAGTTGCTCGGGCAGTGGGCCGGGCAGTGGCAGGCGGGCGACCGCGCGGCGGCGGAGGAGACCCTGCGGCGGGCGAGGGCCGTCGCCGCGGCCGTCGCCGGCCGCAGTGGCGACTCCTCTCTCGCCGACGCCCTCGCACTGCTCGCCGACGGCCGCCAGCGCGACCGCCTGGCGCCGGCACACGCCGCCTACGGCAGGGCCTGGAAGGCCCTCGACGAGCTGTCGGTGGACGCGGCGGGGGACGCCTTCGAGGCGGTGGCGGGCTCCGCCGCCCTGCTCGGCAGCGGCGAGGCGCAGTGGCACCGCGTCGGCAGCCTCGCCGCCGCCGTCTACGCCGGGGGCGATGCCGATGCCCTGCGCCGCCAGCTCTCCGCGGCGCTGGCCGAGGCGCCGCCGCCGCTCGCCCGCGGCTACCTGCTCTGGCTGCGCGGGCTCGTCGCCCTGCGCCAGGGCGGCAACGACGCGGCGATCGCCGACCTCTCCGCCGCCTTCCCCCTGCTGCGCGACGCCGGAGAGCGGCAGAACGCGGCGTGGATCCGCTACCTCGAGAGCGAGGCGCTGCAGATCGCCGGCGACGTCGCCGGCGGCTGGCGGGCGCGGGTGGAGGCGCTGCGTCTCCTGGAGGGGTCGTCGCCGCGGCGGGGGACCACCCTGCTGGGCGCCGCCGTGATAGCCAGCCTCGAGGGCGCACCGGCCACCGCTCTCGCATTCCAGGAAGAGGCGCTTCCCCTCCTCGAACAGATACGGGGCGGGGTAGAGGTCGCGGAGGCCTGGCTGTGGCGCGCCCGCATACTCCACCAGGCTGGAGAGTCGGCGCGGGCCAGGGAAGCGCTCGGCGCGGCCGCGGCGCTGGTCGGTCGCGTCGAGCAGCTGGACTCCTCCTTGGGCAAGGGATTCCGGGCACGCCATGCGCTCACTCGGGCGCTGGTGGGCAGCGGCAGGAACCTCGAGGAGGACCTGCGCCTCGTCGACCAGTCCCTGGAGACGATCGCGAAGTCGCTGCCGTTCTACGAGTCTCTCCTGCGGCAGCGACGCGCCGAGCTCCACCTGGCGGCCGGTCACCCCGAGGCCGCGCGAGCGGATCTGCAGGCCGTGCTGGAGCGCGCCGCGGAGCTGCGGCTGGCGCCCGGCCGCGAGCTGTGGAACGACGGCCGGGACATCGGCCGGGAGGCGCTCGAGGGCGCGCTGGAGCTCGATGCTGAGGACTTCGGCGACCCCCTGGCGGCGTTGCGCACACTCCTCGAGTACCGCGCCTCGGCCACCGGCAGGGAATCCTCGGGGGACCCGGTCGCGGCCTTGAGGGCCTCCCTCTCTCCGGGCGAAGTGGCCGTCGTCTACGCCCAGCTGGGGACGCGGATGGTCGTCTGGCGCGTCGATCGAAGGGCCACCTCATGGGTGCGGCCGCGGCTGCCGCGGCAGCCCCTGGCCAGGACCATCGCGGAGTGGACCGAGGCGCTCGATCAGGGCCGGGGCGAGGAGGCCGGCGGCGAGCTGTCCCGGCTGCTGCTGCCCTTCTGGAGCGACGAGGCGCTGCCGCCGAGGCTCCGCATCGTGCCTGACGAGGCCCTCGCCGGGCTGCCGTGGGCCGCGCTCCCGGCGCCGGGGACTGACGCTCGCCTGGTCGCGGCCACCGAGGTGACGGTGAGCCCCTTCGGCCTCGGCGGGCGCGAAGAGAGCTTCCCGGCGCAGGCGATGTTGGTCGTCGCCGACGCCTCGGCCTCCCGCGAGCTGGCTCGCCTGCCGGGCGCGCGCGATGAGGCGGCGTCGCTCCGGACGCTTTTCCCGAGCACGATCGTGCTGCTCGGCGACGAGGCGCGGCGCGATCGCGTGCTCGAGGAGCTGCCCCGGGCGGGAGTCGCCCACTTCGCCACCCACGCCTGGGCCCATCCGCGGATCCCGGCGTTGGCGCGGCTCTCGTTCGCGCCCGGCGCCGACGGGCGATCGTGGCTCCAGGCGCACGAGATCCCGGGGCTCGACCTCGCGCGCACCTCCCTCGTCGTCCTGGCCGGCTGCTCGACCGCGCGCTCGCCCGGCAGCACCGGCACGGCCGTCCACGGGCTGGCGCAGGGGTTCATCGCAGCGGGCGTGCCGAGCGTGCTGGGGACGCTGTGGCAGGTGGAAGACGAGCCGACGTCACGCCTCTTCCGCGCCTTCTACCGCCACCTCGCGGGTGGCGAGCTACCCGAAGCGGCGTTGCGGCGGGCGCAGCTCGAGCTGTCCGCGGCCGGCGTCCCCCCGACCGACTGGGCCGGATTCATCCTGCTCCGCGGCTAAGCGGGGCCGTGCTCCCGCTCCCCGGATCGCCCCCGCGATCCCGCCTCCCGCGCCGCTTCCGACCGAAGTCCCGTGGCCCTCCTGTATGCGCCGGGTCCAGGCGCAGACGACGTTTTCCTTCGAAGACCAACCCTCACTGCAGGAGAGAACGAACATGGGTGCTCACGTAATCAGGTGTTTCATCGGATTCCCTACCTTCCGCAACAGCGAGGCCGGCGAGGCGCTCGAGAGCCGGGGAGCGGCGATGGCCAAGGCCTACGGGCGGGGCCACTCGCAGATGCTGCGCGGTTTCGAGTTGCTGCACGAGGCAGTCGACGCCGCCATCGTCGGTGACGCGCTACAGATGAGCGACAGGGGCCGGCAGGGGGTCCGCCGGCTCGAGCTCGCCACCGCCGCCGTCGCCGACCTCGCGACGACGCTCGAGCGGAGCCGCAAGGCCCTGGCCGAGCTGCTGGCCGAGGGCGACGACCCGCTCGCGCGGCGCGAACCCTACTTCCGCCAGGTCGACGCCTCGCGGCTGTCCCGCGAGCTGAACCGCAGCACCGGCAACCTCGGCGACAAGGGGCTGTGGAGCGAGATGGTCG
>DATKEH010000034.1:0-4803 GCA_035546355.1 Thermoanaerobaculia bacterium
CAGACCCGGTTCCTGGCGGTACGCTTCGGCAACGTGCTCGGCAGCTCGGGCTCGGTGGTGATCACTTTTCGCCGGCAGATCGAGCGCGGTGGGCCGGTCACGGTGACCCATCCCGAGATGACGCGCTACTTCATGACGGCGCAGGAGGCCGCCCGACTGGTGCTGGAGGCGGCCGCCATCGGCAGCTCGGGGGAGCTGCTGATCCTCGACATGGGCGAGCCGATCAAGATCCTCGACTTGACCGAGCAGATGATCCGGCTGTCGGGGCTCGAACCTTACGAGGAGATCCCCATCGAATTCATCGGCTTGCGCCCCGGCGAGAAGCTGCACGAGGAGCTCGGCCTCGGCGAGCCCACCAACAGCACGAGCCACCCGAAGATCTTCTCCGCGCGACTGGCGGGCGAGCTGAACGGCGACCTGCGGTACATCCTCGATCGGCTGGCGGCGCTGCAAGCGCAGGGGGACGAGGAGGGGATCCGTCGGCTGCTCGCCGAGGCCATACCCGAGGCGTGCCTCGATCCCAATAACCTGGACGCCGAGAGATCGGGGTGAGGATCGAGACCCATGGCGGACCGCGGCGACGCTGCCGAGGACGGGTCGGGTGAGCGGTCGGAAGACCGCGATACGGTGGGCCGCGCCGCCCGAGGGGAGGGCGAGGTGACGCGGCAGGGCCTGGGAGTCCTGCTGATCGAGGATCAGGCGGACGAGGCGACCGCGCTGCGGGAGCTGCTGGAGGAGGTGGGCGGCGAAGCCCTGCGGATCGACGCGGTGGCGTCGCTGGGGGCGGCGATCGAGCGGCTGGCGGAGGCGCCTCCCGACGTCATGCTGCTCGACCTGACGCTCCCCGATGCCAGCGACCTCGAGGGCCTGCGCCGGCTGCGGCGCGAAGCCCCGGGCTCGGCCATCGTTGTGGTCACCGGCCTCGACGACGAGGAGATGGCGCTGGCGGCGCTGGAGGAGGGCGCCGAGGACTACCTCGTCAAGGGGCGTTTCGGAGGCGACACGCTGTTGCGCGCCGTGCGCTACGCCGACAGCCGCCACCAGGTGGAGCGGCGACTGCGCGAGCAGGAGGCGATCCTCCGCCAGGTGCAGAAGATGGATGCCGTCGGCCGTCTCGCGGGCGGCGTGGCGCACGACTTCAACAACCTGTTGACGGCGATCAACGGCTATGCGGAGCTGCTGCTGCTGCAGCTTCCCGCCGACTCGCCGGCGCGCAAGGACGCCGAAGAGATCCGTCGCGCCGGCGACCGCGCCTCCGCCCTGACGCGCCAGCTGCTCGCCTTCAGCCGCCGCCAGGCGCTCGAGCCGCGGGTGGTCGACCTCAACGCCATGGTCGGCGGCATGCAGGCCATGCTGCGCGGCATCAGCGGCCGGGAGGTGGTCGTCGCCACCCGCCTGGCGCCGCGGCCGGGCCGGGTACGGGCCGATCCCGGGCAGCTCGAGCAGGTGATCCTCAACCTGGTCGTCAACGCCCGCGATGCCCTGCCAGACGGCGGCACCATCACCCTGGAGACGGCGGACGTCGATCTCGGCCGGGAGGCCGTGGGGGACGATCCGGGGACGCGGCCGGGGCGGTACGTGATGCTCGCCGTGCGCGACGACGGCACCGGCATGGACGAGACGACCCTGGCGCACCTCTTCGAGCCCTTCTTCACTACCAAGGAGAAGGGGAAGGGCACCGGCCTCGGGCTCTCCACCGTCTACGGGATCGTCAAGCAGAGCGAGGGGCTTATCGCCGTCGACAGCCAGCCGGGCCGCGGCAGCGCCTTCCGCGTCTACCTGCCGCGGGTGGACGCCCCCGCTGACGAGCCGTCGCCGCCCGCGTAGGGCCGCCCGCGACCGGCCGTGGTAGCCTGCCGCGAATGCTCGAGCGGATCGCCGTCCGCGAGCCCCTCACCCTCGACGACTACGACGCCCTGGCGCACCTGCACGCCGCCGTGCAGGACCTGCGGTCGGAGGCCGCGCTGCTCGCCCCCGAGCTGACCGGCCGCCGCGTGTGGATGGTCAACTCCCCGCCCGCAACCGCCGTAGGGAATCTGGTGGTGCCGCACCGGACAGATCGGTATGATGGCCTCGCATGCCGCCGCACGTGACCGATCGATGGTCCGACTATCTCGGGCCCGGCGCCCTGACCTCCCTCGGCGTCGCCCTGCTGGTGGCCACCGCCGGCGCGGGCCTGCCGGTCCTGTGGCGCCTGCGCCAGGTGCTGGCCGCCGGGAGGCGGGACGAGTGCCAGCCGGCCGACGCCATCCTGGTGCTCGGCCGCGCCCTCGCCGACGACCGGCCGACGGCGGTGTTCGCCGCCCGGCTCGACCACGCCGCGGCCCTGTGGCGGGCGGGCGTCGCGCCGCGGGTGATGGTGACCGGCGGCCTCACCGGCCGAGCGACCCGCAGTGAGGCCGCCGCCGGGCGGGAGCGCCTGCTGGCAGCGGGCGTACCCGGCGACGCCATCCTCTGCGAGGACGGCTCGCGGCACACGCTCGAGAACCTCTACAACGCGCGCGAGACCCTGCGCCGCCACGGCTGGGCTCGCGTGGTGATGGTCTCCGACCCGCTGCACCTGGCGCGCGCCGCCGCCCTGGCGCGAGGGCTGGGGCTCGAGACCAGCTGTTCGCCGGCGCCGGAGGCGTCGCCGAGGGGCCTCGCTTGGTGGGCGCGGGCGGCCCGCGAGGCCTTCCTGTTGCACTGGTACCACACCGGCTGCGCCTGGAGCCGGCTGGTGGGCGCCGACCGATGGCTGGCTCGCGTCACCTGAGGCCCCGGCACGCTGCTTGCGTCGCCGGGAGGACGAGGAGGATGGTGGGATGATGAAGAGGAAGGAGCGGGTGGAGGAGCTGGCCCGCAAGGGCCGGGAGCTGCTGTCACTGCCGGGGCGCAAGAAGCCCGATCGCAGCGTCGGCAAGGTGGCGCTGGCGACGGCGGCCGGCCTGGCGGCGGCTGCCGCAGGCGCCGCGGCGGTCGCTTTCGCGTCCCGCGGCCGCGACCGTGACGGCGCCCGCACGGTCTTCCGCGTGCGCCCCGAGGAGGAGGGGTGGGCGGTGCGCAGCGACGGCGGCCGCGCCACCAGCTACCACGAGACCAAGAAGCAGGCGCTGGCGACCGCCCGGCGCCTCGCCCGCCGCCACGAGCCGAGCCGCCTGGTGATCCACGCCGGCGACGGCTCGGTGCAGCGCGCCCACGACTACGACGGCGCGTAAGGGGCCGGACGAGGCGCGTAGGGGCCGGACGAGGCCACCACGGTCCGTCGTAGGGGCCGGCCTCCGCGCCGGCCCGGGGCGGGGGCCCTCACCCATCGCCCGGGCGGGGACGGAGCCCCGCCCCTACGACCGGCAAGGCCACCACGACCCGTCGTAGGGGCCGGACGAGGCCACCACGACCCGTCGTAGGGGCCGGCCTCCGCGCCGGCCCGGGGCGGGGGACCCCACCATCGCCCGGGCGGGGACGGAGCCCTGCCCCTACGACCGGCAAGGCGGCCCCGCCCCTACGACCCTCGGTGGGCCCTGGACCACCCCCGCGCTACAATCCTCCCCGGAAGCGCTCGGGGGCTGGTGCCTCCCGCGGTCTTCAAAACCGTTGTCCGGCGCCGGTTACGGCGTCGGGGGTGGGTTCGATTCCCATGCGCTTCCGCCAACTCCGTCTACCCCCTCGGCTTCGATTGCTATCATTCCTCATGCTCTTGGCGCAGATCAGGCAGGTGCTCGAGGCGCGGCCGGAGGTCCGCCTCGCCGTGCTCTTCGGCTCGCCAGCCCGGGGCGGCGCCCGCCCCCGGTCCGACCTCGACCTCGGCCTCGAGCTCCTCGGCGAGGCCCCTGGACATTCTCGCCGGCGTCACGACGAGATCGCCTTCGCCGTCCAGCGGGCCACCGGCCGGGTCGTGGATGTCGTCGATCTGGTCGAGGCCTCTCCGCTCCTGCGCTTCGAGATCGCTCGGGACGGCGTCGTGCTTGTCGAGGGCGAGCCTCATGCCTGGGCCGACTTCAAAGCGCGAGCGATGCTCGACTGGTGGGACTTCGCGCCCCTCGCGCGCCGCATCCACGAGGCCGCGATCGCGCGGCTGCAGGAGTCCGCCGTCGATGGTGCGAGCTGACGTCGCTCGGCGCAAGATTGCCGCTGCCGAAGCCCACCTGCGAGATGCCGAGGCTCTCTTCGATCGGCCTCGCGAAGAGTTCGTCGGCGACAAGAAGACCCACGATCTGGCCGCCTTCTACGTGTTCCTCGCCATTCAGGAGCCGATCGACCTCGCCGCTCACTGGATTGCCGACGCCGGCTGGGGGCCGCCCGACGACGTGCCGTCGGTTTTCGCCGTGCTCGCCGAGCGTGGTGTGATCACCGCCGAGCTGGCCTCGAGCCTCCACAGTGCCGCGAGCCTGTGCAACCGGATCGGCCACGGCTACGCGACCCTCGACCATGGCCGGCTCTATGAGGAGTTCCGCGAGGGCGCCGACACCGTACGGCGATTCCTCCGTGCGGCGGCGATCTAGCAGCATGACGCCGTGCCGCCAGCGCTGGATGTTGTGCGACTGGCGCGCTCACGCCCGCACGACGTTCGCCGCCGGCTCGCGAAACACTCCCCGGGTGTCGACGATCAGCGCCGCGTGGCGCCCCACCAGCTCGTAGTCGACCCGCGAGTGGTGGGTCACCAGCACCACCGCGTCCTGGGCCCGCAGGCTCGCCTCGCTCAGCGGCACGCTCTCGAGCCCCTCGAACTCCGGGAAGTGGCGCATGTGCGGCGCCTCGCTGACGAAGGGGTCGTGATAGGCGACCTTCGCGCCCAGCCGCGTCAGCAGGTGCAGGATGACGAAG
>DATKEH010000035.1:0-15163 GCA_035546355.1 Thermoanaerobaculia bacterium
GACAAGTTCATCGGCGACTGCGTCATGGCCTTCTTCGGGGCGCCGATGGCGCAGCAGGACCACGCGGCGCGGGCGGTGCGCGCGGCCATCGAGGTGCAACGGGCGATCGACGGCTGGAACCGCGACCGTCGCGCGCGCGGCGCCAGCCCCGTGCTGGCCCGCATCGCCATCAACACCGGCCCGGTGGTGGTGGGGGACGTGGGCAGCAATCGCCGCGTCGACTACACCATCCTCGGCAACACCGTCAATGTGGCGGCGCGCCTCGAAGACGCCGCCGCCGGCCCCGGGGAGATCGTCATCGGCGGCGCCACCTTCGACGAGCTGGGCAACGGCTTCCTCACCGAGTCGCTGGGAGAGCTGCAGCTCAAGGGGCTGCAGCAGCGGGTGCCGGTGTACCGGGTGCTGTGGCGCGAAGAGGAGGAGGGCGCCCACCCGGGCTGAACGAGAGCTGCGAGGCGCCGACGGCGCTCCGAGCCGCTCTTCCCGCGAGAGGGGAGAGAGGGGCTAGTCGCCGTCGGCGAGCTTGCCGGCCAGCGCGCGCCAGGCGCGCCCGCGGTGGCCGATCGCCACCTTGGCGGCCGGGTCGAGCTCGCCGTAGGTCCGCTCCTCGCCGGCGGGCTGGAACACCGGATCCCAGCCGAAGCCCCCGTCGCCACGCGGCGGCAGCACCAGCACGCCGCGGGTCTCCCCTTGCCCCACGACCTGGCGGTCGCGATCGCGGTACAGCAGGGCGCAGCGGGCGACCGCCCGCGTCTCGCCGAGCGCCAGGGCGAGCCCGGCGATCCCCTCGGCGCCGATGGTGGCGAGCATCCATTTGACCAGCGGCCCGGGGAATCCGCCGAGGGCGGCGAGCTCGAGCCCGGTCTCTTCGACCACCAGCGGCCGCTGCAACCGCTTCCACGCCTCCTCGCCCTTGGCGTCGAGGACCTGCAGCAGGTCCAGCGACTGGATCTCCGGCAGGTCCATCGCCGCCACCGCCACCGCGTGCCCGAGCGCCGCCTCGGCCTCGCGGCGCTTGTCGGGATTGCCGGTGACCAGGGTGAAGCCGGGGAGCGTCAATAGCGGTAGACCGCCGCCACCGGGCCGCCGCCGGGTACCTGCGAGGACTCCACCGCGAAGACGGTGCCGCCGTGCACCAGGCACTCCAGGGCCGCGCGGTCGAGCAGGTCCTCGTCGCCGTTCTCGCGCTCGCCGTGCAGCTCGACCTCCCGCTGGGCGGTGTCGAAGCGCCCCCAGCGGTGCTCCTCGACGTCCACGAACAGGGTGTCGACGCGGCCGTCGAAGGCGGCGGTGAGGACGTCCTCGAGGTGGTGGCTGGCGCGGCCGTTGGACGCCATGTCGTCGAACGCCTGCGCGGCCTCCTGCTGGCTCTTGCGGAAATGGGGCTCCGCCAGCTGCCACGCTTTGGCGTGCAGCTCCTGCAGGCTCCAAGCGTCGGGATTCCCCTCGACGCCCTGGGGCAGGACGCTGGGGTGCTTGGAGACCTCGTGGTACATCGCGTTGACCCAGTCGACCGCCGCCACCACCAGCGGCGCCTGCGGGTTGCGCAGCAGCCGCCGCACGCCGTCGTCGACGATCTGCAGGAACTTGTGCACCTCCTCCTTGCTGTCGTCGACGCCGGCGCCGTGGCCGTGGAACATGGCCGCCCGCCGGCCGCCGTGGATCGGGCCGCCGGCCCCCTGGGCGCGGCCCTTCACCGCCACCTGCTGCGGCGCGCCGGTGCCGGTGTGAAACTGCAGCGACCTCTGCTCGAAGTCGTAGCCCAGCGCCTCGGCCAGGCTCTCGGGGATGTCGTGCAGGTCGAGCTCGCGGATGTCGTGGCGGTTCGCCTCGAACAGCCGCACCCGGTTCTGCGACAGCGCCAGCACGTGGAACGGCCGGTCGCCGCCGAGCAGCGGGAGCAGCGGCGCGACGTGGAACCGCTCCCCGACCAGGGCCAGCTCGGCGAAGGAGAGGGGTACCCGGAAGCGACGGAAGGCGTTGGCGGCGGCGAACACCGCCAGCCCGTCGCTCTGATGCTGCCAGAAGGTGCCGTCCTCGAGGAGGCGGCGGGGCGGCTCCAGCATCTGCGCCAACGCGGTCCTGCCCATCCCTCGCTCGACGAGCTGCTCCTCGGCCTGCCGCAGCAGGTTCTTGAGACGGATCCGGTCCTGCTGGGTCTCGAGCCCGGCGCGATGGGTGGGGAGGTAGATCGACACACAGGGGGGCTCGCCCTCGTCCAGCAGGGATCGCAGCTCTTCGCGAGTGAGTAGCGCCATGAAGGGACCTCCGTGAAATCAGTGGGAACGGTGCCGCGGCCACCGGCCGCGGGCACCCCGTCCAGCCGGATCGATCTTACAACCGTGGGCTCGCCGGGCCGGTGGCGAGGCGCGCTCTCAAATCGTGCACCAAGCGTGCCACGGCCTGGCGCAGCTCGTCGAGCCCGCCGTCGTTGTGCAGCAGCACGTCGGCCCCCTCGCGGCGGGCATCCCCAGGGCCCTGCGCGGCGAGCCGCCGCTCGGCCTCGGCGCGGCTCATGCCGCGCGCCATGGCCCGCTCGAGCCGCACCGCGGGCGCGGCCTCCACCGTCACCACCCGGTCGAAGACCTCGGCCCATCCGGCCTCCACCAGCAGGGTGGCCTCGAGGACCACGATGCCGTCGAGGCCGGTGGCGCGCTGGCGGAAGCGCTCCGCGGCCAGCGGATGGATCGCCGCCTCGAGCCGGCGCCGCGCCTGCGGGTCGGCGAACACCCGCCGCGCCACCGCCTCGCGGTCGACGCTGCCGTCGGCGGCCAGCGCCCGATCCCCGAACAGCTCGCGGACCGCCGCCGCCCCGGGTTGCCCCGCGGCGTACAGCTCGGCCACCAGGCGGTCGGCGTCGATCACGGTGCAGCCCGCCGCGGCCAGCAGACGCCCCACCGTCGACTTGCCCGACGCCAGGCCCCCGGTGAGGCCGACCAGCAGGCGCCCCACCGTCGCTACCCCGAGCCCGCCGCGGTGACCGTTGCCGCGACCCCTTGCCGCCGCCGCGAGGCCCGCAGCGTGTTCACCAGCAGCATGGCGATGGTCAGCGGCCCGACGCCGCCGGGCACCGGGGTGATGGCGCCCGCCAGCGGCGCCACGCGGTCGAAGTCGACGTCGCCGACCAGCAGCGAGCCGCGCTGGCGGAAACGCTCGAGCTTGGCGGCGTCCCCGGGGAAGGCGCGGCCCACCTCCTCCTCGCTGGCCAGGCGGTTCATGCCGACGTCGACCACCACCGCGCCCGGCTTGACGTGGTCGGGGCCGATCAAGCCGGCCCGCCCCACCGCCGCCACCAGCACGTCGGCCTGCCGGCAGGTGGCGGCGAGGTCGCGGGTGCGCGAGTGGGCGATCGTGACCGTGCAGTGCTGGCGCAGCAGCAGGGCGGCCATCGGCTTGCCGACGATGTTGCTGCGCCCGACGACCACCGCGTGGCGCCCCACCAGCTCCACTTCCTGGCGCCGCAGCAGCTCGACGATCCCCGAGGGCGTCGCGGGGACCAGCCCCTCCTCTTCCGTCCACAGGCGGCCGACGTTGATGGGATGGAAGCCGTCGACGTCCTTGGCCGGCTCGATGCGCTCGAGCACCTCGCGGCTCCCCAGGTGCCGGAGCAGCGGCAGCTGCACCAGGATGCCGTCGATGGCCTGGTCGGCGTTGAGCTCCTCCACCAGCGCCAGCAGGGCCTCGCGAGAGGTGTCCGCGGCGAGGGTATGGGTGCGGCTCTCCATCCCCACCTCCTCGCAGGCCCTGCCCTTGTTGGCGACGTAGATGCGCGAGGCCGGGTCGTCGCCTACGAGCACGGCGGCGAGGCCGGGCCGGCGCCCGCCCGCGGCCACCAGCGCCGCCACCTCGGTGGCCACCTCCGAGCGGATGACGGCGGCGAGCGCTCGGCCGTCGAGGATCTTGCTGGCGAGGGTCTGCGAGTCGGTCATCGTGCCCTCCGGGCGGTGTAGAGGCAGACGACGCCGGCCGACAGGTCGCGCCAGGAGGGTTCTGCGAACCCCGTCGCCGCCAGGTGAGCGAGGAAGCCGCGGCGCTGCGGGAACTCGAGCACCGAGCTGGGCAGGTAGCTGTAGGCGGAGCGGTGCCGCGACACCAGCCGCCCGACCCACGGCAGCAGCCGCCGGAAGTAGAGCAGGTACAGGGCGCGCAGCGGGGCCAGCCGGGGGAGGGCGAACTCCAGCACCAGCAGCTGCCCGCCGGGACGCAGCACGCGCGCCAGCTCGCGCAGCGCCGCATCGAGGTCGACCACGTTGCGCAGCCCGAAGGAGACCGTCGCGGCGCCGAAGCTCTCGCCCGGAAAGGGGAGAGCCAGCGCGTCGGCCGCCAGCAACCCCGGCCGCGGCGGATCCAGCCGCGCCATCTTCGGACGCGCCAGGGCCAGCATCGGCAGGCAGAAGTCCGCCGCCGCCACCCGCGCTCCCCGGCGCCGCAGCGCCACCGCCTGGTCGCCGGTGCCGCAGCACAGGTCGAGGGCCGGCCCGTCCGCGGGGGTGGTGAGCGCCGCGGCGGCGCGCCGCCGCCACACCCGGTCGAGCGACGCCGACAGCAGGTGGTTGAGCCGATCGTAGGCCGGCGCCACGCGGCCGAACATCTGCTGGATCTGGCGGGGGTTCTTGTCCGGGGGGGGCGCGTCCATCGGCCGCCGAGTCTATCGCCTCGCAAGCCCCTTCCCGCTGCTTGACTTCCCCCTCGCCCTTACCTATCATCAGAGGCCCTTTGCGCCGCAAGGGGCGGCATGGGTATGCCGCGTGCGGTGAAGGTTCGCCTTGCACGACGGGGCGAGCGGCATCGAACCCACAGCGAGGATTTCGCACGGACGGGCGCAGCGATGAACAGGACTTTCACCCCCAAGGCCGGTGAGGTGCCCCGCAGCTGGCACGTGGTCGACGCGACGGGCGTGCCCCTGGGCCGCCTGTCGACGCAGGTCGCCCGGCTGCTGCTCGGCAAACACAAGCCGCAGTACACCCCGCACCACGACACCGGCGACTTCGTCATCGTGGTCAACGCCGGCGAGGTCGCGCTCACCGGCCGCAAACAGGGTCAGAAGATCTACCACCGCCAGAGCGGCCGCCCCGGCGGCATGAAGAAAGAGACCGCCGAGGAGCTGCGCCAGCGGCGCCCACGCCGGCTGGTGGAGCTGTCGGTCAAGGGGATGCTCCCCAAGAACCGACTGGGCCGCAAGCTGTACCGCAAGCTGAAGGTGTACGAGGGGCCCGAGCACCCGCATCAGGCGCAGCAGCCTCAGGCCTACGAGCTCGGCATCTGAGCCGCGAGGAGAGGGCATTGAACGAGACCACGCAGCACTACAGAACCGGCCGGCGCAAGACCGCCACGGCGCGCGTCTACTTGCGGCCGGGCGGCGGCAACATGCTGGTCAACGGCCGCGACCTCGACACCTACTTCGGCAACGACGTGCTGAAGATGGTGGTCCGGCAGCCCCTGCAGCTGACCGAGACGGTCGACAAGTTCGACATCACCGTGACCGTCGCCGGCGGCGGCGCGACCGGCCAGGCGGGCGCCATCCGCCACGGGCTGTCGCGCGCCCTGATCGAGTACGACGGCGAGCTGCGCGAGCGGCTCAAGGACGCCGGGTTCCTCACCCGGGACCCGCGGAAGAAGGAGCGCAAGAAGTACGGGCAGCCCAAGGCCCGCAAGCGCTTCCAGTTCAGCAAGCGGTAAGGGAGTCTCTGGCGTGGGCGAAGTCACCATGAAGAGGATGCTGGAGGCGGGCGTGCACTTCGGGCACCAGACGCGGCGCTGGAACCCGAAGATGAAGCCCTACATCTTCGGCAAGCGCAACGGCATCTACATCGTCGACCTGCAGAAGACCGAGCAGATGTTCCGCGAGGCGGCCGACTTCGTCCGCTGGCTGGGCAGCCAGGGGCGGCGCCTGCTCTTCGTCGGCACCAAGCGCCAGGCCCAGGACGTGGTGCAGGAGGAGTCGCAGCGCTGCGGCCAGTTCTACGTCACCCACCGCTGGCTGGGCGGCACCCTGACCAACTTCGTCACCATCCGCACCTCCGTCGAGCGGCTCGAGGACGCCGAGCGGCGCCTCGACGACGAGGAGTCGCCGCTCACCAAGAAGGAGCGGGTGCGCCTCGAGCGCGAGCGCGAGAAGATGCGCCGCAACCTCGAGGGGATCCGCAAGATGACCCAGCTGCCCGACGCCCTGTTCGTGATCGACCCCAAGAAGGAGGACATCGCGGTGCACGAGGCGACCAAGCTGGGCATCCCGGTGGTGGCCCTGGTGGACACCAACTGCGATCCGGAGATGGTCGACTACGTGATCCCGGGCAACGACGACGCCATTCGTTCCATCCGCCTGTTCAGCTCGCTGATCGCCGACGCCTACATGGAGGGCGCCGGCGTGCTGGAGAAGGGCATGGGGATGGGGGAGAAGGCGGGGGAGCAGGAGGCGGTCGCCGCCGTCCAGTGATCCCTGCCGTTCGTTCCCGCCGCCGCGCTCCACGGGGAGCTCGCGGTGGGGGCCGCGGGCGAGCCTGGCGGCCGGGCGCGCCCGCACGAGCCCAACCGGAAGGGTCAGTCGGAGCCGGCCGCCCCGGTGGCGACTGGCCCTCTTCGACCTCCTGGCGACCTTTTCGCGAGCCGCCCCGCGGGCGCCGCTCGCCGCCCATCCCCGATACCCGCATTGCGACTGGGAGAGAGTCATGAGCGTGACGCCGCAGATGGTCAAGGAGCTCCGGGAGCGCACCGGCGCCGGAATCATGGACTGCAAGAGCGCCCTCGGCGAGGCCGGCGGCGACGTGGAGCAGGCGATCGAGCTGCTGCGCAAGAAGGGCATGGCCAGCGCCGCCAAGCGGGCGGGGCGCATCGCCGCCGAGGGATCGGTCGGCGCCTACATCCACGCCGGCGGCAAAATCGGCGTGCTGGTCGAGGTCAACTGCGAGACCGACTTCGTGGCCCGCACCGACGACTTCCAGGAGCTGGTCAAGGACATCGCGCTGCACATCGCCGCCGCGGACCCCCGGTTCGTGCGCCGCGAGGAGGTGACCGAGGCGGTGCTGGCCAAGGAGCGGGAGATCTTCCGCGAGCAGGCGCTGGCCGAAGGCAAGCCGGAGAAGGTGGTCGACCGCATCGTCGAAGGGCGGGTGGAGAAGTTCCTCGCCGAGGCGGTGCTGCTCGAGCAACCGTTCATCAAGGACACCGACAAGTCGGTTGGTGAGATGATCGCCGAGAAGGTGGGGAAGATCGGCGAGAACATCCAGGTGCGGCGCTTCGCCCGCTTCAAGGTCGGCGAAGGGATCGAGCGCAAGTCCGCCGACTTCGCCCAGGAGGTCATGGAGCAGGTCGGCAAGGCCTGAGGAGACCGTTGGCCGACACACCCGCGTACCGTCGGATCCTGCTCAAGCTCTCGGGGGAGGCCCTGATGGGCGAGCAGGGGTTTGGCATCGCCGAGCCGGTGGTGGCGGAGATCGCCGACGAGCTCGAGGACATCCACGGCCTCGGCGTCGAGGTGGCGGTGGTGATCGGCGGCGGCAACATCATCCGCGGCCTCGCCGCCAGCCACCGCGGCATCGACCGGGTGACCGGCGATTACATGGGGATGCTGGCCACCGTGGTCAACTCCCTGGCGCTGCAGGACGCCCTGGAGAAGCGCGGCGTGGCGACGCGTGTGCAGACGGCGATCGACATCCGCGAGGTGGCCGAGCCGTTCATCCGCCGGCGCGCCATCCGCCACCTCGAGAAGGGGCGGCTGGTGATCTTCGCCGCCGGCACCGGCAACCCCTTCTTCACCACCGACAGCGCCGCGGCGCTGCGCGCCAACGAGATCCACGCCGAGGTGCTGCTCAAGGCGACCAACGTAGAGGGGGTGTTCGACGCCGACCCGCGGCACGATCCCTCGGCCACCCTCCTCACCGAGCTGACCTATCACGACGTCCTGGAGCGCGACCTCAAGGTGATGGACGCCGCCGCCATCAGCCTGTGCCGCGACAACGGCATCCCGATCGTGGTGTTCAACCTGCTGGAGAAGGGGAACATCCGCCGGGTGGTGCTGGGCGAGCGGGTGGGCTCGGTGGTGCGCGACGCTCCCGCCGGCGCCTGAGCTGGTTGCGGCCGGGCGGGGGCGCGGTCACGGGCGTCGATCCCGCAGAGGGACGGCGCCGGCCGCGAGGGGTTCGACGGGAGGGCCGGCGCCTCCATTCGGCTCGCGCCGGGCCGCCGGCGATCTCCGTCGGTGTGGGGTGTGCGCTCGCCTCGAGGCCCCTGCGGGCTCGACGCCCGTGGCCGCGCCCCCGCCCTCCAGCCGTGGATCGGGCGAGCGCTTCGGGGTACCGGTGCCGCCAGCGCCCCGCTCCTTCGCCGCGCTAGAATCGGCGAGGCGCGGGGGCCCACCGCGCCCTCCCCGCGATGATCACCTACGACTCCTCCGCCATCGAGGTCCTCACCGGCCTCGAGCCGGTGCGCCGCCGGCCGGGGATGTACACCTCCACCGAGCGCCCCAACCACCTGGCGCAGGAGGCGATCGACAACGCCGTCGACGAGGCGATCGCCGGCTACTGCCGGCAGATCGTCGTCACCCACCACGCCGACGGCTCGCTGTCGGTGGCCGACGACGGCCGCGGCATGCCGGTCGACGTGCACAAGCAGCACCAGGTCACCGGCGTCGAGCTGATCCTCACCCGGCTGCACGCCGGGGCCAAGTTCTCGGACAAGAACTACCGCTTCTCCGGCGGCCTGCACGGGGTGGGCATCTCGGTGGCCAACGCGCTGTCGACGCGCTTCGAGGTGCGGGTCAAGCGCGACGGGCGCGAGTACGCCATGGCCTTCGCCGGCGGCGAGAAGGTGCAGGAGCTCGAGGTCGTCGGCACGGTCGGGCAGCGCAACACCGGCACCACGGTGCGCTTCTGGCCCGACCCGCAGTTCTTCGACTCGCCGAAGTTCGCCGTGCCGCGCCTCAAGCGCGGCCTGCGCGCCAAGGCGGTGCTCAGCCCGGGGCTGCACATCGCCTACCGCGACGAGGCGCAGCCCGACGAGGACGAGGACTGGCACTACGAGGAGGGGCTGGCCGACTACCTCACCGACGAGCTGGAGGAGGCGGAGCTGGTGCCGGCGCCCCCCTTCGTCGGCCACTTCAAGGGGCACGACGAGGAGGTCGACTGGGCGCTCTCCTGGCTCCCCGACGAGGGGGAGCCGATCCAGGAGAGCTACGTCAACCTGATCCCCACGCCGCAGGGCGGCACCCACGTCAACGGCTTCCGCTCCGGCCTTACCGAGGCGGTGCGCGAGTTCTGTGAATTCCGCAACCTGCTGCCGCGAGGCGTCAAGCTCGCCCCCGACGACGTCTGGGAGCGCTGCGCCTTCGTACTGTCGGTGCGGATGAAGGAGCCGCTGTTCACCGGTCAGACCAAGGAGCGTCTGGCTTCGCGCGAGGCGACCCCCTTCGTGGCGGGGGTGGCCAAGGACGCCTTTAGCCTGTGGCTCAACCAGCACACCGAGGAGGCGGAGCGCATCGCCCAGCTCGCCATCGACAGCGCCCAGCGCCGCCTGCGCAGCGCCAAGAAGGTGGCGCGCAAGAAGGTCTCCGCCGGCCCGGCCTTGCCCGGCAAGCTGGCCGACTGCGCCAGCGAGAACCTCGACGAGACCGAGCTGTTCCTGGTGGAGGGGGACTCGGCGGGAGGCTCGGCCAAGCAGGCGCGCAGCCGCGAGACGCAGGCGATCCTCCCCCTGCGCGGCAAGATCCTCAACACCTGGGAGGTCGACTCCGACCTGGTGCTGGGCAGCCGGGAGGTGCACGACATCGCCGTGGCGCTGGGGGTCGACCCCGGCTCGCACGACCTCGGCGGGCTGCGCTACGGCAAGGTGTGCATCCTCGCCGACGCCGACTCCGACGGAGCGCACATCGCCACCCTGCTGTGCGCCCTGTTCGTGCGCCACTTCCGGCCCCTGGTGGAGGCCGGCCGCGTCTACCTGGCGATGCCGCCGCTGTATCGCATCGACGTCGGCAAACAGGTCTTCTACGCGCTGGACGACGGCGAGAGGAAGGGCATCCTCGACCGCATCGCGGCGGAGAAGATCCGTGGCAAGGTCAACACCGTCCGCTTCAAGGGCCTCGGCGAGATGAACCCGCTGCAGCTGCGCGAGACGGTGATGGCCGTCGACACCCGCCGCCTGGTGCGCCTGGTGGTCGAGCCCGGCGACTCGACCGACGAGGTGATCGACATGCTGCTGGCGAAGGGGCGAGCCGCCGACCGCCGCGCCTGGCTCGAGCGCAAGGGCAACGAGGCCGAAGTGGCGTAGGGCGGCAGCCGGCGACAGAGAAACCACCCGCGAGGGTGGACACCAGGCGGGCCGCGGCCGTATACGCTGACAGTGGACCTCTGACCTCGGCGGAGGGCCGGCCATGGGTGAGGGTCGCGCTGGGTACCTCGGAATCGCGACGGCCTTGCTGCTCGCCGCGGCGGCCGCCGCCGGCGCCCCTCCTCCCCCCGATCGCACCACGCCCTGGCTGGTCGTCGACCTCGACGAGGAGGTTCTGCCGAGCGGCCGATCCTTCCCAGGTGATTTCGCCCGCTTCGGTGCCGGCGTCTTCTTCACGGCCACCGATCCGGCCAATGGACGCGAGCCGTGGATCACCGATGGGAGCGCTAGCGGCACCCGGCGGCTGGCGGACGTGTGCCCCGGTCCGTGCGACTCCGACGCGGTCTCCGCCGCCCTGCCTGCAGGGCGCGACTTGTTCTTGTTCACGGCCCACGGTGCCCTCTGGCGAACCGACGGCACGAGTGAGGGCACCTTTCGTCTCACCTCCGGCGTCGAGGTGAGGCCAGCGCCCGGGATCGGTGGGCTTGGGGACAAGGGGCTCTACTTCTTCCGGGCAGAGTCCGCGGCCGCACAGGAGCTGTGGGTCACCGATGGCACGCGTCGCGGAACGCTCCGGCTGGCGAGTTTTCAGTACGTGGAGGCAGAGGGGCGCGGTCGCAAGTTGGGTGGCCGGCTGCTCTTCGCGGCCGCTACCGCGGAGGCGGGATTCGAGCTCTGGGTCACCGACGGCATGTCGGACGGCACGCGTCTCCTGGTCGATCTGATGCCGGGGCCCGAGGGGGCCAGTATCGGTGGCTTGGAGGTGCTGGATGGCCTGCTCTTGTTCATGGGGCGGTCGCCCGGGCACGGCCGCGAGCTCTTCCGAAGCGACGGGACAGCGGCGGGCACCGCCATGGTGGCAGACCTCACGCCCGGCCCGGCCTCGACCCAGTTCGAAACGGACCTCGAGATCAGTGGTGGGCAGGCGCTCTTCCTGGCCATGCCCGAGGGTGGTCAGCGCGGTCTGTACGTCAGTGACGGCACAGCTGTCGGGACCCGGCGCCTGGAGCTCGCCGCGACCCCCGTCGATCGGGACCTCGAGGTAGCGCCTGGCGGAAGAGCCGTGATCCTCGCCGTCGACGCGGTCCACGGCGAGGAGCCGTGGGCAACCGACGGCGTGAGCACATGGCTGTTGGCGGACATCTGCCCAGGCCCCTGTTCTTCCCACGCCCGCGTGTGGGCGCCGCTGCCGGGCGGGGACCTCCTGCTGACGGCCGAGGACGAGCAACACGGCCGAGAGCTGTGGCGAACGGACTGGAGCCCGGCCGGCACCGCCCTGGTGACCGATCTCTGCCCCGGCCCGTGCGACTTCCGAGGCCTCTTGCGGGGTTTCACCGGCCATGGAGCCTTCTTTCTGCGGCGCGATGCCCAGGGGAGGGACCAGCTGTGGGTGTCGAACGGCACGACCGCAGGAACCCGCCAGCTCACCGCCTTCGAGAGCCAGGGCATCTCCGGGGCCTCCTGGCCGGCGCTGGCCGTCGACGACCACCTCGTCATCGCCCTCGACGACGGGATCCACGGAGTGGAGCCCTGGCGGACCGACGGCACGGTCCCCGGCACGGTCTTGATTCGAGACATCGTCGGTCCGGTGGCGGCGAGTGGAGACCCTCGGGACTCGACGACCTGGGCAGGGAGGACGTACTTCGTCGCCACGGGTCCCTCCGGTCTAGACGGGCTCTGGGTCACCGATGGGACTGCCGAAGGGACCGAGTTGCTGGCCGAGGTGCCCCGTGAGCAGTTCTTCCAACAGCAGCAGATGGGACGCCTCACCGTCTCTGGCGAATTCCTGTACTTCATGGCGCAGACGGGTGCCTATCCCAAGCTGTGGCGCAGCGACGGCACACCTGGCGGCACGTTCGCGCTGGCGGAGCTGGGCCCCGGCGATGTCGAGAGCCTCGTGCCGTGGAAAGGCGGGGTGGCACTGCTCGGGCACGTCGGCCTCTGGGTCAGCGACGGGAGCCAGCAGGGGACGCGCCGCGTCGGTCCGCTTCGCGGCTGGAGCCAGACGCAGGGCCTGGTGCCCTTGGGCGACCACGTCTTCTTCACGGGCTACCTTCCCGCCGCCGATGGCTTTCCGATCGCGCAGGGGCTGTGGCGTTCCGACGGCAGCGAAGCCGGCACGCAGCAGGTCGTCGCCTTCGACGACCCCACACCGTTGGTGGGCCTCGGGGACGGGCTGGCTTTCGTAGCGGACATCGAGGGCACCGGCGCTGCCCTATGGCTGAGCGATGGTTCCCTTGCCGGCACCCGGAAGGTGGAGATGCCCGCAGGTGACTGGGGCCGACCCCGGGATCTCCTCGTCGGCGACAACCGCCTTTTCTTCAGCACCGGTCTCTTTTCCTCCGCTGCCTACTGGTCGACCGGCACGGACGGGCTGGGAGTGTCGCAGCTGTTGGCGCCTGGTGAGGCGCGGGTACTGGAGGGCGTGGGCGCCGAGACGGGCGCCTTCCTCCTCGTCCACCAGGACCTCACGGGGCGCGAGCTGTGGTGGACGGACGGGACCCCCGCGGGAACCCAGCTCCTTGCCGACGCATGGCCCGGGCCCTCGGCCGCCCTGCCCGAGAATTGGCTCGGCCACCCATGGTTCCCTCCCTTCGATCCTTCGCTGGTGGGAGACGTCCTCTACTACGGTGCCTCCAATGGCGCGAGCGGCCTCGAGCTGTGGCGGAGCGACGGCACGAGGGAGGGGACATACGCTCTCGTCGATCTCGTCCCGGGGCTGTTCTCCTCGGACCCGCGGCACGTCGCGCAGCTCGGAGACCTGCTCTTGTTCGGGGCACGCCACCCTGTCGCGGGTCGCGAGCTCTGGGCGCTGGATCTCTCGACAGTGTCGGCTCCGTTGCTCTCGCCGGACGTCCCCGACTTCCGCTTCGACGTCCGCATCACCAACCAGCTTGGCGAGGAGGTGGTGGGGCAGGCCGAGCCGTGCATCGCCGAAACGCTGTGCGTCAGCGGCGCCGTGGCGGGGCGGTCGGAGGCCTTCCTGCGGGTGGTGGGGCCCAAGCCCAACGGCTACCTGTGGCCGACGCTGGTCAAGTTCTCGACCTCGCAGGTCGAGGTGTGGGCCGAGCAGGTGAGCACGGGGGAGGAGCGCTACTACCGCCTCGAGGCGGCCTCCCCGGGCAGCAGCGAGCTGCCGGGGCGCTTCGACCGGCTGGGGTTCCTGCCGGGCGCGGAATGGAAGCGCACGGCCCTGGCCGCCTCGGCGCCGCCTGTGCCGCCGGGCGAGCCGCTGAGCTCGGCGGCGTTTCCCGACTTCCGCTTCCGGGTCGCCATCACCAACCAGCTCGGCGAGGCGCAGCCGGTGCGCAAGGAGGCGCTCTGCGTCGCGGAGACGCTGTGCGTCAGCGGCGCGCTGCCGGGGCGCTCGGAGGTGTTCCTGCGGGTGGTGGGCCCCAAACCCAACGGCCACCTGTGGCCGACGCTGGTGCGCTTCACCACCTCGCAGGTGGAGGTGTGGGTCGAGCAGGTGAGCACCGGCGAGATGCAGTACTACCTGCTCGAAGGCGCCACACCCGACAGCGACCTCATCCCCGGCCTCTTCGACCGCCAGGGCTTCCTGCCGTAGGCCCTGCTGCCCAGGCTGGGCGGTGGCCGGCGGCCGGCGGCTGGCGGGGCGGGGAGGGTATCCGCGGTACACTTTCGCCATGGCGACTGCCGCTGAAGTCCCCCCGGGCGAGATCGTGGCGTCGGCCGATCAGCGCATCGTGCTGCACGGCGTGCCCTGGCAGCACTTCGAGGCGATCCTCGCCCTGCGCGGCGACGGGCCGGTTCCGCGCCTGACCTACCTGGAGGGGGAGCTGGAGCTGATGACTCCGGCGCGGTCTCACGAGAGTGTGAAGAAGCTGCTGGCGCGCATGGTCGAGCTGTACGCGTTGCGAGCGGGACTGCGCCTCTCCGCCTACGGAAGCTGGACTCTGCGCAACGCCCCCAAGGAGCGCGCCATCGAACCCGACGAGTGCTACGTCCTGGGCGACGCGAGCCGCAAGGAGGTGCCGGACCTGGCGATCGAGGTCATCTGGACCTCCGGGGGCGTCGACAAGCTCGAGGTCTTCCGCGGTCTAGGCATCGGCGAGGTGTGGCAGTGGCGCGACGGTGCGATCGACATCCACGGGCTCGAGGGCGACCGTTACACGCTGCTCGCGCGGAGCCGAGCCTTCCCCGCCCTCGACGTCCCCCTCCTCGCCAGGCTCGCCGGTGCCGAAGACCAGCACGAGGCGCTGCTCGAGCTGCAGGCGGCGCTCGACGCGCAGCTCGGCGAGCCCTAGCTCCCCGACCCCCGGCCATGGCAGGCATCTCGACCAGCGGATCGGGCGGCGGACCGCCACGGCTACCGGGTGTCGCCGGCGGCCATGGCGCCGACGTCGAGAGCCTGCCGCTTGCCAGCTTCACCGAGAAGGCGTACCTCGACTACTCGATGTACGTGGTGCTCGACCGCGCCCTGCCGCACTTGACGGACGGGCTCAAGCCGGTGCAGCGCCGCATCGTCTACGCGATGAGCGAGCTGGGGCTGTCGGCGACGGCCAAGTTCAAGAAGTCGGCGCGGACGGTGGGCGACGTGCTGGGCAAGTTCCACCCCCACGGTGACGCCGCCTGCTACGAGGCGATGGTGCTGATGGCGCAGCCCTTCAGCTTCCGCTACCCGCTGGTCGAGGGGCAGGGCAACTGGGGATCGCAGGACGACCCCCGCTCGTTCGCCGCGATGCGCTACACCGAGGCGCGGTTGGCGCGCTTCGCCGAGGTGCTGCTCGCCGAGCTGGGGCAGGGGACGGTCGACTGGGTGGCGAACTTCGACGGCACCCTGGAGGAGCCCGAGGTGCTGCCGGCGCGGCTGCCGCACGTG
>DATKEH010000036.1:0-8191 GCA_035546355.1 Thermoanaerobaculia bacterium
TTGCCGCCGGTGCGCACGATGCGGCCGTCGACCATCACCTGCACCACGTCGGGGACGACGTAGTCGAGCAGCCGCTGGTAGTGGGTGATGACCAGGAAGCCGCGGTCCGGCGAGCGCAGCTGGTTGACGCCGTCGGCGACGATGCGCAGGGCGTCGATGTCCAGCCCCGAGTCGGTCTCGTCGAGGATCGCCAGGCGCGGCTCGAGCACCGACATGTGGAAGATCTCGTTGCGCTTCTTCTCGCCGCCGGAGAACCCCTCGTTGACCGGCCGGTTGAGCAGCGTCTCGTCCATCTTGACCAGCTTCATCCGCTCGCGCACCAGGCGCAGGAAGTCGACCGCGTCGAGCCCCTCCTGGCCGCGGTGCTTGCGGATGTCGTTGAGCGCCGCCTTCAAGAAGTACGTGTTGGACACCCCGGGGATCTCCACCGGGTACTGGAAGGCGAGGAAGATCCCCTCGCGGGCGCGCTCCTCGGGGGCCATCTCCAGCAGGTCCTGCCCCTGGTAACGAACCTCGCCGCGGGTGACCGCGTACTCCTCGCGCCCCGCCAGCACCTGGGCCAGGGTGCTCTTGCCGGAGCCGTTGGGCCCCATGATGGCGTGCACCTCGCCGGGTTGGACGGCGAGGGTGATCCCCTTGAGGATCTCGTTGCCGCCGATCGCTACGTGCAAATCCTTGATCTCGAGCATGAACGTGCTGTCTCCGTGATTGGCGGGGCGCACAGCGGCCCCGCGGCGCCGGCCTAGCCGACGCTCCCTTCGAGGCTGACCTCGAGAAGCTTCTGGGCCTCCACCGCGAACTCCATCGGCAGCTCGCGGAAGACCTCCTTGCAGAAGCCGTTGACGATCAGCGACACGGCGGTCTCGGTGTCGAGGCCGCGGCTGTTGCAGTAGAAGATCTGGTCCTCGCCGATCTTCGAGGTCGACGCCTCGTGCTCCATCTGGGCGGAGGGGTTCTGGACGTCGATGTAGGGGAAGGTGTGGGCGCCGCACTGCTCGCCGATCAGCATCGAGTCGCACTGCGAGAAGTTGCGAGCGCCGTCCGCCCCCTTGAGGATCTTGACCTGGCCGCGGTAGGTGTTCTGGCCGTGGCCGGCGGAGATCCCCTTGGAGACGATGTTGCTCCTGGTGTTCCTGCCGACGTGGATCATCTTGGTGCCGGTGTCGGCCTGCTGGTGGCCGTTGGTCACCGCCACCGAGTAGAACTCGCCGACGGTGTCATCCCCCTTGAGGATGACGCTGGGGTACTTCCAGGTGATGGCCGAGCCGGTCTCCACCTGCGTCCAGGAGATCTTGGCGCCCTTGCCGGCGGCGAGGCCGCGCTTGGTGACGAAGTTGAACACCCCGCCCTTGCCGGTGTCGGGGTCGCCCGGGTACCAGTTCTGCACCGTCGAGTACTTGATGGTGGCGCGCTCGTGGGCGATCAGCTCGACCACCGCGGCGTGCAGCTGGTTCTCGTCGCGCATCGGCGCCGTGCACCCCTCGAGGTAGGAGACGTAGGCCCCCTCCTCGGCGACGATCAGGGTGCGCTCGAACTGGCCGGTGTTCTTGGCGTTGATGCGGAAGTAGGTCGACAGCTCCATCGGGCAGCGCACCCCCTTGGGCACGAAGACGAAGGAGCCGTCCGAGAACACCGCCGAGTTGAGGGCGGCGAAGAAGTTGTCGTTGGGCGGCACCACCATGCCGAGGTACTGCTTCACCAGCTCGGGGTGCTCGTGCACCGCCTCGGAGAAGGCCATGAACAGGACCCCCGCCTCCTTGAGCTTGGCCTTGAAGGTGGTGGCGACGCTGACGCTGTCGAACACCGCGTCGACCGCCACCCCGGCGAGCATCTTCTGCTCCTCGAGCGGGATGCCCAGCTTCTCGTAGGTGCGCAGGATCTCGGGGTCGACCTCGTCGAGGCTCTGCAGCTGCTTCCTCTTCGGCGCCGCGAAGTAGGACATAGCCTGGTAGTCGATGGGGTCGTACTTGACGTTGGGCCAGGTGGGCTCGGTCATCTTCTGCCAGTGGCGGAAGGCGTTGAGCCGCCACTCGGTGAGCCACTCGGGCTCCCCCTTCTTGGCCGAGATGGCGCGCACCACGTCCTCGTCGAGCCCCGGGGGGAAGATGTCCTGCTCGACGAGGGTCTCGAACCCGGCCTTGTACTCCCGCAGCGCGAGGCGTTCGATGGTATCGGTAGCTGTACTGGGCATGATGTCTCCAGGAAGTTCTCTCGGGCGACGGCGCCCGGCGCGGGCTCAGCGGGAGGCCGGCGCCGCCTCGGCGGGCCACTCGACCTGCGCATCCGGCGCACCCGGCGCACCCGGCGCGGCGCGACGGCCCAGCTGCACCAGCCGGGTCGGCAGCGGCCCCCCCATCTGCAGCAGGGTGATCCCCTCGAGCGCCTGGCGCACCGCCATGTTGATCACCTGCCAGTTGGCCTGCAGCGGGCAGGACCCCTCCTGCACGCACTCGCCGGGGCCGTCGTCGATGCATTCGGTCATGGCGATCGGCCCTTCCAGCGACTGGATCACCTCGGCGACGCTGATCGCCTCGGGCTGCCGCGACAGGCTGTAGCCGCCCTTGACGCCGCGGTGCGACGCCAGCAGGCCGTCGCGGGCGAGCAGCTTCAAGATCTTGCTCACCGTCGGCAGCGGCAGCCCCGCCTCGGCCGCCAGCTCGGGGGCGTTGAACAGCCGCTCCGGGTGGTGGCACATGAGGCTCAACAGGACGATGCCGTAGTCGGTCTGCTTGGTGATGCGCAGCATGGGGGAAGCCTTCCTGGCGACGTGGCCTGGCGCTCGAATCCCGGCAAACAGCACCAAAAAGGTACTGTTTCTGACCGCATGATAGCAACCGCGGCCCCGATGTCAAGGGTGGCGGTCAGCGGCCTCGGCTCCGGGTCAGCGCGGCGGACGCTTCAGGCCACCAGGGCCGCCGGGGGCCTCGATGGCGCCGACCTCGGCTGCAGGCGGCGCCCCGGAGGCCACCGCCGGCTCCTCCGGCACCCGCGCCGCCAGCAGCACGGCGATCCAGCGCAGGTCCGGCGAGTTCTCGAGCACGATACGCACGATCACCGTCAGCGGCACCGACAGCACCATCCCCACCGGCCCCCACACCCACCCCCAGAACACCAGCGACAGGAACACCACCAGTGGCGACAGCCCCAGCCGCCTCCCCATCAGCTGCGGCTCCAGCAGGTTGCCGAGGGCGATGTTGACCAGCAGGTAGACCGCCGCCACCAGCAGCGTGCGGCCGAGGCCGAGCTGCACCAGCGACAGGGTCACCGCCGGGATGGCGGCGAGGATCGAGCCGAGGTTGGGGATGTAGTTGGCGAGGAAGGCGATCAGGCCCCACAGCAGCGGGAAGTCGAGCCCGATCAGCCCCACCCCGAGCCCGACCAGGAACCCGGTGGCGGCGCTGACCAGCGTCTTGATCACCAGGTACCGCTGCACGTCGTGCCGCACCTTCTGCCACCGCGCCTGCCGCTCGGGGGCCCGCCCCAGCGCCACGTGCAACCGCTCGGGGAACCCCGTCGCCTCGAGCAGCAGGAAGACGACGATCAGCACCACCAGCAGCAGGTCCTTGAGGACCGAGGCGACGCCGCGCACGGTGCTGCCCACCAGGTCGAGCAGGGCGCTGGGATTGATCCCCTCGATGGTCAGCCACTCGCTCGCCGGCAGCCCGAACCCCTCGAGCCACAGCACGGTGGCCTCGACCATCGCCTGCAGACGCAGCCGGTAGCGCGGCGCAGCCTCGATGAAGCCGGTCACAGAGCCGCTCACCAGCGCCACCACCAGCCCGATCAGCAGCAGGTCGACGAGCACCGCCACCGCCACGGCGATGCCGGTGGGTACCCGGCGTCGCTGCAGCCAGGAGAGCACCGGCAGGGTGAGGGCGGCGAGGAACAGGGCCAGCACGAAGGGCACCAGCAGCGGCGCCGCCGCCTTGAGCCCGGCCACCACCACCACCACGCTCGCCAGGGTGAGCAGCACCCGGTGGGCCTCCGGCCTGCGTCGCTTGGGTTCCGGCACGGCCCGATTATGCCGCGCCCGGCGTCTCGCCGTGCGAAGATGCGCCTCGTTCCCTCGCTCGGATCGCGGGAGCCCCGGCGTCGGGGGAGCCGTGCAGCTGGCGATACCCATCGTGATCGGCCGACCGAGACCTTCCCCGGAGAAGCCCCTTCGAGCGCTCTCCGCGGGAGCGTGTGGGGTGGCGGCGCTGCTCTTCGCCTGGTGGCACGTGCTGGTGCCGTGGCGGCTGTTGGCCGCCAGCGGCAGCGACTTCGCCAACTACCATCGCGCCGCGCACGCCCTGCTGGCCGGCTCCTCCCCGTACACCGTCCACGCCTTCGACTATCCGCCCCTGCTCGCCTTCCTGCTGGCGCCGCTGGCGCCGCTGTCGCTGGCCGTCGCCCGCGAGGCCTGGTTCTGGCTCGGCGAGGCGTGCCTGATCGCCGCCGCCGCCCTGACCTGGGAAAGCCTGCGCGGACGGCTCGGCGGCTGGCCCGCCGCCGCCCTGGTCGCCACCCTGTGGGCGGTGTCCGGCGCCATCGTCGAGGTCCAGGCGCTCGGCCAGGTGACGCCGCTGCTCCTGCTGCTGCTGGCCGCGGCGCTGCGGCTCGAGGGGGCGCGGCCGGCGGCAGCGGCGGCGGCGATCGGGGGGGCGGCCGCGCTCAAGCTGTGGCCGGCGCTGCTGCTCGTCGCCTTCCTCTGGCGCCGCCAGTGGCGAGCGCTCGCCGCCGGCCTCGCCACCCTGCTGGCGCTCGTCGTCGTGCCGTTGCTGTGGATCCGCCTCACGGCGCCGCCGCCGCACCTGCCGACCAGCGCCGGCTACTGGATGGGTACCCCCGCCCCACTCGGCATCTCGCTGCCGGCGCTCGCCCTGCGCCTGGCCGACCTCCCCCTGCCGACCGGGCCGTTGCCCTACTCCTGGCGCCTGGGGCACGACCCGGCCGCCTTGGTCCTGCCTCCCGGGCGCGCCGCGCTGTCGCTGGCGGTGGCCGGCGCCGTGCTCGCCCTGGGGCTGGGCGCCATCGCCTGGGCTCGGCGCCGCGGCGGCGGCACGGCGGCGCTGGAGACGGCAGCGTTGATCCTGCTCGCCGTGCTCGCCTCGCCCATCGCCTGGTACCACTACCAGCTGGTGCTGCTGCTGCCGGCGGCGGTGGCGGCGGGACGGCTCCTCGAGCCCGGCGGCGGCCGCCGCCGCGGTTCGGGTGCGGCCACGGCGCTGCTCGGGGTGGCGGCGGCGTTGGCGGTGGCTACCCGACTCCACCAGGGGCTGTTCGGCGCCTACGTGGCGCGCTTCGGTTGGACGTCGGAGGCCCCGGGCGCCCTCCTCGTCGCCACCTCGCTGGTGCCCTGGCTGAACGCCGCCGCCTTCGCCGCGCTGGTGGCACTGCTCGCCCGCGGCCACCCCGGCACCGCCGCAGGGGGTGGGCCGTGACCCGTGAGCGGTGGCTGCTCGCCGCCCTGTTCGCCGTCTCGCGGCTGCTCTACGCGGCGGCGGGGGTACGCTTCGACCCGAGTCCGCTGCGCTGGTACTGGCAGGTGGTCGATCCGTCGCTGCTGCGCGCGCAGCTGCTCGAGAGCCTCGCCTGGCTGCACGCCCAGCCGCCGCTGTTCAACCTCTTCCTGGGCGCCGTCCTGCGGCTGCCCCCGGGGGCGCGGGGCGCCGCCTTCCACACCGCCTACGGGCTCGCCGGCCTGGCGCTCGCCCTGGGCCTGCTGGAGCTGCAGCGACGGCTGGGGGTGCCGCGCGGGCTGCGTTTCGCGGTCGCCGCCGTCTTCGCCGTCTCCCCCGCGGCGGTGCTCTACGAGCACCACCTCCTCTACACCCTGCCGGTGGCCGCGGCCCTGCCCTGGGCCGCGGTGCTGCTGCACCGCTTCGCCGCCGACGGCGGGCTGGCGAGCGGTATCGGCGCCTTCGCCCTGCTGGCCGGCGTCGTCCTCACTCGCAGCCTCTTCCACCTGGGGTGGCTGCTGGCGGTGGCGGCCACCGTCGCCTGGCTGCTGCCGGGGCGGCGCCGGCGCGCCCTGATGGCCGCCCTGCCGGCGGTGCTGGTGGCCGCCGTCTGGTACGGCAGCCGCCTGCTGCTGTTCGGCGCCTTCACCACCAGCACCTGGGCCGGGATGAGCCTGGCGCAGATGCCCTGGCGGCTGCTCGCCGAAGAGGAGCTGGAGAGGGTGGCGCAGGCGGCGCCGCAGACGGCGATCCTGGCGGTGCGCCCCTTCTCCCCGGTCGCGGCCTACGCCGGGCTGGTCGACCCGCCGGCGCCGACCGGCATCGCGCTGCTCGACCGCGAGCGCAAGCACAACGGCGAGCCCAACTTCCACCACCTGATCTACGTCGAGGTGTCGCGCCGCTATGCGGCGGCGGCGCGCTGGCTGCTGCCCCGCAGGCCGGAGCTCTACGGCCAGGCGGTCGGTCTGTCCTGGCTGGTCTTCCTGCGCTCGGCGGCCGACAACGAGTGGCTCGCCGAAGCCAACCGCGACGCGGTGGCGCCGGTGGAGCGGCTCTATCGCCTGCTGCTCTACTGGCAGCCGGCGCCGTTCAGCGGCCGGTTCGGCCCCCGCTACGTGGCCTGGGGCCTGGGGGTGCTGACGCTGGTGCCGACGGCCTGGGCGCTCGGCCGCGGCTGGCGCCAGCGCCGGCGCTACCCCGACGCGGCGCTGGCGCTGCTGTTCAGCGCCGGCACGGTGGCCTGGGTGGCCACCGCCGGCACGCTGTTCGAGCTCGGCGAGAACAACCGCTTCCGCTTCCTCGCCGAGCCGCTGACCTGGGCCCTCGGCGCCGCCCTCCTCGCCGCCCTGTCGCGGCGCCGTGGGGGCGGCGCGGCCCGCGCCGGCGGTGGCGCTCAAGCGGATGGGGCGGCGCGGCGGACCTCGAGCTCGGCGGCGCGGGCGACGCGGCGACCCTCGTCGACGTCGACCAACGCCAGCAGCGCGGCGCCGACGACGAAGAAGGCCACCACCCCGAGGATGGCGTTGCGGGTCGAGCCGGTCTGCGTCGCCAGCACCGCGAACAGCAGCGGCCCCAAGATGCCGGCGAACTTCTCGAAGATGGCGAAGAAGCCGAAGAACTCGGAGGTCTTGTGGCGCGGCACGACGCTGGCGAACAGCGAGCGCGACAGCGCCTGGGTGCCGCCCATCACCATCGCCACCATGGCGCCGAGGACGAAGAAGCCGACGGCGCTGCGCAGGAAGTAGCCGTAGACGCTGATGCCGACGTAGACGGCGAGGCCGAGGAAGATGGCGCGGCGGGTGCCGATGCGCGAGCCGAGGGCGCCGAACAGCAGGGTGAAGGGGATGCCCAGGAACTGGATCATCAGCACCGCGCCGATCATCGCCGTGCGCGGCAGCCCCAGCTCCTCGCCGTAGAGGGTGGCCATGCGGATGATGGTGCCGATGCCGTCGGCGTAGACCATGACGGCGAGCAGCAGCAGGAAGGCCTGCCGGTACTGCCGCAGCTCGCGGAAGGTCTCCGCGAGCCGGGTCACCGCGACGCGGGCGACCCCCATCCCCAACCGCTCGTCGGCCTCCAGGCGACGGGGCGGCTCGCGGACCCAGAGGAAGAGCGGGAGCGAAAAGACCGCCCACCACAGGGCCACCGCCAGGAACGACCAGCGCATGGCGGTGAAGACGTCGGGGAAGCCGAAGGCCTGCGGCTGGGCGATGGCCCAGACGCTGCCCGCCAGCAGCAGGCCGCCGCCCAGGTAGCCGAGGGCGAAGCCGGCCGCCGACACCCGGTCGAGCTCCTCGTCGCGCGCCACGTGCGGCAGCAGGGAGTCGTAGAAGACCACGCTGCCGACGACGCCGACGTTGGCGACGGCGAACAGCACGGCGGCCAGCTCCCAGTCCCCGGGGCCCACCAGCCACAGGCCGCCGGTGGCCGCCACCCCGAGCAGGAGGAACAGGGCCAGCAGCTTCTTCTTCACCCCTCCGTAGTCCGCCATGGCGCCGAGGAAGGGCGACAGCAGCGCCACCACCAGCAGCGACCAGAAGGTGGCCATGGCGTGCCGGCTGCTGGCCACCCCGGGAGCGACCCCCTCGCCCACCGCGTAGGCGCCGAAGAAGATCGGGTACACGGCGGTCACCACCACGGTGTAGAAGGCCGAGTTGGCCCAGTCGTAGGAGGCCCAGCCGAGCAGCTCGCGGCGGCCCAGCCCGAGGCGGGCGAGCGGCCCGCCCCGCGGCGGGCGCTCAGCTTCCATC
>DATKEH010000037.1:0-9723 GCA_035546355.1 Thermoanaerobaculia bacterium
CGCCTGCGCAAGACGTTCGAAGGGGTCATCGCGCTGCTTTCGATCGCCGAAGGCCGCATTACCAGGATCGACCTGCTGCCGCTGGACCTCCAGTTCGACGCCCCCGGCGAGCGCCGCGGCCGGCCGCAGATCGCCGCGGCCCCACTGGGGAAGCGCATCATCGAGCACCTGGCTCAGCAGTCGCGGCGCTACGGGACGCGCATCCGCTACGACGCCGCCACCAACCGCGGCGAGGTGGAGGTGCGGTGAGGTGGCCGGGCGCACCCCCCGGGGACCGGCACGTGCCTTTCGGGCCGCCGGCGGAGGTAAGCTCGCCGCCAAGGGAGGTTGCGCGATGAGCGAGCTGGCCGACAAGCAGTGCGTCCCGTGCATGGGCGGCGTGCCGCCGCTCGCCGGGGAGGAGCTCGAGCGGCTCGTGGCCGAGCTCGGCGGCGGCTGGCGGGTGGTCGACGGGCACCACCTGGAGAAGGAGTACCGCTTCCCCGACTTCCGCCAGGCGCTCGACTTCACCGAGGGGGTCGGCGAGCTGGCCGAGGAGCAGGGGCACCACCCGGACATCCACCTGTCGTGGGGCAGGGTCCGGCTCGAAGTGTGGACCCACAAGATCGACGGGTTGACCGAGAGCGACTTCGTGTTCGCCGCCAAGGCCGACCGGTTGCCCTGAGCCGGTCCCGGGTTCAGGCGAGCGCCGCCGCCGCGCCCGCCGGCTCCGGCCGCCGCTCGAGCCGTACCGGCTCGACCAGCCCGGGGTGCCCGAACGAGTAGACGTGGCGATCGGCCAGGCGCCCGCGCACCCAGCGCTCGGTGGAGCCCAGCGGGTCGCGAGGGAGCTCCGGCAGGTTGCCGAGCAGCAGCGACCCGCGGGGTCCGGGGGCGACCCGGCCGGGAGCGGGGCGGATTTCACTGCTCGGCGGCGGTCGATGCTCCATCGGACGGGGTCTCGTCGTCTCCCTGCAGGAAAGGCAGCAGGTCGGTGTGGTGTCCGATCATCTTCCACGCGCCGCTCTCTTTGCGGAAGACATTGGTGGCCCGGATCCTGACCTGTTGCTCGGCGACGTTGGTGCCGATCTCCCACCCCACGGTCACGGCGAGCGCGCCGCCGACGGTGGTGTGCACGTCCGCCGGCTGGACCTCGCCACCGAGCTCCATCGCCGCCTGGGCCTCCCAGCTCTCGAGCACTGCGGGCCAGCCAACCTGGATGCCGCCGCCCGGCCCCATGTAGGTGACGTCGTCGGCGTGGGACCAGACTTCTCTCATCGACTCGAGGTCGCCGGTGAACATGTCGTTGAGCGCCGAGTAGAAGGCGCCGACGGCCGCCGCGACGGCCTCCTCGTCGCCCTCGGAGGCGACAGCCGGCGGCGGCGCCGCGGCCCAGACGGCCGCGATGAGCAGGACGATCGACGCCGGCGGGAAACGCAAGCTCCTCATCTGACACCTCCTGAAGGCTGGTCGATGACGCCATCCTACTCCATTCCCGACGGCCAGGAGAGGCGCAGCCCCAGCCGCCACACCCGCGGCCCCAGGGTCTCGTTGACGAAGTCCGCCCGCCGGCTGTTGAGCTGCAGCTCGCGGCGTAGCACCGGAGCCTCGTTCAGCGCGTTGAACAGGTCGAGGCTGAGCGTCAGCCCGAGGCGCTCGCCGAGCAGCCGCAGCTCCTTGGCCAGGCGCAGGTCCACCAGCACCAGCTCGTCGGTGCGGAAGTCGTCGACCCGCCCGACCGCCTGCACCCGCCGCCGCTGGCCGTCGGCGCCGACGACGCGCAGGTAGTAGGGAAGGGGGTACCCCTCGCGGGCGTAGAGGTTGGCGGCGACGTCGAAGCCCCAGGGGCGGTCGGGCGCCACCCGGTAGAGGCCGCTCAGGTGGGCCTGCCAACGGCTGTTCAGGAAGATCTCGCCGGTGGGCGCCAGGACCGCCTCCACCGAGACCTGCCCGTCGCCGTCTTCGACGTCCCCGGGATGGGCGTCGGTCGGGTCGTCGAAGGCGGAGAAGCCCGCGGGGACGTCCCATTCGGTCTCGGCGTAGTTGAGGAAGCCGCGCAGCATCCAGCGGCCGGACAGGCGCTTGGTCGCCGAGAGAGCGGCGCCGCGGTATTCGACCCGGCGGTCGCCGGTGGTCAGCAGCGTGCCGCCGGTCGGCGACAGGCCGGGCCGCAGGGCGAACACCGGCGCCGAGAAGGGGGTGCCGTCGGGGAGGGTTCCCTCCAGCACCCGGTCTTCGACGTAGTCCTCGCGCCTGGCCGCCCGCACCTCGCCGGCGGCGTCGCGCACCAGGGGGCGGCGCTCGGCCACGTCGGAGGTGCGCCGCCCGGTGAGGTGGAGGGCCACCACCAGCTCCGGCCGCACCGCGTGCTCGATCGCCAGCACCAGCTCGTCGGTGACCGCCGGGTCGAGGCCCGGGTCGGTGGCGTTGGGGCTCACCAGCGCCGTGGGGTCGGCGGGATCGAAGCCCTCGGGGAAGAGGAAGGTGGCGGGCTCGTGCGGCCCGTCCCACTGGTTGTCGCCGTCGCCGTCGGTGAAGCCGAAGTAGGCGTAGGCGTTGCCCAGCGGGTTGACGTGCAGGACCTCGGCGCTGGAGAGCGCCTCGGCGAAGCGGGCGTAGCTGGCCCGCAGCAGGGTCTTCTGGTCCTCCCCCATGGCGTAGGTGGTCCCGAGCCGGGGCGAGACCGTCTCCCAGTCGAACCCACCGCCGTCGTTGCCGGCGAACTCCAGGGCCGGCAGCACCTCGGGGAAGGCGGGGTTGGCAAGGACGCTGGAGGGGTCGTTCCTCCCCTCCTGGTGGTCGTAGCGCAGCCCCAGGCTCACCGTCCAGCGCCCGGCGCTCAGCGTGTCCTGCGCCCACAGGGACAGGAACTCCTCGGTGGTGGGGTTGCGGCCGCCGCGGTGGGCCACCACGATGTCCTCGGGGCCGTCGGGAAACCCGAAGTTGACGCCGGCGATGTGGATCAACCCCCGCCCCGGCCACGAGAAGAGGTTGACGTCCTCCCAGGTGCGCTCGCGGCCGCCCACCTTCAACTCGTGGCCCACCGCGCCGCCGGCGAAGAAGTAGGAGCCCTCGATCCTCAGCTCCTCGGAGACCCGGTCGGTGGTGAAGGTCGAGATGTTGCGCTTCCACACCCCGTCGGCGTCGAGCAGCGACTCGGGGGCGGCGGGGCCGACGCCCCCCAGGGCGAACACCCCGAAGCCGCCGTCCACCTCGGCGTAGCTCGCGCTCAGGACCGCCGAGGAGCCCACCACCTGGGTGTCCTCGAGCTTGAGCACGTCGGTCTCGCCGTCCTGGTCGCGGGTCGCCTCCCGCTGGCGGTCGGGGCCGGCGCCGCGGCCGAAGACCCGCTTGATGCTGCGGTTCCAGGCGGCGACCCCGGAGTTGCCGGCGGTCACCTGGGCGTTGGCCTTGAGCGCCAGGGTCTCGATCTCGCTGTTCTGGGGCAACCCGCCGGTGGCCACCTCGCCGATCTCGTTGCGCGCCGCCGCCCCCCAGATCCACAGGCGGTCGCGGCGCAGCGGGCCGCCGAGCTCGAGGCCGTAGTCCTCGAGGCGATCGAGGCGGTCGGTCTCGACGTCCGGCGACTGTCCGGGAGGGAACTCCGCCGGATCCACGCTCGGCGAGGATTGCAGGCTCTCGTCGGTGATCAGGTAGCGGGCCGTACCGCGCACCCGATTCGTGCCCCGCTTGGTGACGAGGTTGAGGGTCACTCCCGCGGTCGTCTTGGTGACGTCGCTGCCGCCGGTGGCGAGCTGCACCTCCTCGAGCTGGTCGAAGTCGTAGTAGGACGAGGAGCCTCCTGCCCCGACCGCCATGTCGGTGACCTGCACGCCGTCGAGGAGGTAGTCGTTCTCGCTGGTGCCGACACCCATGGCGCCGAACACCGCCTGCTGGCCGCGGGTGCCGCCGACCGCGATGCGGTCGATCAGCACCCCGGGGGCCTGGGTGACGATGGCCCAGGGGTCGCGGGCGGTGGGGACGGTCTCGAGCTCCGGCCGCGTCACGTGGGCGCCGCGGGTGAGCTTCCGCTCGTCGAGCAACGGGCTCTCCGAAGTGACCGTGATGACCTCCTCGACCTGCGGCGTCATCACCACCTCGAGGGTGGTGTTGCGGCCGATGCGGATGCTGACCCGCGGGTGCTCGACGGTGGAGAAGCCGTCGAGCTCCGCCCGCAGGGCGTAGTCGCCGGGGTCGAGCCCCAGGAAGCGGAAGGCGCCGCGCCCGTCGGTCACCTGCACCTGCGGCGCTCCCACCCCGGTCAGGGTGACGGTGACGCCGGGGAGGCGGCCGCCCTCCGACTCGAAAACCGTACCGTAGATGGCGCCGGTGGGCTGCTGGGCGGCGGCGGGGTCGAGGGCGAGGGCGAGCGCCAGGCACAGCGAAAGCGCGGCGACGGTGCGCGGTATGCGGGGCTTTGGCTTCGCGGTCGCCCGCGGGGATCGTGATTGCTCGGCGGTGGGGGTCATCGGTTCCTCCTCTTTGGTCCCGTGTCCATCGCTTGGGCCGTGCTTGCTGCGATCGGCTCTGGTAGGGAGAAGCCGCGGAGCGAGGAAAAGGTTACGGCGCGGCGACCCGGGCAGTGGCCGTGACGGGAGCGCGGCGTGCTGGCCACCCGCCTCACCACGACGGCGGTTCCGCGGCCCAGCCCGGCGCCGGCGCCAGCTCGAGGCGGAAGCCGCTCGGCGCCTCGGGATCGGCGACCACCCGGTAGTTGGTGAGCGAGCGCAGCCGTTCCAGCAGCTCCGTCAGCGGCAGGGTGTGGAGCGGCGGACCCTCGGGCATCGGCCACAGCCGCAGGGTGCCGTCCTCGCCGGCGCTGGCCACCCAGCGCCCGTCGGGGGACACGGCGAGCCCCTGGATGCCCCCTTCGTGGCCGTAGAGCAGGTGCGGCTCCCCGCCGCTCGCCGGACCGACGCGCAGGGTGCCGTCGAGGTCGCCGGTGATCACCCCGTCGCCAGTCGGGGTCCAGGCGGCGGCGCTCACCTCGCTGCCGTGCGCGGCCAGAGGCCGCGAGACGCCGCTCTCGAGCTCGGCGAGATGGACCCGGCCGCGCAGCACGGCGCCTTCGGTCCAGTCGAGCAGCAGGGCGCGGCGGCCGTCGGGGTGGACGCTCATGTCGCCCCAGGCCCCTCCCAGCAGGGGCTCGGCGGTGCCGGCGGCGAGGTCCCAGCGCTCGACGCCCTTCGCCCCGGCCGACAACAGCCGGCCTTCGGCGGTGAAGGCGAGCGCGCTGGCCACCCCTCCCTCGCCCGGTCGGAGCACCTGCTCCGTGCCGCGCTCCAGGTCCCAGATGCGGATCGCGACCTGCGGGTCTTGCCAACCGATCGCCGCGGCGAGCCGCCGCCCGCTAGAATCGAAGACCACGTCGTTCACCCAGTCGGTGCCGACCGTGAGGCGCCGCACCTCGCCGCCTCCTGCCGGCACCAGGCGGACTTCGCCCTGCGCCCCAGCGGCTAGCAGACCGCCGTCGGGAGAGGCGGCGACGGAAAGGAGCGCCGCCTCGAGAGGAGCGGCCAGCAGAGTGCCACGGCCATCGCCGGGGGTGAGCGGCCAGAGCCACAGCCCGTCCTGGCGGGTGGTCGCCGCCACCCACTCGCCGCCAGGGTCGAAGACCACTCGGCGCAGCTGACTGCGAGGGCCGCGCAGCACCCTGGGATAGTCGCGGGCCAGCGGCCAGAGCGACAGCGCGTCCTTGTCGTCGATCGCCAGCCAGCGGCCTCCGGGGTCGAACTCGGCGGCCTGCACCTGGCTGACCGCGCCGCGGCGCAGGACGATCGGGTCGGCCGATTGCGGCCCCTCGAGGCTCCACAGCAACGCCGCGGGCTGGCGGCTGGTCTTGTCGAAGAGGGCCAGCCAGCGCCCCGTCGGCTCGAGCGCGATGCGGCCGAGGTCGGAGCCCGGGGGTCCGACGATGGTGCGCAGCAGGGCCCCGGTGGCGCGCGACCAGAGCCGGACTTCCGAGCCGCGATCGACCACCACCGCCAGCCGCTCGCCCCGCGCATCGAGCCGGAAGGCGGTAATGACGCCGTCGGCTTGGAAGATGCGCCGCGCGGCGGCGCCCTCCAGCCGGTCGACCGGCACCGCGTAGAGGTCGCGGCCCTGGGCGTAGACCAGCCGCTCCGCCGTGTCGTCGAGACCCCCGAGGGCGCCGGGCGCCACGAACGTCCCGAGGCGTCGCGGCGGACCGCGCTCCGGCAGCCAGGAGTAGAGCTGGAAGCTGTCGTCCGCGGGGGTGCCGGGGACGACCGCGACGACCTCGTCGCTCCGCAGAGCGAAGCGGCTCGTCGCTCCCCGAAGCACCGCGGGCGCCGCGATCTCGCGCGGCCCGCCGCCGTCGGCGCTCCACCACCTGAGCCGGCCGTCGCTGCTCCACTGCACGAGTGCGTCGCCGCTGCGGCTGAACTGCGGCGGCGGGCCTCCCGCAGGGAACTCGGCGTTGCTCCCGAGGACGTGGGCGGTGGGGCCGCGCCACAGGGCGCGCATCACGAAGCGGCGCACCCGCGGGTCGTCGGCCCGCTCCAGGCTCGCCAGGGCCCAGGCGATGGCGGCGCTGGGGTTGCCCTCGAGCTCGAGCTGGCCCTGGGCGAAGAGCTGCTGCCCCTCGGCGCGGCGGGCCTCGCGCACCGCCTGGCGCTCGGCGCGCTGGCTCCGCAGCCACAACCCGCTCATCACCGCCGCCACTCCCAGCAGGCCGGCGAGGACGGCCGCCAGCGCCAACCGGCGGCGCCGCCGCCGGCGCCCGGCCTGCTCGACCATGGCGCGGGCGTACCGTTCCTCCCCGACGCTGAGGCGGCCGGGGTAGCGCTCGCGCCACAGCTCGAACTCGCGAAACGACGTGCCGGCCCACAGCAGGTCGGCGGGCCGCCCGCGCTCCTCCCACAGTCGCGCCACCTGCCGCAGCTGGTCGCGCAGCTGCGCCCCCTCGGCGTCCTGGGTGCGCCAGCGCACCAGCCGCGGCCAGGCCGCGAGCAGCGACTCGTGGATGATCTCGACCCGGTGGCGGGGAGCGGTCTCGCCCTCGGCCGGCGGCGTCTCGTAGGAGACCAGCAGGCGCGCGTCGATGAGCGCCCCGAGCACCTCCTCGGCGGTCCGCAGCTGCTCCGCGGCGAACACCGACAGCAGCTCGGCGCGGTCGCGGGCGGCGCGGGTGCCTTCGGCGGTCACCAGGTTGCGGAAGAGCTCGCGTGCCACCGCCAGGCGGTCGAAGCCGATGCGCTCGAGCGACGCCTCGGCGTGCTGGGCGAGGGCGCCGGCGACGCCGCCGATCTCCTCGTAGGCCTCGCGGGTGAGCAGGCCCCGCTGGGAGTCGCGCCGCTCCCACAGCCGGGAGGCGGCGAAGGCGAGCAGCGGCAGGGCGCCGCGCTCCTCGCTCACCTCCTCGAGCATCTCGTCGACCAGCGCGTCGTCGTCGAAGCGGTAGCCGCACACCAGCGCCGGTTGCACCAGGGCGCGGCGCAGGGCGCTGCCGGCGAGCGGCCGCAGTGGCACCAGCTCGGAGAAGATCGGCGCCAGCTCCTGGTGGCGGTGGCAGTGGAACAGGAAGTCATCGCGCAGCGACAGCAGCACCCGAGCGTCGGCCTCGAGCGCCAGGCGCCCGAGCAGGCGGGCGAAGGCGGCCTGGGTTTCGGGCGGGTTGAGGGTGAACAGCTCCTCGAACTGGTCGACCACCACCAGCGTTTCGTCGTGGGCGGCGCGCCAGCCGGCGACCGCGGCGACCAGGGCGTCGTCATCGTCGCCTGGCGGCGGGCGACCGCTGGTGGCAGCACCCACCTCGCGACGCTGCGCCAGCGCCTGGCCGAGGGCCCGGAACGGCCGGTCGCCGGGGGTGCACACCAGGTGGCCCCAGCCGGCCGGCAGCGCGGGGACCAGCCCGGCGCGCAGGAACGAGCTCTTGCCGGTGCCCGAGGGGCCGATGAGGGCGAGCAGGTGGAGGCGCCGCAGCCGCTTCCACACCTCCTCGACCTCCAGCTCGCGACCGAAGAAGCGTTCGGCGTCGGCCTCGGTGAACGCGGCGAGGCCGGGGTAGGGACGGAGCTGCTCGGCCCCCTCCACCCGCAGGGCCACCTCCTCGAGGGCGCGGGCGAGGGCGCGCGCCGAAGGGTAGCGGTCCTCGGGAACGGGGGCGACCGCCTGGCGCAGGATCGGCGCCCACGGCCCGCTCGGCAGCCGCGGCGGGTCTTCCCGGATCCCCTCCCACAGCGCCCGGCGATCCCTTTCGGGGCCGAGCGCCAGCATCTCGGCGAGCACCACGCCGGCGGCGAAGACGTCGGCGCGGGCGTCGACCGGCTCGCCACGTGCCTGCTCCGGGGCCATGTACGCCGGGGTGCCCGAGACTCCGTGGGCCGGGTCCGCCAGCCCCTTGGCGATGCCGAAGTCCATCACCACCACCCGCCCGGTGCGGGTGATCATCACGTTCTCCGGCTTGAGGTCGCGGTGCACCAGCCCGGCGCGGTGGATCGCCTCGAGCCCTGCCAGCAGCTGCGACGCCACCTCCCGGGCCTCGGCGAGCTCGAGCGGGCCGCGCGACTCGATCACGTCGATCAGCGCCCGCCCGTCGACGTGCTCCATCGACACCAGCTCGCGGCCCTCGACCTCGACCAGATCGAAGACCCGGCAGACGTTGGGGGCGGTGACCTCGCGGGCGGCGCGCACCTCGTGGCGCAGCAGCTCGAGGGCGCCGGGCTCGGCCAGCAGGTCCGAGCGCATCGCCTTGAGCGCCACCTCCACCCGCAGCTTGACGTCGAAGGCGCGCCACACCTCCCCCATGCCGCCGCGCCCGAGCAGCGTGCGCACCGCGTAGCGACCGGCCAGCACCTCGCCGCGCACCAGCTCCTCCTCCGGCTCGCCGGGGAGCGGGGCGGCGAGGGTCGCGGCGTCGGGGTCGTCGCCGGCGGGGTCGTCGCCGGCGAGCGCCGACGCCGCGAGACCCAGGTGGATCAGGCAGCGCGGGCAGAGGCCGCCCAGGGCGCCGCCGTCCCAGGCGGTGGCGCCGCAGTCCGGGCAGCCCGCGGCTTCGAGCTCCATATCGGGACTCTCCCGTTCGGAAAGACCGATCGGGCGAAGGAAGTTACGCGCGCGCCGGCTCCCAGGAGCCGACGGCGCCGAGCAGGTGCCGCAGCTCGGCGTCGACCAGCTCCGGGTCGGCCACGGTTTCGGCGATCTCGGCGCGCAGCAGCTCGCCGTAGCGCCGGCGCAGGCGGTGGACGGCCACCTTGATCGCGCCTTCGCTGGTTCCCAGGGTGTGCGCGGTGTCGCGGTAGGGGACCCGCGGCTCGATGCCCGTGAGGTAGGGACTCAGGTGCGCGAACTGCTCGCCATGCCCGGAGCCTTCCTCGTCGCGACGCAGCCGCTCGAGGACGCGCTCCAGGACGGTGAGGGCCCAGCGCCGCTCGTAGACCGCCTCGGGATCGAGCGCCGTCACCGGCTCGGCGTCGTAGCGCGCCGCCGCCCGCGCCGCGTCGAGCGACACCACGGCGACGCGCCCGCCGCGCTTGACGGCGCGCTCCCTGGCGCGCTGCTTGGAGAGGAAGTGGCGCAGCGAAACCAGCAGGAAGGAGCGGAACCTGCCCGCCTCGGGCCGCACGTCGCGCAGGAGCTCGCCCTCGAGCAGCGCCGCGAAATACCCCTGGGTGAGGTCGTAGGCCTCGTCGGCGTCGCCGCCCTGACGCCGTACGTAGGCGTAGAGCGGGTACCAGTAGGCGCCGCACAGCGCGGCGAGCGCCGCGCGCGAGCCGGGCGAGC
>DATKEH010000038.1:0-16087 GCA_035546355.1 Thermoanaerobaculia bacterium
ACGCCGCGCTACCTGCTGGTGGCCGGCGCCTCGGTGCTGCTCAACCTGGTGGCCAACGTCGCCTACGTCGCGGCCCTGGAGCGGGCGGATCTGTCGCTGACCGTGCCGCTGCTGTCGCTCACCCCGGCCATGGCGGCGGCCTTCGCGGTGCCGATGCTCGGGGAGGTGCCCTCTCCGGCGCAGGGGCTGGGCATCCTCTTCGTGGTGGCCGGCGCCCTCTACCTCGGCGGTGAGCGCGCCGTCGGCGCCGGGCCGGCGGCCTGGTGGCGCGCGCTGCGCAGCCACCCGGCAGGGCTGCTCATGCTGGTGGTGGCGGTCTGCTGGTCGGCCGTGCTGCCGCTGGACAAGATCGCTCTCGAGCTGGTGGGGGCGCCGGCGCACGCCCTGGGGCTCTCCGCCGGGGTCGCCGCCGGTACCCTGTTGCCGCTGCTGGCGCTGCGGGGCCGGGGGGGAGCCAGGGCCGTGGGCGCTCCCGGTTCCCGGGTCGGGCTGCTGCCGCGGCTGCTGGCGGCGGTGCTGGTCAGCGCCGCGGCGCTGGGGCTACAGCTGGTCGCGCTGCAGTGGGTGCTGGTGGGGGTCGTCGAGACGGTCAAGCGGGCGGTGGGAAATCTGCTGGCGCTGCTGATGGGGCGCCTGCTGTTCTCCGAACCGGTCACCGTGCGCAAGGTGGTGGCCCTGGCGCTGATGGCGGTCGGCGTGATGCTGCTGGTGCTGCCCGGCACCCGCGGGTGAGCGGCCGCTACAATCGGACGATGGTGCGAGCCATGCGACCGCAGCGCCCGAGCCTCCGCCTCTCCACCGCCCTCGTCGTGCTGCTCGGCTGCAGCGCGGCGGTCGACGGCGACAGCCTGCCGCTCGACCGCATCGAGCTGCCCGAGGGCTTCGCCATCGAGCTCTACAGCGACGCCGTGCCCGGCGCCCGCTCGTTGGCCCGTTCCCCGAGCGGCACGCTGTTCGTCGGCACCCGCCGGGAGGGCAAGGTGTACGCGCTGGTAGGCGGCGACGGCGACCAGCGGCCGGAGCGCGTCCACACCGTCGCTTCGGGACTGCGCTCCCCCAACGGGGTGGCCTTCCTGAACGGCGACCTGTACGTCGCCGAGATCTCGCGCATCCTGCGGTTCCCGGGCATCGAGGAGCGGCTGGCCGACCCGCCGCGCCCCGAGGTGGTGTTCGACGATCTGCCGTCGGACCGCCACCACGGTTGGAAATACCTCGAAGTGGGCCCCGGCGGCGACCTGTGGTTCGGCATCGGCGCGCCGTGCAACGTCTGCGACCCCGGCGACCCCTACGCCTCGGTGGTGCGGCTCGACCTCGAGACGCGGAAGCTCGAAATCTTCGCCCGCGGCGTGCGCAACACCGTCGGCCTCGCTTTCCAACCGGCGACGGGCGTCCTGTGGTTCACCGACAACGGCCGCGACCGGATGGGCGACGACGTGCCGCCCGACGAGCTCAACGTGGCGCCCGAGCCGGGCCTGCACTTCGGCTACCCCTACTGTCACGGCCGCGACGTGCGCGACCCCGAATTCGGCTCCGGCAAGCGCTGCGCCGACTACCGCCCGCCGGCGCAGGAGCTCGGCCCCCACGTCGCCTCCCTGGGTCTGCTCTTCTACAGCGGCGAGATGTTCCCCGACGAGTACCGCGGCGACGTGCTCATCGCCGAGCACGGCTCGTGGGACCGCTCGACGCCCATCGGCTACCGCGTCACCCGGGTGCGGGTGGCCGAGGGCGAGGCTGCCGGGTACGAGGTCTTCGCCTCGGGGTGGCTGCAGGGCGAGGAGGCGTGGGGTCGGCCGGTGGACCTGCTGCAGCTGCCGGACGGGTCGCTGTTGGTCTCCGACGACCGGGCAGGCGCCATCTACCGCATCGCCTACCGGACCCCGGCGGCGGGGCCGGCGCCTTGATCCTCGTCGAGCGGCAGGGAGCCCGCGTCCCCGCCCTCGGCTTCGGCACCTGGCAGCTCACCGGTGAGCGTTGCCGCGAGGCGGTGGCGGACGCGCTCGCCGTCGGCTACCGCCACCTCGACACGGCGCGCGTCTACGACAACGAAGCGGCGGTGGGTCGGGGGATGCGCGACGCCGGAGTGCCGCGGGAGGAGATCTTCCTCATCAGCAAGGTCGGCTTCGACGACCTCGCCCCCGAGCGGGTGCGGCGGGCGGGCGAGGAGAGCCTGCGGGACCTCGGCACCGACTACCTCGACCTGTGGCTGGTGCACTGGCCGCCCCTGGACCGCCCCGTCGAGCCGACGCTGGCGGTGATGGCGAAGCTGGTGGAGGAGGGCGCGGTGCGCCACCTCGGGGTGAGCAACTTTCCGCCGAGCCGCCTCGGGCGGGCCGCCGCCGCCGCGGCGCTGCTCTGCCTGCAGGTGGAGTACCATCCCTTCCTCGGCCAGGAGCGCCTGCTCGCCATCTGCCGGCGCCACGCCATGGCGCTCACCGCCTACAGCCCCCTCGCTCGCGGCAGGGTGGGCGACGATCCCACCCTGCGTGAGATCGCGCGCCGCCACCGCAAGACTGCGGCGCAGGTGACGCTGCGCTGGCTGGTGCAGCAGGAGGGGGTCGCCGCCATCCCCAAGGCGGCCAGCCGGGAGCACCGGCGCGAGAACTTCGCGATCTGGGACTTCGCGCTCTCGGGCGAGGAGATGGCCGCCATTCACGCGCTCGACCGCGGCCGGCGCTACGTCGACCCCTCGTTCGCCCCCGACTGGGACCGCTGAGCAGCCGCGGCGGCGGCGATCTGGTAACCTCCAGCCGCCCGCGCATGAGCCCCAGCCGCGCTCTCGGAGCCTCGCCGTGAAGAGCGAACCCACGCCTCCCATGGGGGACGAGCAGCCCTTGCGCCGCGCCGAGGCGGCGCTGCGGGAGAGCGAAGCGCGTCTCCGCCACCTGGTGGAGCACGCCCAGGGCATCATCGCCACCCACGACCTGCACGGGGTGCTGCTGACGGTCAATCGTGGCGGCGCCCTGCTGCTCGGCTACCGCGCCGAGGCGGTGGTCGGCCAGCGGCTCGAGGAGCTGGTCGGCCCCCAGGACCGGCCGGCCGTCGGCGAGTATCTCCAGCGAATGCACACGGTGGGCGAGGACCGCGGCATCCTCCGCCTGACCACCGCCGGCGGCCAGGTGCGCTTCTTCCAGTACCACAACACCCGCTACGAGGGCTCCGGCGAGCCGTTCGTGCTGGTGCACGCCCAGGACGTCACCGAGCGCGTGGTCGCCGAGCGCGACCTGCGGCGGCGCCAGAAGATCCTCGATGCGGCGGCGGCGGCGGCCGAGAGGTTCCTGCACGGCGTCTCCTGGCAGGAGATGGCGCGCGCCGTGCTGGAGCGGCTGGGCGAGGCGACGCGGGTCAGCCGCGCCTACCTGTTCCGCAGCCACCGCGGCGCGGCGGGACAGGCGTTGCTGTCGCAGCTCTTCGAGTGGGTCGACGAGGGCGTGGCGCCGCAGATCGCCAATCCGCAGCTGCAGGACCTCGACGCCGACAGCGCGGGCTACTCCCGCTGGGTAGAGGTGCTGTCGCGGGGGGAGAGCATCGCCGCCGACGTGGCCGACCTGCCGGCCGGGGAGCGGCCGCTGCTGGAGGCGCAGGAGATCGCGTCGATCGTGGTGGTGCCGGTGTTCGTCGCCGGTACGTGGTGGGGATTCTTCGGCTTCGACGAGTGCCGGATGACCCGCGCCTGGAGCGCCGCGGAGCTCGAGGGGCTGCGCGTCGCGGCGGGGATCCTCGGCGCCGCCCTCGAGCGCGAGCGGGTGGAGGGGGTGTTGCGGGAGAGCGAGGGCGACCTGCGCCGTCGCGAGGCCATCCTCCAGGCCGTCGCCTTCGCCGCCAAGAGCTTCCTGCACGGCCGCGCCTGGCAGGACAGCGCCGCCGAGGCGTTGGCGCGGCTCGGGGAGGCGACCGCGGCGAGCCGCGTCTTCCTCTACCGCAGCGCCTCGGGGGAGGAGCCGGCGCGGCGGGTGGCGGCGTGGACGGCGCCTGGCGCCCCGGCGCTGGCCGCGGAGGCCTTCCACTCCCTGACCGATCTGCCGCAGGTCCACGAGTGGAGCGAGCGGCTGTCCCGCGGCCAGCCGGTGGTGGCGCGCCTCGCGGAGCTCCCCGCAGAGGCCCGAGAGCGGTTGGCCGAGCTGTCGGTCCGCTCCTTCGCGGTGGTGCCGGTGGTGGTGCAGCAGCAGGTCTGGGGCGTCCTCGGCTTCTCGGACTGCCACCGCGAGCGCCTCTGGTCGCACGGCGAGGTGGAGGGGCTGCGCACCGCCGCCGACGTGCTGGCGGCGGCGGTGCTGTCGGATCGCGCCGAGGCGGCGCTGCGCGAGTCCGAGCAGCGGTTCCGCGTCCTGGTGCAGAACGTCCCGGGCGTGGTCTACCTGTGCCGCAACGACGCCCGCTACACGATGCTCTACCTCTCCGACGAGGTGGCGGAGCTGACCGGCCTCGCCGCCTCCGAGTTCCTCGGCGATCGGGTGTCGTTCGTCGATCTCTACCACCCGGAGGACGGCGAGGGGATCGTGCGCCACGTCGACGCGGCGCTGGCGCTGCGGCAGCCGTTCGTGCTGGTGTACCGCCTGCGCCACGCCGACGGCGAGTACCGTTGGATCGAGGAGCGCGGCCAGGGCGTATTCGACGCCGCCGGCGAGCTGCAGTACCTGGAGGGCACCCTGGTCGACATCACCAGTCGCAAGCGGGTCGAGGAGCAGCTGGTGCACAACGCCCTGCACGACCCGCTCACCGACCTGCCCAACCGGGCGCTCTTCCTCGACCGCCTGGAGGTGGCGATGGGCCGCTGGCGGCGGCGCGACGCCCGCCTGTTCGCGGTGCTGTTCGTCGACCTCGACCGCTTCAAGCTGGTCAACGACAGCCTCGGCCACGCCCACGGCGACGAGCTGCTGATGGCGATCGCCGAGCGGCTGCGCCGCTGCCTGCAGCCGGGCGACACGGTGGCGCGGCTGGGCGGCGACGAGTTCGCGCTGCTGGTCGAGGACCTCGACAGCGCGACCGCGGCGATCCGGGTGGCCGAGCAGATCGCCGACGAGCTCGCCGCCCCCTTCGAGCTGGGGGGGCACGAGCTGTATACGGCCGCCAGCGTCGGCATCGTCCTGGCGCGAGCGACCTACCAACGCGCCGAGGAGCTGCTGCGCGACGCCGACACCGCGATGTATCGCGCCAAGGCGCAGGGTCGGGCCCGGCACGTGGTCTTCGACCCCGAGATGCACCAGCTGGCGGTCGCCCGCCTGCGCCTCGAGTCGGACCTGCGCCGCGCCCTCGAGCGCGAAGAGCTCGAGCTGCACTACCAGCCGATCGTCTCGCTGGCGAGCGGCGGCGTGGTCGGCGTCGAGGCGCTGTTGCGCTGGCGCCACCCCGAGGAGGGGCTGCTGCTGCCGGCCGACTTCCTGGAGGTGGCGGCGGAAACCGGTCTGATCCTGCCGATCGGCAACTGGGTGGTGCAGCAGGCCTGTCGCCAGGCCCGTGAGTGGCACCGGGTACAGGCGGGCCTCGGCGTGCACGTCAACCTCCACGCCCGCGAGCTCCACCAGCCGGGGCTGGTCGAGGTGGTGCAAGCGGCGCTCACGGACAGCGGCCTGGCGGCGGACCGCCTCCACCTCGAGCTCACCGAGTACGTGGTGATGGAGGAGCCCGACGAGGCGGTCGAGGTGCTGGGCCGCCTGCGCGCCCTCGGCGTGCGGGTGTGTATCGACGACTTCGGCATCGGCTACTCCTCGCTCTCCTACCTGCACCGCTTCCCCATCACCACCCTGAAGATCGACCGCAGCTTCGTGGGGCGGATCGGGCGGCCGCAGGACGGCACCGAGATCGTCCGCACCATCGGCGCCCTGGGGCGGACGATGGAGCTGACGGCGATCGCCGAAGGGGTCGAGACCGAGGCGCAGCTGGCGGCGCTGCGCGAGCTCGGCTACGAGCTGGCCCAGGGGTATCTCTTCGCCCGCCCGCTTCCCGCCGCGGCGCTCGTCGAGCTGCTGCGCCGGGCCCCGCGCTGGTAGCCGGGGGCGAGACACAGCCCCACGCCTGCGAGCACCAGCACACCGCCGGCGAGCAGCCCCCAGGAGGGCACCCGGCCGAACCACAGCCACTCGAAGACCAGGGTCAGCGGCGGGTTGAGGAAGACGAAGGCCGCCACGGTGCTCGCCTGCAGGTGGCGCAGGGCGAGGAACCAGAGGGCGTAACCGACCACCGAGCAGCCGAGCCCGAGGAACAGCGCGGCGCCCCAGCGCTCGGCCCCCCACGAGCCCACCCGCGCCTGCAGCCCGCTGTCGACGGCGGCCAGCCCCAATGCCGGCAGGCTGCCCAGGCCGAGCGCCAGGTAGGTGAGGGTGAGCGGCGAGGCGGCGCCCAGCAGGCGTTTGCCCAGCACCGTGTAGAGCGCCCACGACAGGGGTGCCGTGGCGAGCACCAGCGCGTCGCCCACGTAGGCGCCCGTCACCGCCCGCCCGGCCCCGTGCACCACCACCTGGTAGACGCCGAAGAAGGCGACCAGCATGCCGAGCGCCCGCACCGGCAGGAACCGCTCCTGGCCGATCAGCAGCGCCAGCAGCAGCGTGAAGAGCGGGTTGAGGGTGATGATCAGCGAGGCGGTGCCCGGCGGCACCAGGTGCTGGCCGGCGGCGAACGGCAGGTTGTAGCCCCAGACGTTGAGCGCCGCCAGCACGACGACCAGCGGCCCATGATGGCGCAGCAGCCAGGCGGCTTCGCGCCGCGCCGCCGGCAGCAGCAGCAGCCACGCCCAGCAGACCAGCGCCACCGGCGCGAAGCGCACCACCACGAACCCCAGGGGGCCCACCCGCAACGCCTCGGGGGCCTCCTCCCCGACCAGGATGCGGGCGGCGATGAAGGAGTTCGACCAGAGCAGGAAGGTGGCGAAGAGGACCGCGAACCAGGGCCAGCGGCGCTCCGCCATGGCGGCGCACGTTATCACCGGCTCTGCCGTGGGGTCGCGGGGGCCGGCCTCTGCGCCGGCCCAGGGGGGAGCGGGCGGGCACGGAGGCCCGCCCCTACGACGGTATCGGCAGCCTCGCCGGTCGTAGGGGCCGGCCTCTGCGCCGGCCCGCGGCGGCGGTTCCGCCTCAGCCCCCGGCGCCGCTGTCGCGCTGGCGCCGCACCCGCTCGCTGAGCTCGCGGAAACGCGGCTCCTCGCGCAGCGGGTCGAGGTCGGGGTCGTGCTCCAGCCAGCCGATCTCGCTCATGCCGTTGACCACCGACTCCTCGAGGCAGTCGATGGCGTGCTCGACCTGGCCGAGCTGGGCGTAGGTGCAGGCCACGTTGTACAGCGTCGCCGGGTTGTGGGGGTCGATGGCCACCGCGCGCTGCGCCCACTCCAGCCCCTTGTCGCGGTCGCCGAGGTGGATCCAGCCGGAGGCGCCGAGGTAGACGGCCCGCGCGTCGTCGGGGTGCAGCTCGAGGTGGCGCTCGACCGTTTCCAGGGCGTGCCGGTAGGCGCGCTCGGCGGCCTCCGGCTTGCCCGCGCCGGCGTGCGCCTGGGCCTCGAAAAACGGCGCCTGGTAGTCCTCGGGGTTGATCTCGGCGGCCTTGGCGAACATCGCCGCCGCCTCCTCCAGCTCCCCCTGGGCGAAGAGGGCGCGGGCGAACAGGTAGTAGGCCTCGAACAGCTTGGGGTCGAGCCGGATCGCCTCCTCGAACTCGCGCCGCGCCTCGTCGAAACGCTTGGACAGCGACATCGCCAGGCCGCGCGCGGCGTGCGCCTCGGCCGACGCCGGGTCGATCTCCACCGCCTTGCGGCTGGCGGTGTCGGCCTCGTGCAGGTTGTCCTCGCTGGCTTCGAAGTACATGTAGAGGAAGGAGCAGCAGTCGGCGACCCCGGCGTAGGCGCGGGCGTAGCCGGGGTCCAGCACGATCGCCCGGGCGAACATCTGGCGGGCGAAGTCGAACCCCTCCTTGCGGAACTGGTAGAAGAACTTGCGCCCCCGCAGGTAGTAGTCGTAGGCCTGCACGTCGGTGGTGCTGGCCTTCTTCTCGGGCTGGGGCTTGGCGCCGGAGCCGAGGGTGACCTGCAGGGCGTCGACGATGCTGGCGGCGATCTCGTCCTGGATGGCGAAGATGTCCTCGAGCTTGCGGTCGTAGCGATCCGACCACAGGTGGTGGCCGCCGCCGACGTCCACCAGCTGCGCCGTCACCCGGATGCGGTCTCCCGCCTTGCGGACGCTGCCCGACAGCACCGTCTTGACGTTGAGGCGGCGGCCGATCTCGGGCAGCGGCACCTTCTGCAGCTGGAACGAGGCCAGCCGCGAGGCCACCCGCAGGCCGTCGATCTTGACCAGGGCGTTGATCAGCTCCTCGGCGATCCCCTCGCAGAAGTAGGCCTGGTCGCCGTCGGGGGAGAGGTCGGCGAAGGGGAGCACCGCCGTCGACGGGCCGGTGTCGCGCCCCGCCTCCTCGGCGATCTCGGCGAGCTCGTTGAGCAGGTCGCGCACCGTCTGGTAGCGCCGCTGCGGCTCCTTCTCCAGGCAGCGGCGCACGATCTTGGCCAGCCCGTCGGGCAGGTCGGCCTTGAGATCGGTGACCGGCGGCGGGGTGTCGCGCAGGATGGCGGAAATCACCTCGGCCGCGGTCTCGCCGCGGAAGGGTCGGCGGCCGGTGAGCAGCTCGTAGAAGATCACCCCCAGCGAGAAGAGGTCGGCGCGCGCGTCGGACAGCCGCCCCTGCACCTGCTCCGGCGCCATGTAGGGGACGGTGCCGACCAGCATCCCCTGCTGGGTGAGGGTGGCGAGGTCGGCCTCGCCGCCCCCCTGCACCGCGGCGTGCAGCTTGGCGAGGCCGAAGTCGAGCACCTTGACCCGTTCCCCCTCCCCCAGCATGACGTTGGCGGGTTTGAGATCGCGGTGGGTGATCCCCTTCTCGTGCGCGGCGCACAGCGCCTCGGTGAGCGGGCGGGCGATGGCCAGGAAGCGGCCGAGGTCGAAGCCGACCGCCGGGATGATGCGGTCCAGCGTCCGCCCCTCGACCAGCTCCATGGTGATGAAGCGCTGTCCATCCGCCTCCTCGACGCTGTAGAGGGTGACGATGTTGGGGTGGTTCAGCGCCGCCACCGCCTGCGCCTCGCGCTGGAAGCGGCGCAGCCGGTCTTCGTCGGCGGCCATGGCCGCGGGCAGCACCTTGATCGCCACCCGCCGCCCGAGCGTGGTGTCCTCGGCGGCGAACACCTCGCCCATGCCCCCCTCGCCGAGCTTCTCGAGGATGCGGTAGTGGGAGAGGATCTGGCCCTGCATGGAGGGCGAGAGTCTACCTCGGTTCCGGCGCCGCGGAAGCCCGCCCCGGCGCCTACTGGATCGCGAAGAACACCGACAGGTTGTAGTAGACCGCCACCGGCCGGCCCTGGCGGGTGGCCGGCTCGAAGCGCCAGGTGGCCAAGGTCTCCGCCGCCGAGCGGTCGAGCCCCAGGGGAAGGCCGCGCAGCACCCGCACTTCGCCCACCCGCCCCTGCTCGTCGACCACCGCCTGCAGCACCACCACCCCCTCGATCCGGGCGCGGCGGGCGGCCTCGGTGTACGGAGGCTGCGGCGCGAAGCGCTTGACCGGCGGCACCACCGTGTGGTCGATGACGATGGGCCCGGCGGGCTCCGGCGGAGGCGGCGCCGGCGGCACCTCCACCACGTCGCCGAAGTCGATCTCGAGCTCGGGAGGTTCGGCCTCGAGCATCCGGATCGGCTCGGGGTCGTCGGGCGTCGGGTCGGGCATCGGCACCCGCAGCGGCCGCCGCGGCGGCGGCCGGGTCTCGGTGCGCGGCGGCGGCTGCTCCCAGCGCCGGGTCGGCGCCACGTAGAAGGGCCGCTCGGGTTTCGGCTCGGCCACCTCGGCCCCCAGGTCCGGGAGGTGCACCAGCAGCAGCACCAGGTGGGCGGCGGCGGCCGCCCCGAGGGCGCGGCGCAGGGTGCGGCGGTCGGCCTCCTCCTCGCGGGCGAAGGTGAGCAGATCGGCGGCGGGGTCGAGGGGGGCGCTCGGACGGGGGGCGGTGCGCGGCGGCATCGGTCCTCCTGGGTCGTTCCTGACCCGTTGGACCTGCCACGGGAGCGGCGAGTTCCCCCAGCACCTAGGGCGCTCGCGGGTCGCCCGGGGAAGCTGGTGGTGGTGCGCCCGGGAGGATTTGAACCCCCAACCCCCAGATCCGTAGTCTGATGCTCTATCCAGTTGAGCTACGGGCGCACGGCGGGTGCCCCGGCGAGCGGGGCGGCTATCGTAGAGGAAACGCCCGGTCGGCGCAAGATGTTCCGGGCCTACTCGATGAGCCCCGCCAGCGGCGAGGAGGCCGAGGCGTAGAGCCTCGCCGGGATGCGGCCGGCGTGGGCGGCGAGCCAGCCCGCCTCGACCGCCAGCCGCATCGCCCGCGCCATGCGCACCGGGTCGGCGGCGCCGGCGATGCCGGTGTTCATCAGCACCCCGGCGGCGCCGAGCTCCATGGCCACCGTGGCGTCGGAGGCGGTGCCCACCCCGGCGTCGACGATCACCGGCACCGTCGCCTGCTCGACGATGATGCGCAGGTTGGCGCGGTTGCGGATCCCCATCCCCGAGCCGATGGGGGCGCCGAGCGGCATCACCGCGGCGGCGCCGAGATCCGCCAGCCGCCTGCACACCACCGGGTCGTCGTTGGTGTAGGGGAGCACCACGAAGCCCTCCTCGACCAGCGTCTCGGTCGCCGCCAGCAGCGCGGCGTTGTCGGGGAACAGGGTGTCGGGATCGCCGATCACCTCCAGCTTGATCCAGCTCCAGCCGCCCAGCTCGCGCGCCAGCCGCGCGGTGCGCACCGCCTCGTCCGCGGTGTAGCAGCCGGCGGTGTTGGGCAGCAGCAGGTAGCGGCTCTGATCGATCGCCTCGACCAGGTCGGCCTTGCCGGCGGCGTCCAAGGAGACGCGGCGCAGCGCGACGGTGACCATCTCGGTCCCCGAAGCGGCGAGCGCCGCCTGCATGGTGGCGAGATCCGCGTACTTGCCGGTGCCGAGGATGAGGCGGGAGCGGAAGGTGCGGCCGCCGAGGGTCAGGGGCTCGACGGCGGTGGTGTCGGCGGGGGTCAGGGTGGACATGAGGCGATTGTACCGGCCCACCGCGATGACCGTCCGCAACTCGCCCGTCGTCGGTGGCGCGGCGGTGGGGCGGCTGCAGGGGCTCCGCCTACTGCATCCTCCGCCTACTGCATTGGCGCCAGGCAGGCGGCGGCCATCCCCACCGAGTAGCGCCCCTCGGCGCTGTAGTCGACCATCGCCAGCCCGCCGGTGCCGTTGAAGTAGATCTCCACCACCCCGAGCTCGGGGGCGCCGGGCAGCTGGGCGCGCACGTCGGCCAGGTCGATGCGGTTGACCACCAGGTTGGTGAGCAGCGCCACCGAGCCGTAGGAGCGCCCGGCCTCGTCGAACAGCTCGAACACCGCGCCGTGCTCGTCCTCCTTGCCGCCGGGCTGGCGAGGATCCCCCACCAGCAGGGTGAGCCGCGTGCCGCCGGAGAAGGTGCCGCCGACCATGTAGCGGCTCTCCCACAGCGAGCACAGGGGGTCGCCGGAGAGATCCAGCAGCCGCTCGCCGGTGGCGTGGTCCTGGGAGGGATCGACCTGGAAGCCCTCGCCGGTGAGCTGGCCGTCGGTGGTCACCACCACGTAGCCGCGGGCGAAGCCGTCACCTTCGGCGGTCAGCGCCGGGTTGTCGCGCAGGTTGAAGGTCAGCGAGGCGGCCGCCGGCAGGGTGTAGTTGTCCGACCGCAGCCGATGCCCCATGCGATCGTAGTAGTCGATGCCCACGGCGCTCGCCGTGTTCCGGGGGTTGCGCAGGCCGAACAGGGTGGTGCTGGCGAACTGCTGCCGGCGATCGATCTCGTAGAAGGGGAGCAGTAGCGACGAGCTGGCGCCGGCGTCGCGGGTGGACAGGGTGGCCGACGAGACGGGAGTGAGGGCGGCGTCGCGCGCGGCGCGATAGGCCGCATGGGCCTCGGGGTCCAACGGCACCAGGGTGCCGTCGCTGACGGCGCTCGCCGGCGAGCCCAGCAGGGCCAGCGCGGCAGCGCAGACGGATAGCGTATGTCGCACGGGATGGTTCCTCGAATGGCATGACGTGAAGAGGCGGCAGGGGGAACCCCACCGCCGTGTGCCCTCTACTGCTGCCGCGGCCGGTCCGGCCGGGCGGGGGGGTTGGCCGTGGTTTGGCTGAGTCGAGCTTCGACGCGCCCGAGCCATGCCCCCAGAGGGAGCAGGACGCCGAGCACGATCAGGTAGGAAGTCATGGTATGGCTCCTTCGCGGTCGGGAGCCGGGAACGGCAGGCGGGGGATGGCAACGGCCTCGGTGAGAGCTCTGGCCCGCCGGTCGCTCCGGGTCTCCGCCGTCGTCGGGATCAGGGTCGTTGCGCTCACGCCCTCGATAGACGCAAGAGCCGTGCCCACGGCGGAGGATGTCTAAGTCTTTGAAGGGAAGAGGCTTGCTGCGATCAGGCGTGGCGCGCGATCGGTAGCGGCTTCCTGGCCAGGGGGCAGGACTTGCAAGCCGGAGGCTGCCGCGATGCCCTCACGGGCGCGCGGCCCCCGCCCGGGAGCCGGCGATCAGGAATCCCGCCAGACGCGCCAGGGGGCCTCCCCCCGGCGCCACATCTCGTTGAGGTGCAGGTAGTCGCGGTAGGTGTCCATCGAGAACCACGACCCCTCGTGGAGGTACACCGCCAGCTCGCCTTCGCGCGCCAGGCGGCGCAGCGGCTCCTCCTCGAAGTACTCCTTGGGGTCTCCCGAGAGGTAGTCGAAGATCTGGCGCTGGAAGACGAAGAAGCCGCCCGAGACCACCCCCTCCTTGACCGTCGGCTTCTCGTTGAACTCCACGGCCACCCCGTCGCGCACCTCGATCTCGCCGTAGCGCGAGGTGGGCCGCACGCCGGTGACCGTGGCGATGCGCCCCTGCCGTTGGTGGAAGGCGAGCAGCGCGTCGAGGTCGACGTCGCCGACGCCGTCGCCGTAGGTGAGCATGAAGGTGTCGCTGTCGACGTAGCCCCGCACCCGGTGCAGGCGCGTGCCGGTGTAGGTCTCGAGGCCGGTCTCGGCGCAGGTGACCTCCCAGTCCTCGTGCCCGGCGTCGTTGTGGAACACCGGCTGGCCGCTCTTCATGCAGATCGTGAAGTCGCGCATGAATTCGTGGTAGCGCAGGAAGTACTGCTTGATCATCGCCCCCTTGTAGCCGAGGCAGAGCACGAAGCGCCGCAGGCCGTGGTGGCCGTAGATCTTCATGATGTGCCAGAGGATCGGATTGCCGCCGATCTCCACCATCGGTTTGGGGCGGTACTCGGTCTCCTCCCGCAGGCGGGTGCCCTGGCCGCCGCACAGGATGACGACCGGCATGCGGTGCTTGGCGGTGCGCTCGACCATGGAGGTGGGGCGACGCGGGAGCCGACGGCGCCGGGTCGGCGGGAGTCTAACACGGCCAAGGGCTTGCGCCCCGTCGCCGCTGTGCTAACCTGCTTCCCCCATGGCGCCGGCCGAGCTGACCCTGCGGCTGACCCCGCGGGCGCGCTACGACGTCATCGACGTCACCCGCCGCGTCGTCGAGGAGCACGGCGAGCTGCTGGGCCGCCATGCCCGGGCGCTGTACTGCTCCTACCACACCACCGCGGGATACCTCGAGCAGAGCCTGTGCGCCCGGCTGCAGTACAGCCGGCAGCGGGTGGATCCCTTCATCCGCCTCTTCCAGCGCCTGTTCCCGCCGGAGGGCCCCTACCGGCACGATCAGCTCGACCTGCGCAGCGAGCTCTCCCCCGCCGAGCGGGCGAGCGAGCCGAAGAACGCCGACTCGCACCTCGCCTTCATCGGCTCCGGGTTGCGCAACTGCGTCACCTACGTGCATCGCGGAGCGCCGGTGCCCGCCTGGTTCATCGACCTCGACGGCGTCGTACCCGCCGGCAGCCGTCAGCGCCAGACGACGGTGGTCGGCTACGACCGGGAGACGGTGGTGGCCGAGCGCGAGGTGGCGCTGCCGGTGTCGCGCCACCCGGTGGACTCGGTCAACCTGCGCGACCCGCGGTTGGGGGCGTTCGCCGAGCTATGCGGGTGGGCGGCGGGGTTCGGCCTCGAGCACGGCCGCCTCGACCTGGCGCTGGCGCCGGGCGAAACCCACGTCGGGCTGACGGTGAACGAGTACGAGACCCTGCTGATGCAGCACGATCTGGTGGAGGTGCTGCGCGACCCCCTGCGCTTCGCCGCCGAGAAGGGGCGCAACATGCTGCGCCACCCCCTGGCGATTCCCGGCAAGACCCTGAACTACGCCAAGTACGACCTGGTGCACGTGTTCAACGAGGCGATGGACGCGCTGAAGATGAGCGAGTCGGCGGTCGAGAAGCTGCTGTCGCGGGTGCTCGCCGTGCCGGCGGCCCGCTTCCTGCGCCTCAAGCGGTCGGTGAGCCTGCGGGTGTCGGGCCGCGACCCGCGGGGGCCGGTGGTGTGCGGCACCTACCAGAGCCCCATCCTGGTGCAGTGGCGGCCGGCCGCCGCGGGGCAGCGCACCCTCCGCGCCACCCTCGTCGAGCTCAGCTGACGGCCGGTCGTAGGGGCCGGCCTCCGCGCCGGCCCTCAGATCAGCGACCTGCTCTGTCCGCCGTCGACGTTGACGCAGGCGCCGGTGATCAGGCTGGCGCGGTCGGAGGCGAGGAAGGCCACCACGTCGGCCACCTCCTCGGCGGTGCCGAAGCGGCCGAGGGGGATGTTCTGCCGCACGAACTCGGCCATCCCCTGGGGGTCGGCCAGGCAGCGGCGGTCCCAGCTGCTGCCGGGGAAGCGGATCGACCCCGGCGCCACGCTGTTGACGCGGATGCCGTCCGCGGCGAGCTCGAGCGCCAGCACTTTGGCCAGGCTGATCAGGGCGCTCTTGGTGGCGTTGTAGATCGTCAGCCCCGGGCCGCCGGCCTCGCGGCCGAAGATCGAGGCGACGAACAGCACGGCGCCGCCCTGCCGGCGCAGGGCCGGGATGGCGCGGCGGGAGATCCGCACGTGCGCCCCGAAGTTGAGCTCGAGGATCGCCGCCCAGTCCTCGTCGCTGGTCTCGACGAAGGGCTTGCGGCGATTGCCGCCGACGTTGTTGACCAGCACGTCGAGGCGCCCGAAGCGCTCCAGGGTGGGGGCGACCAGCCGCTCGCCCGAGTCGGCGTCGGTGACGTCGACCCGCAGCGGCAGGGCCTCCACCCCGCGACCGGCCAGTGCGGCGGCGGTGTCGGCGAGCGTCTCGGCGGTGCGGCCGCAGAAGGCGATCCGGCACCCCTCGTCGGCGAGGGCGAGGGCGATGGCGCGCCCGATGCCGCCGCTGCCGCCGGTGACCAGGGCCACCCTGCCGGCGAGGCCGAGGTCCATCAGGCCCCCTGCGCCGCCACCGGCGCGGCCAGGCGGCCGGCGCCGAGCTCGTCGCGATACCACGCGACCGTGGTCGCCAGCCCTTCGTCGAGCGGCGTCTTGGCGCGCCAGCCCAGGATCTCCTCGGCCTCGGTGGCCCGCGCCACCCGCACCTGCTCCATGGGGCGATCGGCGAGGGTGCCGAAGCGGGGCTCGCGCGCGGGCGCCAGCAGGGAGTAGATCTGCTCGACGACGGTGCGCACCGGCACCAGCTTGCCCGAGCCGAGATCCAGCTGCTGCCCCTCGATGCCGGGGACGCGGGCGGCGCGCAGCAGCCCCTCGACCACGTCGTCGACGTAGACCCAGTCGACCGGCCGCTTGCCGCTCGACAGTCGCGGCTCCTCTCCGCGCAGCAACGACAGGGTCACGTAGGGGGCCAGCTTGCCCAGGTCCCGCTGCCCGGGGCCGTAGACCATGAACAGCCGCAGCAGCACCACCGGCGCCTGGTAGAGCTGGTGGAACATGCGGGCGTAGGCGGAGGCGGCCCACTTGGCGGCGGCGTACGGGGAAGCGGGCGTGGTCATCGGCTCGCCCGGCTCGGGCTCCTCGAGCGACCCCACTTGCAGGAAGCGGTGGCAGCCGAGGTCGGTCGCCGCGTCCAGCAGGTAGACGGCGCTGGCCAGGTTGGCGTGGAACGTCGGCAGCACCAGCTCCCGCTCGCGGCCGCCGGTGACCAGGCTGGCGAGGTTGATCACCAGGTCGGGCGCCGCGTCGGCGACCAGCCGCCGCAC
>DATKEH010000039.1:0-19957 GCA_035546355.1 Thermoanaerobaculia bacterium
TTCGCGTAGCGCTTCAGGTCCTGCTGGCGGACCATCAGGATGGGCATCAGCGCCTCGCGCCAGACGTCCTCGACCCGCGGCGCGAAGACCACCCGCAGCTCCTCGAGCACCGCCGGCGGCACCTCGGCGAGGTCCTTGCTGTTGCCCATCGGCAGCACCACCGTCTTGATCTGCGCCCGGTGCGCCGCCAGCACCTTCTCCTTGATGCCGCCCACCGACAGCACCTTGCCGCGCAGGGTGATCTCGCCGCTCATCGCCACGTCGTGGCGCACCGGCCGTCCCGACAGCAGCGACGCCAGGCAGGTGGCGACGGCGACCCCCGCCGACGGCCCGTCCTTGGGGATGGCGCCGGCCGGGAAGTGGATGTGCACGTCGTGGGCCGCGAACGCCTCCGGCGGGATCTCCAGCTCGCCGGCGCGCGAGCGGACGTACGACCACGCCGCCTGCACCGACTCGCGCATCACCTCGCCGAGGTGGCCGGTCACCTCCACCCTGCCGGCGCCGCTCATCCGCGTCGCCTCGATGAACAGGATGGCGCCGCCGGTGGCGGTCCAGGCGAGGCCGGTGGCCAGGCCCACCTCGGGGCTGCGCTCGGCGAACTCGTGCTCGAACGCCGGCGGCCCGAGGTAGCGCTCGACGTGCTCCTCGCGCACCCGTACGCCCCGCGCCGGGCGCCCCTCGCCGGCGCGCCGGCGCGCCACCTTGCGGCAGATCGCCGCCACCCGCCGCGCCAGGTCCCGTACCCCGGCCTCGGAAGTGTAGGAGCGGATGATCTTGACCCACGCCGCGCGCTCGACACGCACCGCCGCCGCCGGCAGCCCGTGGGCGGCGAGCTGCGCCGGCAGCACGTGGCGGCGGCCGATCTCCACCTTCTCCTCCTCGGTGTAGCCCGAGAGCGTCAGCACCTCCAGGCGGTCGCGCAGCGGCCCGGGGATGGTGTCGAGGCGGTTGGCGGTGGCGAGGAACAGGGTCTCCGAGAGATCGAACGGGATCCCCAGGTAGCGGTCGAGGAAGGTGCGGTTCTGCTCCGGGTCGAGCACCTCGAGCAGCGCCGCCGCCGGGTCGCCGCGGAGGTTGCTGCCCAACTTGTCGATCTCGTCCAGCAGCACCAGCGGGTTCTTCGCCCCCACCCGCAGATAGGCGCCGATCAGCTTGCCGGGCATCGCCCCGACGTAGGTCTTGCGGTGGCCGCGGATCTCGCTCTCGTCGGCGATCCCGCCCAGCGGCACCGGCACGAACCGCCGCCCCAGCGCCTCGGCGATCGAGCGCGCGAGGCTGGTCTTGCCGCACCCCGGCGGGCCGGCCAGGCAGAGGATGGGGCCGGCCAGCCGCCCCTTGAGCTTGACCACCGCCAGGTACTCGAGGATCCGCTCCTTGACCTCCGCCACCCCGTAATGGTGGCGGGAGAGCTGGCGCTCGACGCGCGACAGGTTGAGGCTGTCGCGGGTGCGGTCCTTCCACGGCAGGGCGAACACCGTCTCGAGATAGGCGTGCAGCACCGGGTACTCCGCCGACTGCTCCGACAGGATCGCCAGCCGGCTGCACTCGTTGTAGAGCACGCGCTTGGACTCCTCGTCCAGCGGCAGGTGCTCGACCCGCGCGGCGAACTCCTCGGCCTCCCCTTCCGGCCCTCCCTCCTCGCCGAGGGCCTCGCGGATGATGCGCAGCTGCTCGCGCAGCAGGTACTCGCGCTTCTTGGCCTCGATCTCGGTGCGCACCCGCCCCTGGATGTCGCGGTCGACCGCCACCCGCGCCATCTCCTGTTCGACCAGCTCGACCAGGTGCCGCAGCCGCTCGCCCGGGTTGAGCATCTCCACCAGTCGCTGTTTGGCCTCGACCGGCACCAGCAGGTGGGTGGCGAGCAGGTCGGAGAACAGCTCCGGCCCCTCCTCGACGTTCATCCGCAGCAGCTCCACGGCCTCGCGGCCGTAGCGATCGTCGGCCATGGCCAGGGCCTGGAAGGCGGCCAACGCCTTGCCCATCAGCATGTCCATGTCGACCCGCGAAGTGCGGCCGGTCGCCGGCGCCGGCCGCACCTTGCCCAGGTAGAAGGGATCGCAGCGCTCGACCTCGAGCAGCGCGACGCGAGCGAGACCGTGCAGGAAGAGCTGCTGGCGACCCTGCCCGAGACGGAGCACCTGGACCACCCGCGCCGCCACGCCGACCGGCGCGAGGTCGTCACGGCTGGCGGGCTCCTCCTCCTCGTCGTCACGGTCGATGCCGAACAGCGCCACCCGCGGCGAGGGAGCCGCGGCCAGCTCCTCGGCCAGTCGCAGGCTGCGGTCGCCGACCACCTGCAGCCCGATGACCCCGGCGGGGAAGAGGACCGCCGAGCGTGACGGCAGCAGGGGGAGCCGTTCGGGGACGGCGAGATCGGAGGCTGCGGCGCGACGATCGCCCATGGCGTTCTCCCGGCGTGAGTCGAGGCCAGGCGATCATTGTGCCACAAGGGATTGGCGGCAGCAGGCCAGCGGCAGCGGCCGGATGGTAGATTCCGCCGGTCGACCCCGAGGTCGACCCGCCAATGCCCGCTCGCCGCTTTCTGCTGCCCCTCGCCCTGGCCCTCGCCATCCTGCCGGCGGCGGCTCACGCCGTGGCCACCCAATGGGTGCAGCATCGGGAGGTCTCGTCGCGGCTGGTGGCTCCCTGGGGGAGCGAGCCGCGGGCCGACGGCACGCTGCTCCTCGGCCTGCACCTGCGCCTGGCGCCCGCATGGCACGCCTACTGGAAGAACAGCGGCGACGCCGGCTTCCCGCCGCAGGTGGAGGTGGCGGCGCAGCCGCCGGTCGAGCGGGTGGAGCTGCTGTATCCGGCCCCCGAGCGCTACCAGCTGCCCGGCGGGCTCGAGGCCTTCGGCTACGAGGACGAGGTGGTCTACCCGTTGCGCCTGACGCCGGCTCTCGGCCGACCCCCGGAGCGGCTGCGGCTGGTGGCCGACTACCTGGTGTGCGCCGAGGACTGCATCCCCTTCCGCGACGCCTTCGAGCTGAGCCTCCCGGCGGCCGGCCCCGTCGACCCCGAGGAGTCGGCGCTGGTCGAGCGTTGGCTCGGTCGGCTGCCCGTCGCCGCCGAGGGCGCCGGTGTGGTGGCGCGCGCCACCTGGACCGACGGCCGGCTGGTGGTCGACCTCGAAGGGGCCACCGCACTATCGGCGGAGGCCGATCTCTTCTTCGCCCCCTCGGCGGAGCTGGTGCTGGGTACGCCCACCGCCACGCCGCGGCCCGGCGGGGTGCGCTTCGCGGTACCGGCGGCGGCGGCCCGCGCCGGAGACCTCGGCGCCCCGCTGGTGCTGGCCTGGACCGCGACCGGGATCGCCGGGCTCGCCGCCCCGGCCGTCGAGGGAACGGTCGAGCTGCCTCCTCCGCCGGAGACGCTGGCGAGCGCCGAGCCCCAGGGGCCGTCCGCGGCGGCCGACGACGACGACGATGCCGGCCGAGACCCGGCCGCCGCGGCGGCGGCTCCCGCCGCGGCGACCGCCCCGACGGGTGCCCGCACGGCCTACGAGCGCCCCGGAGTCTCGGTCTTCCTGGATGGCCTGTTGCTGGCCCTGGCCCCCTCCCTCCTGCCCCTGCTGGCGCTGCACCTGCTCTCCTCCCATCGGCGGCAGCGCCAGGCGCTCGGCGAGTCGTCCCTCCCCTGGCCGGTGTTCCTCGGCGCCTTTGCCGGCTTCCTCGCCTGGGCCGGTCTGGCCGCCCTGCTCCGCGTCGCGCAGGGGCAGCCGATCCCGCTGGAGGCGCCGTGGGCCCTGGCGGCCTTCGGGCTGCCTCAGCTGGCGTTCGCGCTGCTGCTGTGGCTGGCTCCAGGAAGCGCCCTGGCGGTCGACGCGAGCGCCGGCCGCAGCGCGCTGTCGGCGGTGCTGGCGCCGCTGCTGGCGGTGGCCTGGGCACCGCTGTCGCCCTCCGCCGGCGCCGCCTTCGCCGGCGTGGCGACCCCGCTGGAGACGGCTCTCGGCGCGGCCGGGTTCGCCTTCCCCTTCCTGCTGGTCGGGCTCGCCGCCGCGGCCATCCCTGCTCCGCTCGAGCCGCAGCCGCATCCGCGCTGGGTGCAGGCCCTGGGATTCCTGCCCGCCGCCGCCCTGGTGTGGCTGTCGTATCGCTTGTTGGAGGTGCTGCCGCCCCACCGGCTGGCCTTCGTCCAGCTCGCCTGGCTGGGGGTGGCGCTGGGAGCGCGGCTGACGCTGGTGGCCCGGGGCGGCAGGCGTTGGGTGGCGGCGGCGGCGACCGCGGGGCTGGGGGCCGTCGCCGTCGCGCTCGCCGCAGGGCGCCCCTGGTAACATCCCGGCCGCAACGCGCGACGACCGCCGAAGGAGGAACGATGAGCGAGATCACCCGCACCCTGCGCTACGCCCCGTTGCTGCTGGCCACCGTACTCGTGCTCCCCGCCTGTGGGCGCGCCGCCGAGACCGCCACCCCCAGCGTCGTCGGCGGTGCCGCCCCCGACTTCACCCTCGTCGACGTCTCCGGGGAGACCCACCCACTGGCGGATCTCGCCGGCAAGGTGGTGGTGCTCGAGTGGGTCAACCCCAACTGCCCGTTCTCCGAGCGTCACGCTCGCGAGGGCACGATGACCGGGCTGGCGGAGCAGCACGCCGAGGTGGTGTGGCTCGGCATCAACAGCACCGCCGAGGGCCACCGCGACTACCTGCAACCGGCGGCCTACCAGGAGTACCTCGACGAGAAGGGGATCTCCTACCCGATCCTCTACGATCGCAGCGGCGAGGTCGGCCGTGCCTATGCCGCCAAGACCACGCCGCACATGATCGTCATCGACCCGGCGGGCAAGATCGTCTACGACGGCGCCATCGACGACGATCCGCCCGGCCGCAAGCCGGCGGCGGAGCGCACCAACTACGTGGCGGCCGCCCTCGCCGCCCAGGCCGCCGGCCAGGCGGTGGACCCCGCTCGCACCAAGCCGTACGGCTGCAGCGTCAAGTATGAGTAGAGCGGCGCCAGGCGCCGTGCCGCTGGTGACGGCGGCGCTGCTGGCGCTCGCCGCCGCCCCGGCGGTGACGGCGGCGCCGGTGGCGGTGCGCGCCGCGCGGCTCCTCGACGTCGCCCGGGGCGAGGTGCTGCGCGACCGGGTGGTGCTGGTCGACGACGGGCGGATCGCCGCGGTAGGCGGCCCCGAGCTGGCCGCCGGCGCCGGCGAGGTGATCGACCTCGGCGACCGCACCCTGCTGCCCGGACTGATGGACCTGCACGTCCACCTCGCCTACGACATCGAGGGGGACTGGGTGCACCGCGGGGTGACCGAGACCGCCGCCGACGCGGCGTTGCGCGGCGCGCGCAACGCCGGGCGCACGCTCGCCGCCGGTTTCACCACCGTGCGCGACCTCGGGGCGGGCAGCTTCGCCAACGTCGCCCTGGCCCGCGCCGTCGCGCGCGGGCTGCTCCCCGGGCCGCGCATCGTCGCCGCCGGCAGCTCCGTGGGCATCACCGGCGGCCACTGCGACGTCACCGGCTACGCCCCCGGCATCGCCGAGACCGGCGTGCGCGACGGCGCGGCGGACGGGCCCTGGGAGGTGGTGGAGGCAGTGCGCTACCAGATCAAGCACGGGGCGGAGGTGGTCAAGGTCTGCGCCACCGCCGGGGTGCTCTCCTTCGAGGGCCCGGTGGGCGCCCAGCAGATGACCGGCGAGGAGCTCGAGGCGGCGGTGCGGGAGGCCGCGCGCCACGGGCTCAGGGTCGCCGCCCACGCCCACGGCAGCGAAGGGATCGAGGCGGCGGTGCGCGCGGGCGTCGCCTCCGTCGAGCACGGCTCGATGCTCACCGACGCGATCCTGGCGCTGATGAAGGAGCGCGGCACGTACCTGGTGCCGACCACCTACCTGGCCGACGCCATCGACCTCGACGCCCTGCCGCCGCCGATCCGCGCCAAGGCCGAGTCGGTGCTGCCGGTGGCGCGGGAGAGCCTGCGGCGGGCCATCGCCGCCGGCGTTCCCATCGCCTTCGGCACCGACGCGGCGGTCTACCCACACGGCGACAACGCCCGCGAGTTCGCCGTCCTGGTGCAGCAGGGGATGACACCCCTGGCGGTGATCCGCAGCGCCACCGTCGACGCCGCCGACCTGCTCGGCGTCGACGACCGCGGGGTCATCGCTCCCGGCAAGCTGGCCGATCTCGTCGCCGTACCGGGTGATCCGCTGCAGGACGTCACCGTCCTGGAGCGCGTAGACTTCGTGATGAAGGGCGGCGAGGTGGTGAAGGGGCCGTAGCTTCAGAACGGGCCGCCCATCTCCATCATCGTCGGCCGGGTCTTGACGGCGAGGCCGACACCGTCGCCGAGCGGCAGCACCAGGGCCTGCAGCTGCGGGTGCATCATCAGATAGCCGTTGAAGGCGCCGAGGGCCTCGGCGTCGGCATCCTCCTCGTCCTCCGGCGGCTCGGCGACCCGGCCCTTCCACAGCAGGTTGTCGGCCACCAGCAGCCCGCCGACGCGCATCTTCGGCAGCGCCAGGTCGAGGTAGCGCCGGTAGTCGCGCTTGACGGCGTCGAGGTAGACCAGGTCGAAGGGCCCCTCCAGGCGCGGCAGCACCTCCAACGCCTCCCCTTCGACCAGCTGCGCCCGCTCGGCGACGCCGGCGCGCCGCAGCACCTCGCCCGCCCGGGCCAGACGCGCCGGGTCGTGGTCGATGCTCACCACCTGCGCCTCGGGCGCGGCGCGGGCCAGGCACAGGGTGCCGTAGCCGATGGCGGTGCCGACCTCCAGGATGCGCTGCGCCCGGATCGCTCGCGCCAGGACCGCGAGCAGGCGGCCCACCTCGGGGTCCGAGATCGGGATGCCCTCGGCCGCAGCCTCCCGCTCGATCTCGGCCAGCAGCGGGTCGCGCGGCGGCAGCAGCCGCTCGAGGTACGCCGCCTGCTCGCGGCGGAGGATGGCGTCGGGCCGGTCCTTCATCGCCTCATCGTACCCGCGGCGGCTCGACGCGCCTTCATCGGCTATCATCGGCCGCGGCGGCTGCGGCCGTCGTCACCGACAGTGGAGTCACCATGAACCGGCTCGCCTCGCGACACACCCGACTCCTGGGCGCCGGGCTGCTGGCGGCGGCGTCGCTCGCCGCCCAGGCACCCGCCGAGCCGGCCGCCCCGGCGGCGGCGAGCCCGCTGCAGCTGGTGGCGGTCTCGGTCACGCCGCCGGCGCCGGGCCCCGACACCCTCTGTCAGCTGCGGGTCACGCTGCGCAACGACGGTGATCGCCAGATCTCGCAGCTCGCCTTCGCGGTGGCGGTCAACGGCCACGACCTGCCGGTGTACGGCAACCAGCTGTTCATGGACGCCATCCCACCGGGCGGCGAGGCCGAAGTGCGGCTCTACAACTTCTGGAGCACCGAGACCGGCCGCCCGGCCCCGGCCGACGGCAAGTATCGGGTCGAGGTCACCCTGCGGGAGGCGCACTGGTACCGCATCGAGATGGAGGAGGACGTGGAGGTCTGGACGCCGCTGGGCGAGGTGCCCGGGTTGCCGGTCCGCGCCGCGGCCGCTCCAGGCGAGCCGCCTGCGCGGCCCGCAGGCGAGCCCGGCGCCTGAGGCGCGACCCTCAGCCGCCGCCGTCGCGTTGCCAGCCGAGCTGCTCGAGCCCTACCGACAGCTTGCGCAGCGTCTCCATGTCGACCAGCGTGTAGTTGGCGTCGAAGCGGATCGAGCAGCCAGCCGGGGCGGCGGCTTCGCCTTCGCCCTCGGTGCCGGCCGCGGTCGGCCCCGGGTCCGCCGCAGCCTCCGCGGCGCCACCCTCCGGCGAGGGGCTGTCGACGCCCTCGTCGGCCGCACCGCTCTGCCGGGGCGCCGCGCCGGAGCCAGCGACCGAGTCTCCCACCGGTATGGTCAGCTGGTGAAACCCGACGCCGCTGAGGGTCGCGGCGAAGCCGCTGCAGTCGGAGACCAGCCGCACCGACGGCTCGACCGCCCCGTCCTCCATCGCCAGCCTCAGCCCCGGGGTCGGCACCGGGATCTGCAACACCAGCCACACCTGGGCCGGCCCTTCCAGGCCCACGACCGTGATGCCGCCGTCGCCGGTCAGCCAGCGGCGGGCCACCGTCTGCCGATCGGTCCCCGGCTCGACCGGCAGCCAGCCCTCCGAGAAGGTGAACCTGGGGCCCTCGGGATCGAGAGCCGGTACGTCCACCTGCGCCACCACGTACTCCTGGCGGCCCACCTCCGGTCCCTCGACCACCAGCGGCCAACGGTGGGAGCTGCCGTCGTAGAGCCCCACCGTCAGCCGGTAGGCGCCGGGGGGCAGGGCCGGAGCGATGGCGGAGTGGACCAGGTGCAGCCGGTCGATCACCCTCGCCCCCGATTCCCAGGGCTCCGGAAAGGCGTGGTCGTAGGTCCGCACCACCACCCCCTCGGCGTCCAGCAGGTGGACGAACACCAGGGGCTCGGTGGCGCGCTGCTCCAGGGGTCGGAGGATCTCCCAGCGCAGGTCCACCGGCATCACCCGGCCGTGGGTGAGGTCGAGACGGGCGGTATCGACCACCAGCCGCGCCACCGCCTCCTGCTCTCTGGCGCAGCCGGTGACACCGACCGCGGCGGCCAGGATCGTGCCGAGGGCCATCAGGCGCAGCAGGTTCGCTCGTGTCGCGGTCATCTCGGGGCCTCGTGACGCGCCGGCCAGGTGATGGACGGGATGGGAGGGGACCCGCCGCCGGCTCGTCGAGTCCGGGATCTTATCGCGCGAGGAGGGAGAGTCGAGCGCGACTGCGTTCCCGCGGCGGTCGCAACGGTCCCGCCGCTTCCGGCTACCGGGCCAGCAGCTGTTCGATGCGCGCGGCGACCATCGCCATGGCGACGCGGTTCTCGCCACCCTCGGGGACGATGACGTCGGCCCATCGCTTGGACGGCTCGACGAACTCGAGGTGCATCGGCCGCACGGTCGCAAGGTACTGGCGGAGCACGTCGTCCATGGTCCGGCCGCGTTCAGCGAGGTCGCGCCGCAGGCGGCGGATCAGCCGCACGTCGGCGTCGGTGTCGACGTAGATCTTGAAGTCCATCAGCGCCCGCAGCGCCGGCTCGACGAACAGCAGGATGCCGTCGACCAGCACCACCGGGCGAGGCTGCACGCGCACCGTCTCGGCGGTGCGGCGATGGCGCACGAAGTCGTACACCGGCACCTCCACCGGCCGGCCGGCCCGCAGGTCCCGAAGATGGGCGGCCAGCAGGTCGGAGTCCAGCGCCCCGGGATGGTCGAAGTTGTACCCCCGCAGCTGCTCGGGTCCCTCCCAGGCGATGTCGCTGTAGTAGCTGTCCTGGGCGAGGAAGGCGATGCGGTCGCTGCCGACGGCGGCGAGGATGGCGTTGGCCACCGTCGTCTTGCCCGAGCCGCTGCCGCCGGCCACCCCCAGCACCACCGGGTGACGCTCGGCGCCCGGCTCGGCCTCCGCCGGCCCGGTCGGGATCGGTCGCACCATCGCGGGGGATTGTACTGCTACCCCCCGTCGCGAGCGGAGGGCCGACCCGGCACGCCCGGGAGGGGTCAGCGCTGGCAACCGGGGCAGAAGAAGGTGCTCCGTCCGCCCTGCAGCTCCCGGCGCACGACGCGGCCGCAGCGCGGACAGGGCAGCCCCTGCCGGTCGTAGACCGCCAGCGACACCTGGAAGTACCCCGAGTTGCCTTCGCCATCGACGAAGTCGTTGACGGTGGTGCCGCCCTCGCCGATGGCGCGGGCGAGAACCCGCTGCACCGCCTCGCTCAGCCGCTGCCAGCGCTCGCGGCCGATCCGCGCCACCGAACGCCGGGGGTGGATCCGGGCCGCGAACAGCGCCTCGCTGGCGTAGATGTTACCGATCCCCACCACCACCCGCGAATCCATCAAGAAAGGCTTGACCGGCCCCCGCCGGCTGGCCGCGGCGTGCCGCAGGAAGGCGCCGTCCAGCGATCCGGCGAGCGGCTCGATGCCGAGGCTCGCGAAGTGCGGGTCGTCGCCCAGCGCTGCCGTGGGGCACGGCAACACCAGCCCGAAGCGCCGCGGGTCGACCAGGCGCAACCGCTCGCCGCCCTCGAGGTGGAGTGCCAGGTGCTCGTGCGGGGCTGGCGGTAGGTCCTCCGCGACCACCGTCAGGCGGCCGCTCATGCCGAGGTGCACCGCCACCGTCTGCCCCCCCGTGAAGTCGATCCACAGGTACTTCGCCCGCCGCCGCAAGCGCTGCACACGCCGACCCTGCGCCGCCCGCCCGAGAGCGGTCGCATCCACCGGCTCCCGCAGGCGCGCCTCGCGCACGGTGACGCCGCGGACCCGGCGCCCGACGAGCCGCGGCGTCAGGCTGCGGCGCAGCACCTCGACCTCCGGCAGCTCGGGCATCGCGGTCAGCCGCGGGCGGCCGCGGCGACTTCCCCCACCAGCACCGCCAGCGCGGCGTCGGGCTCGCCGCTCTCCCCCTTGAGGGCCAGCTCGGCCTCCAGCAGGCGCCAGGGGAGGCGGGCGAGAAACGGCGCCGGCATCCGGCAGGCGGCGAGATAGGCGCGGTGCAGCCGGAAAGGGTGCACGCCGGCCACCGGGCTCGCCCACCCCTCGGGCAGATCGGCGGTCAGCACCGGGGCAAGGCGCTCCTTGAAGCGGTTGTAGCTACGCTCGCCGCGGGCGAGACCCAGGCGATCGACCACCCCGCGCACCGCCACCAACTGGCGGCAGAAACCGGCGAGCAGGGAGAAGAAGGACAGCCGGGCGCGCAACGGGTCGTCACTCCCTCCCACCAACCGCGCGACCCGAGCCTGCGCCTCGTCGCCGCGCCCCTCGGCGAGGGTGTCGAGAAGCTGCCACACGTCCTCCTCGCCGCGATCGACCACCGAATCCTCGACCAGGGCGCGGCCGATCGTCTCGCCGCCCGCGAGCTCCGCCAGCTTGCGGTACTCGGCGGCGAAGCGGCCGGCGGAGTCCGCCGTCGCGCCCTGCGCTCCCCGACCCTCCTCCTGGCGCAGGGTACGGCGGGCCAGCTCGTCGAGCGCATCGCGGCGGATGGCGATGCCTGTCTCCGCCTCGAGCTGGCGGGCCAGATCGCCGATCCCAGCCCAGCCTCCCCGCTCCGCCGCCAACCGCCCCAGCTCGGCCACCGCACCCCGCGAACGCAGCAGCTCGACCACCGGGTGCCCCGCCGCCACCGAACGTTCCACGAGCACCAGGAAATGCCCTTCGGGGAGGCCCCTCCGCAACACGTCGGCGAGCAGGCCCACCCCTTCCTCGCCGACCCCCTGCAGCCCCTCCCGTCGCGCCGCCGCGAGCAGCGGCGCCAGCGACTGCCGCCGCTCCTCCGCCTGCCGCCGTCCGACCCGCGCCCCGGCCTTGCCGGCCAACGACCAGTCGGGCAGCTGGGCGAGCGCGGCGGCCCCGTCGCCCGCTCCGCTGTCGACCCCGAAGAGGTGGAGGGCCTGCAGCAGCCGGCTGGCCGCTTCCCGCTGCACGGCGGAGAGCTCACCTTCGCCGGCGGCCGGCGCGGCGGCCAACGCCTCGGCGACCAGCTCGACGGCCCCTTCCCGGTCGGCGAGGACGGCGGAATCCACCGCCACCACCACCTTGCCGCCGCCGAAGAGGGAGAAGGTGCGCAGGTCCGCCAGCAGCGGGCGCAGATCGGAGGGGCGGCGGCGCACCTCGGGCCGCCCGCCGGCGCGTTCGGCCAACGCCGTCGCCAATCGGATCGCCGCGGGTTCGGCCAGGATCATCTCGCCGCCGACCAGGTACACCGGCGATGCCGACCCCTGGCGCAGGGCGTCGAGCAGCGGTTGCAGGGGCTCAGCTCTCCTCGAGCAGCCCCTTCTCGGCCAGCTCCTGGCAGTCGATGCAGTAGCGGGCCCAGGGCATCGCCTTGAGCCGCCCCGGCCGAATCGACTCGCCGCAGCTCATGCAGATCCCGTAGGTCCCCGCCTCGATGCGCTGCAGGGCCTCCTCGATCTTGAGCAGCGTCGTGCGCTCGCCGTCGGAGAGAGAGAACAGCAACTCCCGGTTGTAGGCGTTGTTGGCGCGATCGACGATGTCGTCGCTCCCCTCGTCGCTCGCCTCCTGGCCGGCGCGCACGTCGTTCTCGTACATGGTGAGAATCTGGTTGCGCTGCGCCAGCAGTTGCTCGCGGATGGCGTCGCGGCCTCCGAGCTCTTTGAGGTTCTTGGCGGTGTCTCGTCCAGCCACGTGGCGTCTCCTCTCCGCGCGCGGCCGCGGGGTCGCGCGCATCGGTGGTCCGCTATAACGGCTGGCGATGGTACTGCATTCCCGCCTCCAAGGAAAGCGCCCGGTACAGCTGCTCGTAGAGCACCAGGCGCGCCAGCTGGTGGGGGAGCGTCAGGGGCCCCAGGGAGAGGCGCAGGTGGGCGCGCGCCAGCAGGTCGCGGTCGAGGCCGATGTCGGAGCCGACGACGTAAGCCACCGCGTGCGGCCACTCCTGCCGCTCCGTCGCCACCCGCCGGGCCAGGGCCTGCGACGAGAGGGCCTGGCCCCTCCGGTCCAGCGCCACCAGGCGGCAGGGCTGCGGCAGCGCCTGCAGGACTGCTTCCGAATCCCTGCGCAACCGCTGCTGCGGGTCGCCGGCGGCAGGCTTGAGGGTGACGTCACGAAGCGGCAGGAACCGCTGGATACGCTGCCGATAGTCGGCGCACAGCGCCTCCCACGGGTCGCGGCGGCGGCGACCCGACCAGACGATCAGGAGCTCGCGCACCCGGCGGCGGGGCTCAACCGACCGCCGCCCGCTCCTCGCCGGCGATGAAGCGGTCCCACTCCGCCGCGAAGCTCAGGGACTGCAGATCGCGCATGCGGTCGAGGAACAGCACGCCGTGCAGGTGGTCGTACTCGTGCTGTACGACGCGGGCGGTGAAACCGGAGAGCTCGAGGTCGAACGCCTCGCCGTGCCGGTCCTTGCCCCACAGGCGCACGGCCGGATGGCGGGGCACCAGCCCGAGCAGCGCGGGGATCGACAGGCACCCCTCCCAATCGTAGACCTGCTCGCGCCCGTGGGGCTCCACCAGCGGGTTGACCACTACCTGGATGGGACGGGGCTCGGAGGGCAGCTCGCGCTCGAAGAGGAAGATCTGCCACCCCTCCCCGACCTGTGGCGCGGCGAGGCCGACGCCGCCGGTCTGGCGCAGGGTCTCGATCATGTCGTCGATCAGCCCCTGGATCTCCGGGCTCGCCAGCCGCTCCTCGGGCACCGGCTCGGACGGCGCACGCAGGGCCGGATGTCCCAGTCGCACGATCTCCCTCGGTGCCATGGTCGAAGGTCCTTGCGATCAGTATACAACCTCCGCTGCAGGGAGCCGGCCCCCACCCCCCGTGCTATCCTCGCCAGCCATGTCCGGGCAGGAGCCCACGTCAGGCCGGCCGCGGCTGATGCGCGCCGCCGCCCTGGCGGCCGCGGCCCTGGCCCTGCCGGCCCTGCTCCGCCTCGTGCGGCGCTCCCCTCCGCCCCTTCCCATCCCCTGGGGACGGGCCCACCGCTACGTCTGGCGCGGCCACACCGTGACCTTCCAGCAGGCCGGCGATGGCGCGCCCCTGCTGCTGCTCCACTCCCTGGGGCCGGGCCATGACGGCGCCGAGTGGCGTGGCGTCGCCGAGCGGCTGGCGGCGCGCTTCCGGGTGCTCGTCCCCGATCTTCCCGGCTGGGGTCGCTCGGCGCTGCTGGAGCGCACCCCGACGGCCGAGCTGTATCGCGACTTCGTCGGCGACTTCCTCGCCGAAGTGGTGCGCGAGCCGGCGCCGGTGGTGGCGGCCGGCGGCAGCGCCCCGTTCGCCGCCGCCGCCGCGAGCGCGCTCCCCGAGGCGGTGCGACTGCTCGGGGTGGTGACCCCGCGCGGGCTCGGCGGATCCCCGCGACCGCAGCTCTGGCCGCGCCTGCTGGACCTGCCGGTCCTGGGTGCGCCGGCGTTCGCCCTCGCCACCTCGCGGATCGCCGTGGAGCGTCACCTGCGGTCTCGTCTGGATCGGCCGGAGGTGGTCGATGCCGGGCGACTGGCCCATCACCTGCGCTCCTGCCGGCGGCCCGGCGCCGACCGCGCCCTGATCGCCTGGTGGCAGGGCCGCCTGGACGCCGATGCGGCTCCCGCCCTGGCCCAGCTCGGCGCGCCACTGTGGATCGCCTGGGGCCGGTTGGCGCAGCGGCCGCCCGTCGGGGATGCCGACCTGTGGCTGCGGCTCGTCCCGGCGGCGCGAGTCGACGTCTTCGAGGGGTGCGGCGACCTGCCGCACGTCGAGCACGCGGGCCTGTTCTGCCGTGCCTTCGAGCAGCAGCTGGGCGCGCTGCCCGATTCGGTACGCACCGCGTGAGGGGGCTCCGGTGAGCGACGAGCAGCGCGACGCCGGCGCCGGCGCCACGACCCCCGTCAGGGAGCCCTTTCCACCGGTCGCCGGCGGCTACCCCTTCCCGGAGCTCGAGCTCGAGGTGCTCGAGCAGTGGCGGCGGGACGACGTCTTCCGCCGCAGCGTCGAGCAGCCGGCGCCGCGGGGGCACTGGGTGCTCTACGAAGGACCGCCCACCGCCAACAACGTCCCCCACGTCGGGCACGTCGTCACCCGGGTGGTCAAGGATCTCTTCCCCCGCTACCGCACCATGCGCGGATGGCGCGTCTTGCGCAAGGCGGGCTGGGACACCCACGGCCTGCCGGTGGAGATCGAAGTGGAGAAGCGGCTCGGTTTCTCCGGCAAGCAGCAGATCGAGGCCTACGGCATCGCCGCCTTCAACCGCGAGTGCCTGCAGAGCGTCCACACCTACGAGAAGCAGTGGCGGGCGATGACGGAGCGCGTCGGCTACTGGACCGACCTGGACGACGCCTACTTCACCTACAGCAACGAGTACGTCGAGTCGGTGTGGTGGGCTCTCTCCGAGCTGTGGAAGAAGGGCCTGCTGCGCCAGGGCTACAAGATCCAGCCCTACTGCCCGCGCTGCGGCACCACGCTGTCGAGCCACGAGGTGGCGCAGAACTACAAGCAGGCCGAGGACCCATCCGTCTGGGTCCTCTTCCCGGTGCGGCCGGGGCAGCAGCTGCAGGCTGCCGAGGGGGGGGCCTGGCGAGTCCCCGAGGGGCTCGCGGTCGTCGCCTGGACCACCACCCCATGGACCCTCCTCGCCCACGTCGGGCTGGCGGTGGCGCCGGACATGGTCTACCGCGTCGTCGAGCGGCCCGACTCCCCAGGCCAGCTGCTGCTGTTCGCGGAAGGGCTGCAGACGCCGGTGCCGCTGGTCGTCGCACGCGAGGGGCGGCGCCAGCAGCTCGACTTGCGGGAGCTGCCGGCCGTGGCGCGGTTCCGCGGCGCCGAGCTCGAAGGGCTGCGCTACGAGCGGCCGTTCACGACGCAGCAGCCCGACCGGATCCCCGGTCCCCCCCGGTGGCTCGAGGAGCCGCCGTCGGACGCGCACGGCTGGCGGGTGGTGCTCGGCGACTACGTCACCCCCAGCGAGGGCACCGGCATCGTCCACACCGCGCCGCCGTTCGGCGAGGACGACCACGCGACCGGCGAGAGCTACGGCCTGCCGTTCTTCGTCACCATCGACCCCAGCGGCCGCATAGCCGCCAAGCCGGGCATCGAGCCCTTCGCCGGGGTGTGGTTCAAGGAGGCCGACCCGTCGATCACCGCCGACCTGAAGCGGCGGGGCCTGCTGCTGCACGGCGCCCGCTACCGCCACAACTACCCCTTCTGCTGGCGCTGCGACAGGCCGCTGCTCTACTACGCCACCGAGAGCTGGTTCGTCACCGTGACCGCCGCCAAGGAGCGGCTGGTGGCGCTGAACCGCGAGATCGACTGGCACCCGCCGCACGTCGGCGAGGGGCGCTTCGGCAACTGGCTGGAGAACGTGGTGGATTGGGCGCTGTCACGGCGCCGCTACTGGGGCACGCCGCTGCCGGTATGGACGTGCGACGGCTGCGAGGAGCGGGCGGTGCCCGGATCGTACCGCGAGCTGTTCGCGCTGGCCGGCCGCGAGCTGCCCGCCGACCCCTACGATCGCCGGCAGCTCGACCCCCATCGCCCCTTCATCGACGAGGTCGCCTGGCCCTGCGCCGGCTGCGGCGGCACCATGCGCCGAGTCGAGGAGGTGATCGACGCCTGGTTCGATTCCGGCGCCATGCCCTTCGCCCAGCACCACTACCCCTTCGCCCACCGGGAGCTGTTCGAGCGGCAGTTCCCGGCCGACCTGATCTCCGAGGCGGTCGACCAGACCCGCGGCTGGTTCTACACCCTGCACGTGCTGGGCGCGCTGCTGTTCGATTCGGTGGCCTACCGGGCCTGCGTGGTGCTGGGCCACGTCAACGACGAGCAGGGGCGGAAGATGTCCAAGCGCCTGGGCAACGTCGTCGAGCCGATGGCGGTGGTCGAGGAGGCCGGCGCCGACGCCCTGCGCTGGTACTTCTACGTCGCCAACCCCGAGCAGCCGTCGCGCTTCTCGGCGCCCCTGGTGCGGGAGGCGGCGCAGCGCTTCCTGCTGCCGCTGTGGAACGCGCTGTCGTTCTTCACCATCTACGCCAACATCGACGACTGGCACCCGGGAGAGTCGGCGGAGGTCCCGCTGGGCGCGCGAACCGATCTCGACAAGTGGATCCTGCTGCGCCTCGACTCCCTCGTCGAACAGACCTCGCTGCACCTGGACAGCCTGTCGATCGCCGGCGCGGCGCGGGAGATCGAGAGCTTCGTCGACGATCTGACCAACTGGTACATCCGGCGCAGCCGCGACCGTTTCTGGGCCGCCCGCGACGGCGGCGGCGCGGACAAGGAGAGCGCCTACCAGACGCTCTACGCGGTGCTGACGACGCTGGCGCGCCTGCTGGCGCCGTTCACTCCGTTCCTCGCCGAGGTCCTGCACCGCCAGCTGGTACGCAGCCAGCGGCAGGACGCCGCCGACAGCGTGCACCTCGAGACGTGGCCCGACCCCGCTGGCCACCGGGAGGAGCTGGGCGCCGACGCCCTGGCGCTCGTCGCCGGCATGTCCCTGGCCCAGCGGATCGTGTCCCTGGGCAGGACGGCGCGCAGCGGCCACGACCTCAAGACCCGCCAGCCCCTCGCCCGCATCACCCTGGTCGGGCGGTTCGACTCGGCGATGCAGGTCCATCTGCAGCGGTTCGGGGACCTGGTGCGCGACGAGCTCAACGTCAAGGAGGTGAAGCTGGCCGAGACGCGAAGCACTTTCGTCGATCACCAGGTGCGACCGAACTTTCGCGTCCTCGGCAAGCGGCTGGGGCCGCTGATGCCCGCGGTGAAGGCCGCCCTCGAGAGGGCAGACGGCGACCGGCTGGCCGCCACCCTCGACTCCGCGGGTGCCATCGAGCTGCAGGTGGAAGGCCAGGCGATTCGCCTCGAGCCCCACGAGATCGCGGTGCGCATCGTCGAGAAGCCCGGCATGGCGACCGCCGCGGACGACCAGCTGCTGGTGGCGCTCGACACCCATCTGACGCCTGAGCTGGTGGCGGAAGGCCTGGCCCGCGAGGTGGTCCACCGCATCCAGCAGGCGCGCAAGGAGGCGAAGCTCGACTACGCCGATCGCATCCGGGTGCGGTATCGCGCCGCCCCCGAGCTGGCCGCGGCGATCGCCGCCCACCGGGACACCATCGCCGGCGAGACCCTGGCGCTGGAGCTCGCCCCCGCCGCAGACGGTGCCGGGCTGGCGGAGGCGCCCGTGGAAGGCATGGATTTCGCGTTCTCGATCGACCCCCACCCAACCGGGTGATCGACCATCCTCCGGAGGGCATCGATACCATGGCAGGCATCTTCAAGGCATACGACGTGCGCGGCCTCTACCCGTCGCAGCTCGACGAGGCGATGGCGGAGCGCATCGGCCGCGCCTTCTGGCACGTGCTCGCAGCCGACGGCTTCGCCGGCGGCCGCCAGGTCGTCGTCTCCAACGACATGCGCTCGCACAGCGAGCCGCTCAAGGCGGCGCTGGTCGCCGGCCTGCGCGGCGCCGGGCTCGACGTGCTCGACATCGGCCTGGCGACGACCCCCACCAACTACTTCGCCATCGGCCACCTCGGCGCCGGCGGCGGCGTGCAGGTGACGGCCAGCCACAACCCCGCCGCCTACAACGGCTTCAAGTTCAGCCGTCATGGGGCGCGGCCGGTCTCCGGAGACCACGGCATCGCGCTGATGGAGGAGAAGGTGGCGGCCGGCGACCTGCCCCGCGCCGAGCGCCAGGGCTCGCTGTCGCGCGGCGAGGTCTTCGCCGACTACCGCCAGCACGTGCTCTCTTTCGTCGCGCGCCCGACCGGCGCCCCGCGGCTGAAGGTGGTGGTCGACGCCGCCAACGGCATGGGCACCCTCTATCGGCCCATCCTCGAGGCGCTCGGCATCGAGCTGGTGCCGCTGTACTTCGAGCTCGACGGCACCTTCCCCAACCACGAGGCCAACCCCCTCAAGGTGGAGAACCTGCGCGACCTGTGCGACGCGGTGCGACGGGAGGGTGCCGACCTCGGGGTCTCCTTCGACGGCGACGCCGATCGCGCCGCCTTCGTCGACGAGCGCGGGGAGCCGATCGGCAGCGACCTGATCACCGCCCTGATCGCCGGCGCTCTGCTGGCGCACCATCCGGGCTCACACGTGCTCTACGACCTGCGCTCGTCGCGCGCGGTGCCCGAGTACATCCGCGAGAAGGGCGGCATCCCGGTGCGCGAGCGGGTGGGCCACTCCTTCATGAAGGCGACCCTGCGCGCCAAGGACGGGGTGTTCGGCGGCGAGCTCGCCGGCCACTACTACTTCCGCGACAACTACTACGCCGACTGCGCGGTGCTGGCGGTGATCGAGATCCTCGATCTGCTCTGGCGGGAGCGGCGGACGATGTCGGAGCTGGTGCGGCCTCTCGCGCGCTACGCCAAGAGCCCGGAGACCAACTTCGAGGTCGAGGACAAGGAGGGGCGGATGGCCGAGCTGGCCAGCCGCTACGCCGACGCCGAGATCGACCGCCTCGACGGCATCAGCGTCAACTATCCCGACTGGTGGTTCAACGTGCGCCCCTCCAACACCGAGCCGCTGCTGCGGCTGGTGGTGGAGGCGCCCGACGACGAGGCCCTGCGCCGGCGGATGGACGAGCTGGTCCCCCTGCTCGGCACCCCGGTGTAGGGGCGGATTCCGTCCCCGCTCGGCCCCCAGGCCCCACCATCCTCCGCCGGCTCACCCGGCGGGCGCCGGGGCATCCCCGAGACGCTCCACCAGCGCGGCGAGCTCCTGCTGCAGCTGCGCGTTGTGCGGGTCGGCCGCCGCCAGCTCCTCCAGGATCTGACGGCTCGACCGCAGCTCCCCTTCGGCGGCCTCCGGCTGCGCCGCTGCCTCGAGGGCACGGGCCAGCTTCTGGTGGCTGATCGCCAGCGAGCGGCGGGCGGAGGCGTTCTGCGGGTCGGCTTCGGCGAGGGCGCGGAAGATCTCCAGGGCGCGCCGCAGCTCCGCCAGTGCCTGTCGCGCCTCGCCGCCCTGCAGCCGCACGTCGCCGAGCTTCTCCAGGGCCACGGCGACGTCGCGCTGCGCCTCGCTGCTACCCGGGAGGTCGGTGGCAAGCGCCCGGCGGATGGCGTGCGACTCGCGGAAGGCGGCCGCGGCGGCGTCGAGGTCCCCCGTCGCCAGCAGCACGGTGCCGAGGCGCTCCTGGGTCAGGCCGCGGTAGCGGCGCACCGCCAGGTCGTCGGGATGCGCGGCGGCGAGATGGTCGAGCACCGCCTCGGCGTAGCGGTAGGACTCGAGCGCCTCCCGCGGCTGCCCGAGGTTGGGGAAGCTGGGATTGCCCTTCAGGTCCCCCGCCTTCACCAGGCTGATGGCTAGCGAGAGCTGGTGGCGCAGATCCTCCGGGTGCCGGGCCGCCAGGTCGCGGAAGAGGGCGAGAGCCTGCTCGGCCCTCTCGCCCGCCGCCGGCAGCTCGCCGGTCCACGCCAGCACGTCGGCCAGCTTCTCGTGCACCACGGCCAGGGAGCGGGCGGCGTCCGCGTCCCCGGGGAGCCGCCGGTGGACGTCTTCGGCCAGCGCCAGCGCCTTGCGGTAGCTCTCCAGGGCTCCCTGCGTGTCCCCCAGGTTCGAC
>DATKEH010000040.1:0-5545 GCA_035546355.1 Thermoanaerobaculia bacterium
CACCGTCGACATCGCGACGGCGCGCAGCGAGTTCTACCGCGCCCCGGCGGCGCTCCCGGAGGTGCGCACCTCGGCGCTGCGCCAGGACCTCTACCGGCGCGATTTCACCATCAACACCCTCGCCATCCACCTCGGCCCCGAAGAGGGGTACGAGCTGATCGACTACTTCGGTGGGCAGCGCGACCTCAAGGAGGGCGTGCTGCGGGTACTCCACAGCCTGTCGTTCCTCGACGACCCGACGCGCGTGCTGCGAGCGGTTCGCTTGGCGCAACGGCTCGACTTCGCCATCGCGCCCGAGACGCTGCGGCTGATCGAGGTGGCGCTCGGCGAGGGCGTCTTCGACCGTCTCTCCGGCTCCCGGCTGCGCGACGAGCTGCGCCTGCTCCTGGACGAGCCGGACACCGGCGTCCGTGCCCTCGAGCGGCTCGACGAGCTGGGGGTGCTGCAGGCGCTGCACCCAGACCTCCGCCTCACTCCGTCGCGCTTGCACGACCTGCGGCAGGCGCGCGCGAGCTGGGAGTGGTATCGCCTCGAAGGTCTGGACGACCCGCCGGTCCGACTGTGGATGCTGCTGCTGGCGTCGCTGGCGGCCGAGCTGCCGCCGTGGGAGCGGGGGCGCCTCGCGGCGCGCCTCCACCTGCCGCAGCGGGACCAGGAGCTGCTGCGCGGCGTCGGGGAACGGCTGCGGCAGGCGGAGAGTCTGCTGGTCGGGCCGGGGCCTCGCCCGCACCAGGTGCGGGCCGCCCTCGCGCCGCTGAGCGGGGAGGAGACGCTGCTGCTGATGGCGGGGGGGGGAGAGCGGGTGCGCGCCTGGGTGCGGCGCGACCTGGTGGAGCTGCGGCGGGTGGAGCTCGTAGTGCGCGGTGCCGATCAGCTCGCGGGCGGCTGCCCCCCCGGCCCCTGGGTGGGCGCCGCGCTTCGCGCCACGCTCGCTGCGCGCCTCGACGGCGAAATCGGGCCGCAGGACGAGCTCGCCTACGCGCTGCGGGTATGCCGGCAGGAACAGGAGCGGCAGCGGCCCAGCGAGACCACGGGGGGCGGAGAGGGGCCTTGACGCCGCCGGGCCCGCGCGGGCACGGATGGCCGCGGCCCTCGGCTCAGTGGCAGAGCTCCGCCCGGGTCGCGACCTCTGCCGACGCCGGCCCGGCGCCCTCGACGCAACCGTGAACCGCCGGCCCGAGCAGGAGGCCGAGCCGCGGACACCGCCGCCGGACCGCGTCGATCACCTGCTCGGGCCCCTGACCGGCGGCGAGCAGTAGGGTCACCGAGCGGGCCGCCTCGGGATGGCGGCGCTGCAGCAGCACCCAGGCGGCCGCGTCGACCGCCGCCTGATCTACCGGCCGGGGATCCGGTATCGTTCGTTTCCGCCTCATTTGCGCCTACTCTTCCACGACGCCCGGCAGACTGTCAAGCTCGTCCACCGCCTCCTCACCGACGGGGGCGGCGAAGAGTCACCGAGGGTGGCCTGCGCGCTTCGGCTGCTGCCCGTCGGCGGTACCCATCCCGCTGCCCCCGGGCCCGGGTTGACGCGTTGCGGCATGAAGCCGGCCGCGATTCTCGCCGCTATGCGGCGTGACGGTCGCGGCGGATGCCGTCTACAATTCCGCACCAGCACAACCGACGTCTTGAGGGGGCCCGAGCGCCGAACCGGTGCTCGGGGTGTACCCGTCCCGTGCCCCAGAAGCGCCCACCGCGGCGCCCCGCGCGCGCTCCGCTCACCCTCCCGTCACGACCTCGAAGGGCCGCTGCAGGACCGTCACCCGCTCCCGCTCGGCCACGCGGAGCTCCAACAGATAGACGCCGGTGGGAGCACGCCGGCGTGGAGCCGCGCGAGGAGCAGGTCCGGCTCGGTGGTCCCGCCGTCCGCCACCGCCAGCAGCTTCAGCCCGCCGGCGTTGGCCGGCGTGCCGCGGGAGGTCCTCGAGGGAATCGAAGCGGCCATCCTGCACCATCTCTCCCGCTGGCACGCCGAGCAGGTAGCTGTAGGTGCCGGCGCCGAGCGAGCGGGTGATGCCGTGCGCGAAGCCGTTGTCGTTGGCGACTAGCTCGCCGCCCGTCTGATGGGCGAGGAAGAGCAGGGTCTGCTGCGGGCCGTCGGCGCCCGGCGAGGCCTGCTGCCGGACGACGGCGGCGTCGACCGCATGGAGGATCCAGCCGTTGCGCCGCAGCTCGTCGAGGGCGTCGACGAAGGTGCCGATCAGCACGCTGGTCGCGGTGAGAGGATCGCCGCGGCCACTGGCGGGCTTGTAGACTCCGCGGGCTGTACACGGCCACCGCGACCTGGTCGCTCGGATGCAGCGCCTGGCGCACCACCTGACCGGCTCTCCGCTCGGTGCGCAGGAGCTGTTGCTGGCGGGTGAAGCCGAGGTCGAACAGCAGCAGGGCGTGGCGCCGCCTCGCCGCTGGCGGCGAGGGCTCGGCGTCGATCCGACCCGCCTCGGGAGCCACGCTCCGCGACAGGTCGACGACCCCGAAGCCGACGATCGGCAGCTCGTGCCCCGCTTCCCAGACCGAGAAATCAGCGGCGGTCAGCCCGCGCACCGGCTCGCCGCGGCGCATCACTTCGACCGGCACCTCGACGACGGTGACGGCGGTCTGCTACCCGAAGTCGGGACGCGCCGGTGGCTCGTTGGCCGGGACCCCGGCCCCGGGGCCGCGAGGATGCCGAGCAGCAGAGCGCAGCGCGCGGCGGGGCGCCACGAGGCGCCCGCGGGCGGCGATGCCGGCGCCGGGCTGGCGGAGCAAGGATCTCATGATGCGGTCTCCCCCTGAAACGTGGGGCCGCGCACACCCCTAGCCTGCTTCATTCATGACGGAGACGCAGGCAGATGGGCGGCCGCAGTCGGGTCGTCATGAAGGATGCAGGTCAGCCGGTGGTCCCCTCGACGCGGAACGGTTGGCGGGTCACCGTGACCTTGCCCGGCGTCGACCAACGCAGCTCGAGCTGATAGGTGCCGGCGGCCAGGGCGCCGGCGTGGAGTCGACCCACGAGGAGGTCCGGCTCTCCCTCGCTGCCGGGAGCCATCCCCAGCAGCTCCAGTCGTCCGTCGCCCGTCGGCGCGCCGTCGAGATCGAGGATGCGGGCGGCCATCGAGGCGCCGCCCGCATCCAGACCGTGCCCGACCAGCACCAGGTCGGCCTCGCCTGATCGCGGCACCGCCCCTTCGAGAGAGGGTACCAGGGCCCTCCCGTGGAGCGTGAGATCGGCGTCCCCTCCGCGGACCACCAGCCAGGGATCGTCGGGGCGCGGGACGAACAGCGCCTGCGCCTGGTGCAAACCCACCGCCCCCGCCGCGGGCACCACGAGCGGCACCGTGATCACCGACACCCTGCCCGCCCCGCGGTCGCGAGCCAGCAGCCGCAGGTGGTAGGAGCCCGGGGGCAGGTCCAGGGCCCCGAGGAACCGCAGGCCCCCACCGGCGAGGCGCGCGCCGACCTTGTCGGGGTCGAGGCTGGCGATGGCGGCGAAGTGGTCGCGAGCCGCACCGGCGGCGTCGAAGGCGTAGCCGAAGAGCTCGAGCGACACGACGCCGCGCCCGTCTACCAGGCCGCCGCCCGGGACTTCCACCACCACGGGCACCCGGGCGGCGCCCGCCGCGCCGGCGGCGAAGGGTACGGCCACGGCGCGCAGACCGAGCTCGTCGCGTTCCTCCGACGAGGTGAGCAGCTGCGCCGCTTCGGTCGCCCAATCGACCTCCTCGCGCTCGGCGAGTGGCCGAGGGGCGTGGTAGCCCGGTCGGTGGTGCACCTCGACGCCGCGCTGGCGCTGGGCCAGGCGTACCTCGACCGGATGGTAGCTGCCGTCGGCCGGCAGGTCGGTCACTTGAACCGTCAGCAGGTACGCGTAGCCGCTCGGCGCCAGGCCCCGAGCCAGCGCCTCGCCGAAGTCGTTGGAATTGGTCACCAGCTGGCCGCCGGTCTCCTCGGCGAGGAAGAACAGCGCCTCTTGGGGTTGCAGCATGGAACCCTCCGTGCCGCTCGCGTCGATGGCGTGCACCACCCATCCCGAGCGCCGCAGCCCGTCGACGGTCCGCTGCAGCTCGCCGACCAGGGTGCTGCTGAAGTGGCCTGCGGACCCGGCGTTGCCGCGCGCCGGCTTGGCGCCCAGCTCGAAGCCCTGGCTGAACAGGAGCAGGTACTTGCGCCCCTCGACGGCCCGCAATGCCTGCTCCAGCGCCGTGATGCCGCGCCCCATCGCGCGCGCCCGGCTGCGGCGGGACTCCTCGACCTCGTACTGGACGACCTCGCCGGAGTGGGCGAGGATGTTGGCCGTCAGGAAGCCTCCCTTGCCGCCCCCCGCCGATCCCGCGAAGAGCAGGTCGTCGAGCGCCTGCCAGTAGACATTGTCGCCGGTGAGGACGCGCGCCTGGGTGGCCAGGGCCGCGAGGCCCAGGCCGGTGAGCTGCAGGGGATCGGCCGCGGCGTCGCCGGAAGGTCCCGGCGCATCGCCACGGATCGCGGCTTCGAGGGCCGCGAGGGTGGCGTCGGTGGCCGACCGGTCGCTGGTGAAGGTCTGCAGCAGGGCGATCTCGCCGCGGGGCAGGAAGAGCGCCACGCCCACCAGGTCGCTGCGGTGCAAGCCGCCGGCGACGACTGTGCGAGCGCCCACCAGCGTGCGCAGCAGGCGGTGCTGCTCGGTGAAGCCGAGGTCGAAGAGCAGCAGGACGTGCCGGCGGCCGGCCTGGGTGGGCGGCGAGGCGGCGATCGCCGGCGACGCAGGGCCGGGAGCAGCGGCGGGGAGCGTGAGATCGATCACCTCGACGCCCACGATCGGCAACCGCCGGCCGTCCTCCCATACCTCGAAATGCTCCGCCCCCAGCCCCCGCACCGGGGCGCTCCCGCGATGCACCTCGACCGGCAGCTCGATGGCGGTGACCGAGGTCTGCGACGTCACGATCGGCGGGGCGGCCTGGTGACCAGGGAGCGCGACCGCCACCGGGAGGAAGGCGATCCCGACGGCGAGGCGGCGCGCCCGACGGCGGTGACGGGCCGCGGAGCCGGGGTCGAGGGGTGGTGACGTGGTGGCCATGGCGGGTCTCCTCTAGGGTGTGGCGACGGGAGGCGTGCCTGCTGGTTAGAGCCGCCTGGGCGCCTCGATCCTTCGCGCCGAGCGGGGGGGCCTGTCAGGGCCGGTCGCGCCGGCGATCGCCTGCGACGTCGGGCGCCCTCCGCGACGAGATCGGCGGCGCGCCCTCCTCCTTGCTGTAACATGCCGCTCCAGGCATGCGGCCCTTCGGGAGACTCCTGCTGGCGGTCTTCGCCGCGACGGCGGCGGCCACGCCCCGTGGCGCAGCCCGGGAGGCCGCCCCGCCGCAGCTGGGCGATCGCTCCCACGCCGTCTACGACCTCACCTGTGCCAGCGAGCTCGGGCGCCGTCAGGTGACGCTCTTCGCCAATGGCACCATCCGGTTGCGCGACCAGGTGGGGAAGATCGCCGAGATGCGTCTGGGCGAGCTCACGCGCGGCGAGTTGGAGGGGTACCTCCGGCGGATGGCCGAGGAGGACCTCTCGGAGGTCGACGACACGCGGCTCGGCCCGAGCGGCG
>DATKEH010000041.1:0-9430 GCA_035546355.1 Thermoanaerobaculia bacterium
TCACCTCGATGCGTTCGAAGCCGCCGCCCTCGGCGAGGATCTGCCGCATCGTCTCCTCGATCCGCTCCAGGTCCTCGGGCGTGAAGGCGCGGGAGAAGCGGAAGTCGTACTGGAACTTGTCGCTGTGGTCCTGGCGGCCGACGTCGATCTCGACCTCCGGCCACAGCCGCTTGACGGCGTCGGCCAGCACGTGCTCGGCGCTGTGGCGGACCAGCTCCCCCGCCCGTGGGCTGCGCGGGGTGAGGATCTCCAGCCGCCCCCCCTGTCGCAGGGGGTGGCGCAGGTCGATCAGGGCGTCGTCGAGCTGGGCGCCGACGGCATCGCGCGCCAGGCGCGGCCCGATCGACGCCGCCACCTCCAGCGGCGTGGTGCCGGCGGGCACGACGCGCCGCGACCCGTCGGGAAGGGTCAGCTCGATGGATTCCGCAGAGGAAGCCATGGCACGATCAGGGGCTCGCAGGGAACCGCACGCGGACGCTATCGGCGGGTGGGCACGGAGGGGGCAGGGGCCGGAGCCTGGTAGGCGCTGGCGGACTCGAACCGCCGACCTCTACCGTGTGAAGGTAGCGCTCTAACCAACTGAGCTAAGCGCCTCCGTGCGTGGATTCCGTCGTCTCTCTCCTCGCGGGCGTGCGGCGATGCGGCCACCGCTCGCGCATCCTGGTAGGCCCGAGCGGACTCGAACCGCCGACCTCTACGATGTCAACGTAGCGCTCTAACCAACTGAGCTACGGGCCTGTTCCAGCCCCCTCGCCCCGGCGGACGAGGGGGGAAAGAGTAGCAGAGCGGGTGCGACGGCGCAAGCAGCGCGCAGACGCCCGCCTCAGCCCACCCGGAAGCCGATCGAGCTGGTCTGCACCTGCCCGCTCTCGGGATGGGTGAGCGTCACCACCAGGGTGTAGAGCCCCGGTCGCAGCCCCTGGGTGCGCAGGGTCGCCGGCAGCCGGTCGAGCCCTGCCGCCGCGGTGTAGCGGCCGCCGAGCTCGAGCGACACGCCGGGCACCGGCTGACCCTCCGCCGTCACCGCGTGCCCTTCGGCGCGCAGCTCCCCGGCCGGCAGGCCGTAGGCGACGAGCTCCAGCGCCGTCGCCCCGCTGGCGGCGACCACCGGCTCCGCCGCCGGGACGTAGGGCACCTGCTGCAGCGCCCCCTGCACCTCCTGCACCTGCATGAAGGGGTAGTCGACGTCCGGTCGCTCGGCCTCGGGGATGATGAGCCACTTGCCCTGGGGCTCGGGGAACAGGGGCGTCGCCAGCGCCGCCTCGGCGCCGAAGCTCGGCACCTCGAGCGAGGTGGTGGCCAGGCGGCTGGCGCCGGTCTGGCCGTTGCGCACCAGCACCCGCAGCTGGTAGCGCCCCGGCGGCAGATCGAGGTGGGCGAAGTACTTGAGGCCGCTGCCCAGCTGGTTGCCCATCTTCTCCAGGTCGAGACCCAGGGTGCGGGTGAAGTAGCCGGCTACCTCGCCGGTTCCGGTGAGGGCGTAGGCGTAGATCTCCACCGGCACCGGCTTGCTGCGGTCGGCGCCCGCCGCCAGCGAGCCGCCGTCGATCTCCACCAGCACCGGCACGTACGCCGCGCCCCCCTGGCGCGGGAACGGCGCGGCGAGGACGCTGGCGTAGAGGTCGCCGCCCACCTCGCCCCCCATGATCTCCTGCCCCATGTCGAGCTGCTGCGCTACCGCCGACCGCACCTCGCCGGGGTTGGGAGCGTGGAACCCCTGGCGGTGGAACAGCTCGGCGCCGGCAGGGCCGCCGACCAGCCGCACCCGCAGCCGGTGGTACTTGCCGTCGAGCTTCAGGTCGTCGGGGCGGATGGTGAGCAGGTAGGTGACGCTGGTGCTCCGCTGCATCCGGTCCATGGCCAATCCGAAGTCGTTGAAATTCTCGTACAGCTGGCCGCCGGTGTCCTTGGCCATCATCAGCAGCGACTCGGTGCCCGAGGCCCGGGGACGCATGTCGGCTCCCGCCTTGAGGCCTCCGATGTCGATGGCGTGGATGACCGCGTCGGCGCGCCGGAAGGCCTCCAGCATGTCCTGCATGCTGTTCTGCACCCGCCCGCTGCCGAACCCGGCGTCGCTGTCGACGTTCCAGATCTCGCCCCGCTCTCGCGCCACCGTCGATTCGGCGCTCTCCTGCGTCAGCCCGCGAGTGCCGGTGAGCAGGTCGCCGGGGATGCCCTCCGACAGGTAGACGACGTACTTGCGCCCCTCGATGTTGCCGATCAGCGAGGCGATGTCGGCCAGCGAGCGGCTGGTACCGACCACCCGCGTCTCGAGCTGGCGCCGCTGCACCTGCTCCTCCAGGCCGGCGAGCTCGCGGAGGTACTCCTCCACCGCGTCGGCGGCCTGCCCGCCGGTGCGGCCCGACGGCGTCGCTTCGCCGCCGGTCTCCCTGGGGGGGATCAGGGTCAGCGACAGGGGATCGCGCTGCTGCTCCACCAGCTGCGGCGCGCCGAGGGTCTCCAGGGCCATCTCCACCTGCCGGCGATCGGAGGTGAAGCTCAGCACCAGGTTGGCGCCGCGAGCGGCGTTGACCACCACCGCCGCCAGGTCGGAGGGCTGCATCTGGTGGCGCACGAAATCGAGCGCCGCCTCCCGCGCCCGGCTGACGGCGGTGACGTCCGAGAACAGCAGGTCGAAGAGGAACAGGAAGTGGCGTCGCGCCGCCGCCGGCACGGCGGTCACCGGCCGGTCCGACACGCCGGCCTGGAGCAGCGCCAGGTCGACGACCTCGAAGTCGACGATCGGTTGCGCCTTGCGGCCGATCGACACCTCGAAGTCGTCCCGGGTGAGGCCCCGCACCGGCTCCCCTCGGTGCGTCACGTAGACCGGGACCTCCACCACCACTACCTGGGTAGTCTCTCCGAATTCCCGCCGCTGGGCCGGCGCGACGGCGGCGACCAGCAGCAGCAGGGCGATCAGCGGCAGCGAGAGCTTCTTGTGCATCGTCTCTCCACGGCAGGGGCTCGGCGCCCCCGGGTCGTTGCTTCGGTCACGTCAGTATAGCGGGGGCCACCACCACCCCCTCGTGCTATACGTTGGAGCGTCTGCGATGCCCAGATCCTTCGCGCCGCTGCTCGCCCTGCTGCTGGTGGCGCCCGGCGCGGCCGCCGCGGCGACCTGGTTCCGCGATGTCACCGCCGCCTGGGGCATCGACTTCCGCCATCGTCACGGCGGCGGCGGCGACTTCTACATGATCGAGACCATGGGCTCGGGGGTGGTGATCCTCGACTACGACGGCGACGGCGACCGCGACCTGCTGTTCCTCGACAGCGGGCCCTTGCCCCTGGACCCGTCGGCACGGCCGCGCCATGCCCTGCTGCGCAACGACGGCGGCGGCCGCTGGCTCGACGTCACCGCCCGCGCCGGCCTCGACCAGGCCGGCTACGCGATGGGAGTGACGGCGGGCGACGTCGACGGCGACGGCGAGCTCGACCTCTACGTCACCGCCTTCGGCCCCAACCTGCTGCTGCGCAACCGCGGCGACGGGTCGTACGAGGAGGTGGGCGCCGCGGCCGGGGTGGCCGACCCTTCGTGGGGCGCCTCGGCGACGCTGTTCGACGCCGATGGCGACGGCGACCTGGACCTCTACGTCACCCACTACGTCGACTTCTCGTTCGCCGACAACGTCGTCTGCGGCGACCTGGAGAGGGGCCTGCGCTCCTACTGCCATCCCGACGTCTACCGCGGCCTCCCCGACCGCTTCTTCCGCAACCGCGGCGACGGCACCTTCGACGACGCCACCGCCGCGGCGGGGTTCGGTCAGGCCATCGGACCCGGTCTCGGGGTGGTGGCAGCGGACCTCGACGGCGACGGCTGGACCGACCTCTACGTCGCCAACGACATGGCCGCCAACTTCCTGTTCCACAACCGCGGCGACGGCACCTTCGAGGAGGTGGCGCTGCTCTCGGGCACCGCCTTCAGCGACCTGGGGCGCCCGGAAGCGGGGATGGGGATCGCCGTCGGCGACGTCGACGGCAACGGCCACCCCGACCTGCTGGTCACCCACCTGGACCTGCAGTCCAATGCCCTCTACCTCAACCAGGGGGGGATGCTGTTCGTCGATGGCCGCTACGAGGCGAGGATCGCCGAGCCCTCGCTCTACAAGGTCGGCTTCGGCGTCGACGCCGCCGACTTCGACCAGGACGGCGACCTCGACGTGGTGGTGGCCAACGGCCACATCATCCACAACGTCGAGCAGTTCGGCACCGGTACCACCTTCGCGCAGCGCAACCAGCTGTTCGCGAACCGCGGCGGCGGCGTGCTGCGCGAGGTGGGCTCCTCGGGGCTCGACGCGGTGCGCCCCAGCCGCGGCCTGGCGGTCGGCGACCTCGACGGCGACGGCGACCTCGACCTGGCGATCAACAACTCGGACGCTGCGGCCGAGGTCTACGAGAACGTGGTGGCGCGGCCGGGTCGATGGCTGCAGATCGACCTCGCCGGCGGCGGCGGCGTCGGCGCCGGCGGCATCGGGGCCGTCGTCAGCCTCGCCTCGGCCGCCGGCGCACCGCGGATGCGCGAGGTCCGCACCGCCTCCTCCTACCTGTCGCAGAACGATCTCACCGTGCACCTCGGCCTGGGCGACGCCGCGGCCGCCGAGGGGGTGGAAGTGCGCTGGCCCGACGGCAGGCGGCAGCGGTTCGCCCGCCTGCCCGCCGACCACCGCCTCCGGCTGCGTCCTCCTACCTCCTGATCGCGAAGGGGCTGGCGCTCTGGTGACGGGCTCCGGTGGCGGGGTCGACCACCGCCACCTGCAGGAAGTAGTCACCCACCGGCAGCTCGTCGGGGCGGAAGGTGGCGACCACGCCATCCAGCCCTTCGATCCCCGTCACCGTCCGCCGCACCCCGTCGAGCGCCGCGGCGGCTACGTCCTCGCCGGCGGCGTCGAGCACCCGCCCCTCGACGGCCAGCTCACCGGCTCCCAGGTTGTAGGCCACCAGGCAGAGCCGCGCCGGGGCGCCGGGCTCGAGGCTCGGCCGGGCGGCGGGGATGTAGGGGTCTCCCTCCCCCACGAAGGGGTAGATCACGCTCCCCTGCCCCTCCTGGCCGCGCTCTCGCACCAGCACCCAGTTGCCCTGGACCTCGGGGAAGAACGGCGGCAGCAGCACCGGCTCGCTGCGGTCGAACGCCGGCACCAGGATGGGCACCGCGCGCACGCCGCTGCGGCCGGTCTCGGCATTCCGCACCAGCACGCGCACCAGGTGCTCGCCGGGGGGCAGCTCGAGGTGGCCGTAGAACTTGAGGCCGGTGCCGGCGAAGGCCCCCCGCGAGCCGCCGAGGTCGAGCCCCACCTGCTGGGTGAAGAAGTCGCGGATCTCGCCATCGGGGGCGCTGGCGTAGGCGTAGAGCTCGACCCGTAGCTGGTCCCCTCGCTGCCCGGCCATCAGCTGCTCCCCATCGATCTCCAGGATCACCGGCACGTAGGCGCGGCCGTCGCCGGCGCGGAAGGCGGCCAGCAGGACCTCCATCGGCACCTGGCCGACCGGCGCCGCGGCGGCGATCGCCTCCGAGGCGAGCAGGTTGCGCTCCACCGGGTGCAGCTCGGGGAAGGGCCGCGGCTCGTAGTACCCCTCACGGTGCGACACGCGGGTGCCGCGCTGCGGGTCGCGCAGGCGCACCTCCAGCCGTCGATAGCGCCCGTCGTGGCGCAGCCCCTCGGGGCGGAAGCTCAACAGGTAGGTCACCGACGAGCTCTCGAGCACCCTCGAGAGCTGGTGGCCGAGGTCGTTGGCGTCCTCGAACAGATGGCCGCCGGTCTCGTTCGCCATGTAGAACAGGGCGTCGGTGCCCGGCGCCCGCCCGCCGGCCGCCGGGGTGTCCAGGTCGGTGTGCAGGCCGCCGATGTCCACCGCCTGGATCACCACGTCGGAGCGGCGCAGCTGCTCGAGCATGCGACCGAGCTCCCGCTGCAGGCCGGCGTTGCCGAACATGTCGTCGGTGTCGACCATCCAGTGGCCGCCGCGCGCCATGTCCAGGTTGTCGATCACCTGGCGCTCGTCGCCGAGGTTGGGCTGGCGGCCCATCAGCAGCCGGCTGTCGAAGCCCTCCGAGAAGTAGACCAGGTGTTTGCGCCCCTCGACGCTGTTGAGCAGCCGGCCGAGATCGGTCAGCGAGCGCGACCAACTGGTGATGCGGCTGCGGGCGTACGACTTCTCGACCTTCTCGAACTGCCGCGACAGGATCTTCGCCGACTCGGTGCCGGCCTCGGCGATCGCCTCGGTGATGTCCCGCGTCTCTCCCTGCGCCGTCATCAGGTTCTCGAAGTTGGCCTCCGTCCCCGGCGGGGTGATCACCAGGTTCAGCGGGTCGTTGGCGGCGATGTCCTGCCGCCTGACACCGAGGCTGTCGATGGCGTGGGCGAGCTGGCCGCGGTCGGGCGTGAAGCTGAGGATCAGGCGCGGCCCCTGCTCGTGGCTGTAGGTGGCCACCGCCGCCAGATCGGTGGGGTGCATCCCGTGCAGCACGAAATCCCGCGCCGCCCGCCGCGCCTTCAGCACCGCCGTCGGCGAGGAGAAGGAGAAGTCGAAGAGGAACAGGAAGTGCCGCCGCGCCACCGGCGGCAGGTCACGCCCCTGCAGCGAGGGCAGCGCCCGCAGGACGTCGAGGTCGATCACCTCGACGCCGTCGATCGGCACCGGCCGGCCATTGTCGAGCAGCTGGAAATCCTCGGCGGTGAGGCCGCGCACCGGCTTGCCGTCCCTGCCGAGCACGTTGACCGGCACCTCGACCACCACCACCTCTTCGCGGCCTTCGAACGACGTCTGCGCCCTCGCGTCGGCCGCCTGGCCGATCAGCGGCGAGGCCAGCAACGCCGCGGCGAGGACGGCGAACAGGGGGTTGCACGGGAAGGAGGAGGTTTCGTTCAGCGGCATGGCTCGGCTCCTGCGCGTAGAGACGGGAACGGACGCACTCAGTGTACATCCCATTTTCGCCGGCCCCGGTTCAACGCTCCGCGGGCCTCCACACGTCGGTGTCGGGGTGGAAGGCGTACCAGCCGAACCAGAAGGTGACCACCCCAGGCAGCCGCCGCAGCTCGCCGCCGTCGGCCGGCCCCACCAGCGCGCGCTCGGTGAGCCGCCAGCTCTCTCCGCGGTCGTCGAGCAGCTCCCCCGGCGCCGCGCCGAGGCGGAAGGTGCGGTCCGCGGCATCGTAGGCGCGCACCCCGCCGGCGGGGTCGGCGAGCAGCACCAGCCGCTGCCCTCCCAGGCGATCGTGCAGGGGGGTCCGACCGCGCAGCGCCGCCAGCGGGTAGGCGCGGGCCGCGCCGCCGAGGCGCAGCGCGTACACCTCCTCCTTCGCAGCGAGGCGGTCGTCGCGCAGCCAGACCGGGAACTCCACCCCGGCGCGGGCGCGATCGGCGGCGCCGGGCCGGTAGTCGAACCGCGCGCCGAACCCGGTGGCGAGCGACAGCACCGTGGTCTCGGGGTGCTCGCGCCGCCACTCGCCCCAGGTAGTGAGCGTCAGCGGCAGCATGACGAGGGGCGCCGGCGCCGCCGCCAGCGGCCCGAGGACCGGCTCGCCGCCGAGGTTGCTCCACAGGGTGAGCGTGGCGGCGTCCACCATCAGCTTGTTGCTGCGGTAGAGCAGACCCGAGGTGGTGAAGCGGTGCACGGCGCCGTCCGCGGCGCGGCGGCTGAACAGCACGGCCGAGCCGCACAGCGTGCAGTAGGACAGCACCACCGGCTCGCCGCCGAGGGTGTCCTCGACCATCTCGTGCCAGGAGACGATGCGGCGGGGGTAGGCGCGCGCCACGCCGCCGACCGCCGCGCCGAACACCAGCTCGTCTTCGGCGAGGTAGGCGGCGGCGGCGGCGGCGACCGCCGGCGGGTCGACCAGCGCCGGGATGCCGCCCAGGGGGACGCCGCCGGAGACGATCTCCTCGCGCCGGATCCGCGCCGGCGCCTCCGGCGCCAGCACGCGGCGATAGCGGGGATCGATGCGGGCGAACAGCTCCGCCTTCCAGGCGGCGTAGCCGGGGAGCGGCACGACGTCCTGGCGCGACCCCACCCACTCCACCCAGTCGGCATAGCGCCGGCCGGGCCGCGCGCCGGTGAGCCCCTCGAGGGCGGTGAAGAGCTCCTCCCGCCGCTCGCGCGGGGTGAAGAACAGCGCGTCGACCAGCGACGGCGCCAGCCCGATCGCGCCGCGGGCGACCACCTGGCGCGCCGCCTGACGCCGGTCGCGCCGCGACTCCCCCATCAGCCGCCGGGCCAGGGTGTGGCCCTCGTCGGTCGACGCCGGCCCGGGGGCGGCCGCCGTCAGCGCCAGCAGCGCGACCGCGGCGATCCGCGCCCGGCGGGACCTCCCGGCGCGGCGCAGCGGCGTCCCGCTCACCCCTCGTGCAGCATGCGAGCCAGGCGCAGCGCCTCTTCGTGGGTGGCGTCGAGGCGCAGGGCGCGCGACAGGTGGTGGCGCGCCTTGCCGACGTCCCCCAGGGCGAGATAGGCCTTGACCAGCCCCAGATGCACCTCCGGGATCTCGGTGTCGCGGCGCATCGCCTCGCGCAGGTATTCGAGGGCCTTCCTCGGGTCGCCGGCGGCCAGCGCCATGTCCGCCCGGTAGACGTAGAAGAAGGGGTTGAGGGTACGGGTCTCTTCGAGGAGGTCGAGGGTGGCGAGCGCCTCCTGCCGCCGTCCCAGCATCAGCAGCGCCCGCACCTGGTTGGTGAGCAGCGCCCCGTCCCTGGGCTCCTCCTCCAGCGCGGCGGCCAGCACCTCGAGCGCCTCTCCGGCGCGGCCGAGCCGCGTCAGGGCCACCGCCAGGTTGTTCTGCGCCTTGAGGAAGCCCGGGGCGACGGCGGCCGCGGTGTCGAGCAGCGGCAGGGCGGCGGCGGCGTCGCCGGCGAGCAACCGTTCCGCCGCCAGGTTGTTGTAGTAGTGGGCGGTGGCGGTGCGGTCGTCGATCGGGGCGAAGCTCTTGTACCCCTTCTCGGCGTAGGGCAGGAAGTCGAAGGTGCGCAACCCGCCGCCGATGTAGAGGCCGGCGACGATGTGCCCCTGGCTGACCACCATCCCCTGGCGGTAGTTCCAGCGCTGGTAGTCGTTGACCTCGACGTAGAACGGGTTGAGGCGCAGCCGCCGCGCCGTGCCGACGAAGAGGTTGACGAACGACAGGCAGTTGCCCTGGCGGGCGCGGAAGGTCTCGCTGGCGTTGCGCGTGGGGTAGAGGGCGTAGGTCAGGCCGACCTTGCGGAAGATGAGGTCGAGCACCTGCTCCACCCGGTACTCCTCGCTCGGCGACGGCCGCAGGAGATCGTCGACGAAGGCCTCGACCTCCTCGTCGAGGGCGAACGGCACCTCGACCGGCGCGCCGATCTCGGCGGCGAGCTGGCGCTGCAGGTGGTCGCTGGTGTCGAAGGCGGTGTACTCGCCGCAGGCCGCCGCCAGGGCGACGGCGACAGCGACCAGGGCGAGGCAGGCGAGCCGCACGACG
>DATKEH010000042.1:0-3546 GCA_035546355.1 Thermoanaerobaculia bacterium
GTGCGCCGCCAGCCACTGCTCCTCGCCCGCCGGCGCCACCGCCCGCGCCTCCTCCCCCAGGCGCTCGAGGTGCACCCCGAGCCAGCGTTGCCACTGCTCGAAGGCTGCCCGCCGGCGAGCGTCGGAGCCCTCGTCGGCGAAGGCGGCGAAGGCCTCCGGCGCCACGTCGCGGAGCGCACGCAGCAGGTTCATGCTCTCGTGGTTGCCGGTGAGCACCAGCACCTCGCCGCCGCCGGCGGCGGCGGCCTCTTGCAGCCCCTTCAGGAGGTCCATCACCTCCCGCACCGCCGCTCCCCGGTCCAGGAGGTCGCCGGTCTGCACCAGCACCGCAGCGCCGCCGGACCAACCCCCGGCCTCGCCGAGGAGCCCCGACTCGCGCAGGATGGCGCGCAGCCCATCGAGCTCGCCGTGGACGTCGCCCACTGCGACCAGCCTCCGGGGTGCGGCAGTCGCGCCCGCCTCCTCCGCGTCGGGCCCGGCCGCCCGAGCGCCGAGGCTGGCGCCCACCGCGATCAGGCCGGCCAGGAGCGCCGCCAGCGCCCGCTCACGACACCGCATGTCAGCCCGTCGCCGCATCGCCTCGCTCCTCGTCGAGGGGGAGCGCCGGCCGCTGCCCCACTTCCTTCGCCACGCCGTCGGCCCCCATCAGCCGCACCCGGCCGCGCACCATAAAGAAGAGCCGCTCCGCCGGCTCCAGCGGGCGGTAGATGGTCTCGCCCGCGGCGAAGCTGCGCTCGCTGGCGATGGCGGCGATGCGCAGGATCTCCGCGGCCTTGCAGTGGGCCAGTAGGTCCATGCCCTGCAGCACCACCACCGCTTCGATCCGTGCCAGCTCCGCCATCACGCGGCTCCCTCGAGCCTCTCCGGTCTCACCTGGTTCAAGTACCGGGCGCCCCGCAAGACATTCGTGTCCGAATCGGACAGAAACATCTTAACGCGCCGAAAGCCGCTGCTCGACCCACGAGGCGGTTTCGGCGAGCATCGGGTCGCGGCCCTCCCGGGCGAGGTCGCGGATCGCACCGAGGAGCTCGCGCAGGCCCCAGATGTGGGCGGCGTAGAGCGCCAGCACCGCCAGGTCGCGGGCCTCGACGCCTTCCCCCGAGCCGCCCTCGATGGCGCCGGCAAGGGTCCGAGCTCGGCCCAGGGGTCGGGCGCCGAAGAGCTTCTCCAGGCGCCTGAGCTTCTCGTCCACTGGGCAGTCGTCGATGACCGCGAAGGTCCAGCGGCGCTCTTCCCCCGCCAGGGTGTTGTCCAGGTACTCCAGGGCATGGCTGCGCAGACGCGCCTGGCCGCTCACCAGGCTGCGGTGAGCGCCGCGCATGGGTGCCGCGGGGTGGTGCACCGCCAGCAGGCCGAAGAGGTTCCCCAGGTGCTCCTCCAGGCGTTCGGCGAGGAGCTGCTCCACGAGCTCGGGGCCGGGGTCGGTCCCGAGCCACTGCACCACCGGGCCCTGCAACGTGCCGCGCTGCTCCAGGCCCAGGGAGACCAGACGCGTGAAGGCCAGGGCCCAACCCTGCGCTTCGCGCCGGAGCTGCTCGGCGATGCGACCGCGGGCGAGGTGCCGGCGGTCGGCCTCGGGGAGCGCAGGTAGGGCCTCCACGAGCTTGCGCACCAGGAAGGCGTCGTCCCGGCGCTCCAGGGCCTCGAGCAGCACCCTCGCGGCGTCGGTGCCGCCGATCCTGGCCAGGGTCTTGGGCAGCGCGCGCCGCACCCAGAGGTCCTCCCGGGGATCCTCCAGGAAGCGACCCAGCAGGGGTACCGCACCCGGGCCCAAGGTCACCAGCGCCTCGCGGGCGTCGTGCTTGAGCCGCCGATCGCGCAGCAGCGACACCAGCGTGGGCACGTAGAGCGTAGGCGAGCCGTCGCGGCGCGGCCGCCGCTGCACCGCCGCCACCCCCTCTCGCACCACCGCGGGGTCGCGGTCGTAGAGGAGCTGCATCAGCTCCGGCTGGAAACGGGGCTCGGGCAGTGCCCCCAGCGCCTTGGCCGCTTCCCGACGGGCCCCGGCGTCGGCGTCGGAGAGCAACCCCTCCAGGGCCGCCGCCGCCGCTTCCCGATCCGCCGGCAGGTCGGCTTCCGCCAGACAGGTGACCGCCGCCGCTCGCACCCGTGGATCGGGGTCGCGCAGGTGCGGCCGCATCAGCTCCGCCAGGCCGCGCGCCTCGAGCTGCGCCAGGGCCCGCGCGGCGACCGCTCGCACCTCCGGCTCCGGGTCGCCCAGGCAGCGCTCGACCAGGGGCACGGCGTCGCGGCGCCGGCTCGCAGCCAGCACCTCGAGTGTGCGACGCCGCACCTCGGGGAGGTCGTGGTAGAGGAGCATCGGCGGCACCAGGCGCCCCCGGCCGTTGGCGGCCAGGATGTCCAGGCTGTGGAGCACCTGCCGGGCGTCCGCGCTGCCCAGGGCTTCGACCAGGATCTCCAGGGTGCGGGCGTCGGCGAGGTCGACCGGCATCACGGTATCGACGGTTCGCCGCTTGAGGCCGGCGCGGAAAGAGGAGATGTACTCGCGGTAGGCCCAGCCGCCGGCGGCGAGCCAGAGGACGATCAACACCACGCTCAGCCAGCCCGCCTGCACCGGCGAGAACAGGCCGAAGGTGACCGGGAGCAGAAGCAGGGCGATCAGCCCCTTGGCGCCCCGCTGCACGAAGACGTCGATGAACGCCTTGGCCTTCATCCGCAGCGCCCCCGGCACCGGCAGGAAGAGCAGCTCTCGGGTGGCCTGGTCCAGGGAGTGGCGCAGCCCGTTCTCCCCCACCTTGAGCACGAAGGCCGCGGACAACAGCAGGGCCGGTGAAGCGGTGGCTGCGGCGAACAGGGCCACAGTGCCCACCCCCATGGTGGTGGGCAGGACGCGCAGGGCGAAGCCGACGCCCAGGGCGCGGTGGATGCGCGCGGTGAACAGCATCTGGAAGAGGAACGCCGAGACACCCATGACGGTGAAGAAGTTGCCGAAGAAGGCGGTGCGCTGCTCCAGCGTGGAGGTGGCGCGCTCGACCGCCCAGTTGAATTGCAGGTCCACAACCTGGGCCACCATCACCGTCAAGACCATGATCAGGGTGATGGCCTGGAGGTGGCGGGAGCCCCGGATCACCGCCAGGCCTCCCCGCGCCCGCTCCAGGCGCTCGCCCGGGGCGGGCGCGGCGGCGACTGCCGGCGCCGCCCCCCCATGGTGCCGCGCCGCCCACAGCACCAGGCCGACGGCGGCGATCAGGATCGCCGCCGCCGCCAGCAGCGACCCCCGCGTTCCGACGCTGACCGCCGCCAGGCGCGCCACCTGGCCGCCGGCAACGGCGCCCAGCAGACCGCCGGCGCCGATCACCCCGAACAGCCGCTTCGCCTGGCGCGGGTCCAGAAGGTGATTGGCGAAGGACCAGAACTGGCTGACCAGCGCCACGTAGACGATCGACACCCAGACGTAGAACAGCACCCGCACCCACTCCCAGGGGAAGCTGTAGAGCCACCAGAAAGCCACCATGGTGGCGGCGATGGTCCCGCACGCGGCGGCGATCAGCCCGTGGCGGGTGGTGCGGTCGGCGAGGCGGGAGT
>DATKEH010000043.1:0-5894 GCA_035546355.1 Thermoanaerobaculia bacterium
CGTGTCCACCGTGTCGCGCCACCTCGCCCTGCTGCGCGAGGCCGGCATCCTCGCCGACGAGCGGCGGGGCGCGCAGGTGTTCTACCGGCTCGTCGCCCCGGCCGCCCTCGAGCTGCTCGGCGGCGCCGACCGGGTGGCCTGGGGCGCCGCGGCGCGGGATGCGGCGGCGTTGTCCGGCGTCGCGGTCGACGAGGCCGCGGCCACTCGCGGCGGCACGGGCCCGGGCGACGAGGTCCAGCGTTCCACCCCCCAGGAGGCACGATCGTGAACGGCACCAGCACCCTCGACTGGCGCGTCGAGTGGCGCCCGCTGGCGCTGCTCACTGCCGTCTTCCTCGCCCTCTTCTACCTGCCGGTCGGCACGGCGCGCTTCGACCAGGCCGTGCTCGAGGGGCTGTTGCTCGCCAGGTGGTACGCCCGCGAGCACGTCCTGCTCTGCCTGGTGCCCGCCTTCTTCATCGCCGGCGCCGGCGATCAACGTGCTGGCGATCACCCTGACCGGCAGTGTGCTCGGCTGGCGGATGGGTCTGGCGCGGGCGGTGGGGGCGGTACTCTTCGCCATCGTCATCGGCCTGGCGATGGCCCTCGTCTTTCGGCGCGACGAGGAGGTGGCGGCGAACGGCGTGGTGCTGCCCGACGCCCCGCCGTCGCGGCCTCTGTGGCAGAACGCCACCTTCTTCGGCGCCCTGGCGGCGATCCTCGTCTTCGCCAACTGGGGGCGGCCGCAGTCGCACGGTCTCTGGCTCGCGCTCTACGAGGCCAAGTGGGCGCTCACCGCCATCGCGGCGGCCGGCCTCGCCGTGCTGCTCGTCGCCTGGTTCGGCATCGCGCGCTGGAAGGTGGCCCTGGCGGCGCTCGCCGTCGCCGCCCCGGCGCTGCTGCTGCCCGGCCACCCGCAGGTCGCTTTCGCTACCGGCGCCGTCGCCCTGTCGCTGATGGTCGCCCGCGAGGGCGGCGAGGCGGGCTCCTGGTTCGAGTCGAGCTGGAGCTTCGCCAAGCAGATCATGCCGCTGCTCTTCGCCGGCGTGTTGGTGGCCGGCATGCTGCTCGGCCGGCCGGGCAGCGAGGGCCTGATCCCCAGCCAGTGGGTGGAGGCGGCTCTCGGCGGCAACTCGCTGGCCGCCAACCTCTTCGCCTCCGTCGCCGGGGCCTTCATGTACTTCGCCACGCTCACCGAGGTGCCGATCGTCCAGGGCCTGGTGGGCAACGGCATGGGGCAGGGGCCGGCCCTGGCGCTGCTGCTCGCCGGCCCCGCGCTGTCGCTGCCCAACATGCTGGTCATCGCCAGCGTCCTCGGCTGGCGCAAGACCTCCGTCTACGCGACCCTGGTGGTGGTGATGGCCACCATCAGCGGGCTGCTCTACGGGACCTTCTTCGTCTGACGAGGAGAGACGCCATGAAGCTCCAGATCCTCGGTACCGGCTGCTCCAACTGCCGCCGCCTGACCGCCGCCACCGAGGAGGCAGCCAGGAACCTCGGCCTCGACTACGAGCTCGAGAAGGTCGAGGACATCGACTCGATCATCGCCTTCGGCATCATGCGCACGCCGGCCCTGGCGGTCGACGGCGCCGTCAAGGTGAGCGGCCGCGTGCCGAGCGTGGCCGAGATCGAGCGGCTCTTGGGGTGAACGTCGTGCGGGCCGAGAAGCAGAGGGCGCAGGGTCGGCACGGCGGCGTGCTGGCGGTCCTCGCCCACCCCGACGACGAGTCGTTCGCGATCGGCGGCACGCTCGCTCGCTACGCCGCCGCGGGCTGCCGCTCTTGTAGACTGGGGAGACGTCCGAGCGCCCCCTGGCGCCTCGATCCCCGGCGACGGCACTCCGGAAAGGGAATACGGTCCGACGTCTTTTCAGCCGCCTCTTGGCTCGTTGCGCGGCCCGCTCGCCCTGCTGGAGCGCCGGCGGCCCGAGCCGCGCCCAGGATCGGGCTGCCGACGCCGTGACCCGTAGAGGGAGGCGCGGGACGGGAACCCCGCGAGCGGCGAGCGGGGGCCGCTCGAGGCCACCAGCATGAGCTGGGCGGACCTCCTGCTGGGCCTGCTCGCTTCGGCGCTGCTGCTCGCCGCCGGCCTGGCCGGCGTCGTGCTGTTCGCCGTCAAGCTGCCGGCGGCCTACTTCCTCGGCGAGGAGCCGCCGAAGCCCCTGTGGGCCGACGAGCATCCCGTCGTACGGTGGACGGGGCGCATCCTGAAGAACCTCGCCGGGCTGGTGGCGGTGGCTCTCGGCCTGGTGCTGGCGATGCCAGGCGTCCCCGGGCCGGGGTTGTTGACCATCCTGCTCGGGGTGATGTTGCTGGACTTCCCCGGCAAGCGCCGTCTGGAGAGATGGATCATCCGCCGTCAGGCCGTGCGCGGCTTCGTCGACCGCGTGCGGTGCCGCTACGGCAAGCCACCTCTGGTGCTCGAGGATGCGCGCGCGGCGGGTGGCGCTGGGTTGCACTGGCCCCGGCTGGCGGCTGCGATCGCCTTCTCGGCGGCGATCATCGCGGTGGCTCCCTTTCTCGGCCGGCTTCGCGACCTCGTCTTCGCGCGCTTGCCGAGCCACGCCCTGCTGCTGGGGACGGTGGCCTTCGGTGCCCTGGTGGCAGGTGCGTTTCTCGTCGCCGTCGCGCGCATCCGGCGCCGCCGCTGGCTCCGCTACGGCGGTCTCGCCCTCTGCCTCGCTCTGGTGTGGGCGCAGGTGAGCGGCTTTTCCACCGGCATTCCGGCGGTCGACGTCGTCGAGCGCCTGCACATCGTCGAGTACGGTCTGCTGGCGCTCCTCTTCTATCGCGCTTTCAGGGCTCTGCGGGGTGCGGCGGCAGTGGCGCTCACCTCCCTCGCCGGGATCCTCGTCGGCGTTCTCGACGAATGGCTGCAGTGGTTGGTGGCCAGCCGGGTCGGCGAAGTGGGTGACGTGTGGCTGAACGCCGCCGCCGTCGGCACCGGCCTGCTGTTCGCGATCTGCCTGCTGCCGCCCGCGGGCTTGCAGTGGCGGATGGCAGCCGCGGAACGCTCGGCCGTGGCGGCGCTGGCGGCCGTCACCGTGCTCGTCTTCGGCGGCTTCTACCACTGCGCGCATCTCGGATACGAAGTGCACGACCCGGCGCAAGGGGTGACCTTCCGCTCCTGGCACTCGGCGGAGGAGCTCGCCGCGGTCGCGGCGCAGCGAGCCCGGCGCTGGAGCGCCGGCCGGCTGCCCACCCTCGATCCGCTGAGCCGGGAGGACTACTACTTCGTCGAGGGCACGTCGCGGGTGGCCCACCGCAACGCCAGCCTTCAGTGGGGGGACGTGGGGTCTGCCTGGAGCGAGCAGAGGATCCTCGAGCGGTATTACGCCCCGGTGCTCGCGCAGCGCGGCCTGGCGAGCGGCGAGCCCCTCGATCTCCCCGACGACCAGCGGGCCGAGCTCGAGCGGCGGGCGCAGGGCCTGGCGCCCGTCCCCTACTCGAGCCCGGTGCTCGCGGATCGGATCGTCCTGGTGGCCAAACCGCTCTGGTGGACGGCGGTCGCGGTGCTGGCGGCGGCGCTCCTCGCGGCCGCCTGCTACCGATCGCGCGAGCGATGACCGAAGCGGGCGGGCGGCGGCTACGCGGCGACGTCGAGCACCCCCCGAGAAGTTACCGACCCGCCACGCGGCTGCTCGACTACAGGCTGCCCGTACAAGAGCGGCGGTCGAGTCCCACTGGAAAGCAGCCATCGACGCGTTCCACCGCTTCGGCAAGGGCCGCCATCCCGCGGCGCTCAATTTCGGCGATTGCCTGAGCTACTCGACGGCGAAGCTTGCCGACCGCCCGCTTCTCTTCGTCGGCGACGACTTCGCGCGCACCGACATCGCGGCGGCCTGATTGGCAGCGCAGCGGCCGCTTGGCGCGCAGCCGCACCAGGCCGAGGTCGCGCAACGGCCCACCCCGGAGCAGTTGCGGCTGTGGCTCATGGTGTGCCGGACCATCTCACAGCGTGCGGTTCTGGCTCACCATCTGCTCTCCGCTATCATGCCCGCCAGGAGGATCCATGGCCGGCTCGAGACGTACCAGGAGCCCCTCGAGCTGCAGCGCCGCACCGACCGTCGACAGCTCGCCGCCGGCGCGGTCGTACCAGGTGAGGAGGGTCAGCGGATCCACCTCGCCGGTGTGGTAGGCGACGACTCCGGCGGGCGAGACTGGGCCCACAGCAGACCCTCGGCGCTCAGCAGTCGCAGCACCCGCCGGTGGCGAAACAGCGGAGCCTCCGTAATTTCTACGGACGAGCCAGGAAGCCTGTCCGTAGAAACCACGCTTCCCGGACCCCGGGCCCGTGAGTAACTTAGAGTGTTACGGAATCCGTCTCGCCCCTATCGAGGGAGGATCTTCGATGCACTATCCCAAGGCCGCAAGCCCGAGCCTGATCGATCACGGTCGGTTTGCCGTTCGATACCCGAGACCGGTTCGCGTTGAGAATAGTTCTATGAGAGCTCAAACCCCCGCCGCCAGACTCCCCACGCGCCTTGCACGTCGCGTTGTCAGGACAGGCTCCCGATTCGATCCAATTCCTTTCGGTTTGCTGGCGGGCTTGGGGCTTGCCGCATTATTGTTGATTTCCACCCCGGCACAGGCCGCAACCGCGCCTGACCTGGCGTCGACCACACCCTACGCGATTGTTTCCGAGACCTTTACCAATACCACGGCCGGAACCACCATCACTGGTGATGTTTGCTATACCACGGGGCCTGCGGTCAATCCGACTGTCAATGGCACAACGGATGAGCCTCCTTGTCCTGCCGAAACCGGGACGGACCAGAATGCGGCCCGGGCCGATCTGATTGCTCAAGAGTGTACGTCGATCGGCGCTGCCGTCGCTCTGAACACTATACAAATCGGCGGCGGGACGCCCGGAGAATTCCCTCCCGGTTGCTATTCCAGCACGGGCGCCATGAGCATCACTGCAAGCACGACAGTCACCCTCACTGGCGCCGGCGTCTATATCTTCAGGCCGGGTGGAGAGATTACCACTGGAGCCAATTCGAATGTTGTCGTGGCAAACGGCGCCTGTGAGAACGACGTATTCTGGGCGCCTGTAGGCGCAACAACCATTGGCGCGGACGCCAGTTTCATCGGAACCATCTTTCGCGGTGAGGCCGCGGGTCTCAGCATTACGTTCGGAGATTCGTCGAGTTTGATCGGCAGGGCATTGGCGTATGGTTCGACAGTCACGACCGATGACACCGTAATTGAGGTCCCCGAGGATTGCATCGAGCCGACACCGACGCCGACGCCGACCCCGACGCCGAGCCCGACGCCGACGGCGACCCCGACGGCCACGCCGACGGCGACCCCCACGGCGACCCCGACGGCCACGCCGACGGCGACCCCGACGGCCACCCCGACGGCGAGCCCGACGGCGACGCCTACAGCGACACCCGTGACAACGGGCACCCCGTCGTCGGTATTGGAGATCCCCACTACATCCGGGTGGGGCATGCTGGTGCTCGCCGCGGTGCTGCTGGCCCTGTCGTTGGTCCTGATGCGCCGGTTCCGTCAGCTCGGTCGCCGCTGAGGTGGCGGCGGCGCAGCGCCGGCTCGCCCCCGCTTCCTGGGTGGCGGCCGGTGTGCTGCTGCTGACGGCCGGCCTGCGGTTGCACGACCTGGACCGCAGGCCGATCCACCACGACGAGGCGGTCCCGGCGGCAAGCACCGGGCGTAGTTTCTACCCTTCCCCACCTCGCCGATCGAGTAGTAAGTGCGCTTCTTCCAGGGCGGGCCTGGGGGCTACCCTCTACGCATGTCCAAAACACACGGAAGTCGCAAGCGCAACGTATCGGCAGCAGTGATCGCCGGGGCCGGGCTCCTGGTGCTCGTCGGCTGTACTTCGTCGATGGTGCCGAAGACCACGCAGGACCTCGATTCGCAGATCACCAAGTCGGTCGAGCAAGCGCTCGAG
>DATKEH010000044.1:0-36477 GCA_035546355.1 Thermoanaerobaculia bacterium
CGCCGGGGTGGCCGACTTCCGGCTGCCGACGCTGGACGGCCGCACCCTCGGGCCGGCCGACTTCCCGGGACAAGTGGTGGTCCTCGAATTCTGGGCCACCTGGTGCGCGCCCTGCCACGTGCAGGCGCGGATCCTCGAGGAGATCCACCGGGAGTACGCCGGCGAGGGGGTGCAGATCCTCGGCGTGAACGTGGGCGAGCAGGAGGAGGTGGTGCGGGCGTTCGCCGCCCGCAACCCCTACCCCTACCCGGTGCTGCTCGACCCTGCCGAGCAGGTGAGCCGCGATCTCCGGGTCATCGCCTTCCCCACCCTGCTGGTCCTCGACCAGCAGCGGGAGCCGATCTGGTTCCACTCCGGCATCACCTCGCCCCAGCAGCTGCGCGAGCTGCTGGCCGGGGTGGGCATCGCCGCCGCTACTTGAGGACCACCAGGACCACGCGCCGGTTCTGCGTCCGCCCCTCGCGCGAGTCGTTGGTGGTCACCGGCGCCGACTCGCCGTAGGAGATCACCGACATGCGGTGGAGCGGGAGCTGGTGCTGCATGTTCAGGTAGCGGCGCGCCGCCTCGGCCCGCGACAGCCCGAGCTCCTCGTTGTACGACTCCGAGCCGACCGAGTCGGTGTGCCCCTGGATCTCGATGAAGACGTTCTCGTTGTCGTCCTTGAGCTGCGCCGCGAGCTCGTCGAGGGCGGCGCGGGACTCCGGCGACAGCTCCGCCCGGTCGAACGCGAACCGCACCTTCTCGTCGGAGAGGACGGTCTCGTAGAGCAGCTTGCCCTCGGCCAGCTGCCCGGCGTCCTGCGCCCGCTGCAGCGCCTCCTGGGCGGTGCGGGAGACCTCGGTGATCCGCTGGTCGTGGCGGCGGATCTGCGTCTGGTTCTCCTCGACCTGACCCTCGATGGTGTCGACACGGGTGTGGACGGCGCCGGTTTCCCGCGTCACTTCTTCCGTGACGTACTTCTTGGTGGCGCAGCCGGTGGCCAGCAGGCCGACGGCGAGCGCCAGGGCGATCGACTGACTGTTACGCATCACGTCCTCCTTCGGGTGCTGTTCAGAGCTCCGGAGCCCGCGCTCCTCCCCTCGTCGCGACTCGAACGGCAAGCAACTGCATCCACCGTCACCCGTTGCCCTGGTGGGCCGACGGCGCCGTACCATGGTATCCCCCGCGATGGGTCGGTCGCGCCCGCCGCGGCCTCACCTCGACCGTCAGCGGATGGAAGCGCGCGCCCCCCACGCCGCTCACCGAGAAGCCCAGGACGTACTGGAGCCTCAGCTCGGTGAGCAGCGCCGCGCAGGCGCGACGCGCCGCCGTCGGATCGGCGACGGCATAGTAGCGGCCGCCGGATTGGCGGGCGAGCTGTTCCAGCAGCTGGTCGTAGCGGAAGGTGCCGTCGGCCGGCGCCCGCCGGCGGCCGGCGGTGAGGCCCAGGACGTACACAGGGAGCTTCGCCTGGCGGACCAGTTGCTCGGCCTGCCCTGGCGGCACGGCGCTGGCGTTGTCGACGCCGTCGGTGACCAGGATCGCGGCCCGGCTGGTGCGCTCGGCCCCGACGGTGATCTCGGGCAGCCACGCCACCGCATCGTAGAGCCCGGTCGTGCCCCAGGCCTGCCATACGGCCATCGACTCGCGAAGGGTGGCGAGCTCGCCGGTGAAGGGGACCTCGACGCGCGCCTGCCCGCCCGCGAAGGTGGCGAGCGCGATCTCGTCGTGCGTGCGGGCGGTGTCGAGCAGGCAGTCGAGGGCGTTGCGGCTGGCCTCCATCTTCCCCGGCTCGGCCATGCTCCCCGACAGGTCCTGCAGGACGATCAGCGAGAGCGGCGACTGGGCGCCGCGCTCGAACACTTCGATCGGAACCGGCCGCCCGTCCACCAGGAGCCTGAAGTCCTCCTCTCGCAGGTCCGGCATCGGCTGCCCCGTCCGTCCCTCGACCACCACCGGTACCAGGACCATCTGCACCGCCACTTCCTCGCCGAAGATCAGCCCCTCGAGCGGAGCCTCCGGCTCCTCGGCGGTCGCCCGGGCGGCGACGAGGAGGGCGGCGGCGAGCGCGGCAGTGACGGATAACGGCACCGCCCGGCTCATCCGCGGATTGTACGCGCCGGAGGCGCGACGGCCGGTGACTCGGTTCACACGGCGGGCATGGGGAGCGACCCCGGGGCGGCGCAGGCCGTAGGGGCGGGGCTCGGTCCCCGCCGAGGCGGCGCAGAGGCCGGCCCCGGCGGCCGCTGGCGCACGGTCCGCGCGCCGCCCCCGGGGCGTGGCTGCTAGGCTCGCCCGGTGAGCGACGGGACCCTCAACATCCGCAACCTCTCGATCCGGTGCGGCCACTGTGGCACCTACCAGACCCTCGCCGGGTTCTCGCGGCGCGACGAATGGAACGTCTACACCTACGAGTGCGAGAACGACGCCTGCGACCCGGCGGTGACCCGTACCCTGCTCGAGGTCCCGGCCGAGCTCGACGACTTCGCGCGCCGTGACCCGCAGTGGCGCGGCGGCAAGCGCTGGGGCGGCGCCGAGTGACCTGCCTCTCGGGGCGGTAGCTTCGGGCGTATCGTTTTGTTAGGCTGCGGCGCGCTCGCTGGCTCGGCGAGGGGTCCCGATCGCCGCCAGGCGCGCGCCGCCGCAGCGGGCGCCCTCATCGACCATCCCATTCGGGGCGAGGCAACCATGAAGAAAATCGTCCACATCGTGGGCACCGGCACCATCGGTGAGCCGATCATCGGCCTGCTCACCGACTTCCGCGAGCGGCTCGGTATCGACGAGGTCACCTTTCACAAGCGCACCCCGCTCGCCGACGACCGGGCCAAGCTGAATCACCTGATGGCGCGAGGCGCCAAGCTGGCGGTCAACCGCGAGTGCCGCGACGACTTCGAGCGCCTCGGGCACAGCGTGAGCTTCGAGGCCCGCGAGGCGCTGGAACGGGCGACGGTGGTGATGGACTGCACGCCGGCCGGCAACCGGAACAAGGAGGTCTACGAGGGGCTCTCCGGCCCCCGCGGGTTCATCGCCCAGGGCAGCGAGTTCGGCTTCGGCAAGCCGTACGCCCGAGGGGTCAACGACGAGGCGCTGGTGCCGGGCGAGGACCGCTTCATCCAGGTGGTGTCGTGCAACACCCACAACATCACCACCCTGATCCGGACCCTGTGCGACGACGGCCGGGGCGACTTCTGCCTCGAGCGCGCCATCTTCGTCTGCATGCGGCGGGCGAACGACATCACCCAGACCGAAGGCTACGTACCGGCGCCGCAGGTGGGCAGGCACGACGACGCGGAATTCGGCACCCACCACGCCCGCGACGCCCATCATCTGTTCAAGACCCTGAGCATGGACCTGGACCTCTTCTCGAGCGAAGTCAAGCTGAACACCCAGTACATGCACTCGCTCTGGTTCCACATGGTGATGAACCGGGAGACGTCCCGCGAGGAGATCCTGGGTCGCCTGGAGGAGAACCCGCGGGTAGCCCTCACCGACAAGCGCTACGCCAACCTGATCTTCAGCTTCGGCCGCGATCACGGCTACTACGGCCGCATCCTGTCGCAGACGGTGGTGGTGCGCCCCAGCGTGGCGGTGCGCCAGGGCCGCGAGGTCTACGGTTTCTGCTTCACTCCCCAGGACGGGAATTCGCTGCTGTCGTCGGTCGCCGCCACGCTGTGGCACATCGATCCCGATCCCGAGAGCGTCGGCCACCGCCTGCAGCCGATCCGACGCTGGATCTACGAGGAGATCTAGACCACTAGCCTCGCGGCCGGGTCGGGTGGGGTCCGGCCGGCCCGGCGCCTGGCCCGCTGGTTGCACCCGGCCGACCGTGATGCCCGTCCAGAGCTTCCAGTTCGGCGACCTGCGGTTGGAGGGGTGGTCGCTGGCCGGGGACGCCACCTGGTTCCGCGTCCACCCCCCGGGCCTGGCGTTCGACGCCGGCCGCGGGGACGCGCGGCTCGGCGGCGCGCGCGACCTGTTCCTCTCGCACGGGCACCTCGACCACGTCCTCGGAGTCCCGTTCCTGCTCTCCCACCGCACCGGCATGGAGGGGGAGGCGACGCGGGTCCACTGCCCGGCGCCGCTGGCCGAGCCGCTGCGGCGGTTCGTCGACGCCGCTGCCGCGGTGGAGGGCAACGAGTACCGCTACCAGGTGGTCCCGCTGGCGCCCGGCGAGCGGGTGGCGGTGGGCAGAGGGATGGTGGTCGAGGCGTTCGCCACGCCGCACGTCCTCCCCAGCCTCGGCTACCACCTCATCCGCCGCCGGATGCGGCTGGCGGAGCCCTATCGCGGGCTGCCGGGGGAGCGGCTGGCCGCCTTGCGGCGCCAAGGGGCGGCGATCGAGGAGCGGGTCGAGGAGATCCGGCTGACCTACTGCGGCGACACCTCGCGGGAGATATTCGACCTCGAGCCGCGCCTGTTCTCGAGCAAGGTGCTGGTGCTCGAGTGCACCTTCCTCGGCCGCGAGCTGGAGGAGAAGGGGCGGCAGTACGGCCACCTCAACTTCTCCGAGATCCGCGAGCGAGCGGGCGATTTCCGCAACGAGGCGCTGGTGTTGCACCACTTGAGCCGCCGCCATCGCCGCGCCGAGCTGCGGGCGCTGGTCGATGCCGAGATGCCGGAGCTGGCGGCGCGGGTGCACCTGGTGGGGCGTGGCGGCGACGGCAGCGGCGGCGGGGTCGGCCCCGGCGCCGCCCCGTTCGAGGTGCCGACGTGAGCGAGCGCCCCCCTATCGCCGTCCGCCTCGCCGGGCTCGACGAGCTCGAGGTGGAGGTGGAGAAGCTGGTGGCCGGCGGCGACGGGCTCGCCCGCTTCGAGGGCATCCCCGTCTTCGTGCCGCGCTCGGCGCCGGGGGATCGCCTGCGGGTGCGCCTGGTCGAGCGGCGTCCCGATTACGCCCGCGCCGAGATCGTCGAAGTGCTGGCGCCCGGCCCGGGGCGCCGCCAGCCGCCGTGCCCCTACTTCGTCGCCTGCGGGGGGTGCGATCTGCAGCACCTCGAGGACGATCTGCAGGTGCGGCTCAAGGCGGAAGCGGCGGTCGAGACCCTGGAACGGCTGGGGGGGATTCGCCTCGCCGAGCCCCCGGAAGTGGTGGCGGCGGAGATGTGGGCCTATCGGCTGCGCACCCAGCTCCATACCGATCGGGACGAGCACGGGCGGGTGCGAGCGGGCTACTTCGCGCGCGGGAGCCGTCGCCTGGTACCGGTGGAGGCCTGCCCGATCCTGGTGCCGGCGCTCGAGGAGCTGCTGCCCGATCTCGCCGCGCGGCTCGGCGAGGAGCCGCCGCGGCGGCTCGACCTGCTGGCCGGGGACGACGGCAGGCTGTCGGCGGCGCCGGTGACGGGTGACCTGCCCCACGGAGAGGTGACCCTGCAGGTGGGTGAGCTCTCCTACCGCCTCGATGCCCGCAGCTTCTTCCAGGCGCATCGCACGCTGGTGGCGGGCCTGGTCGCGCGGGCGGTGGGCCCGTGGCAGGGAGACGCCGCCGTCGACCTCTACGCCGGCGTCGGGCTGTTCACGCTGCCGCTCGCCAGGCGGTACCGGGCGGTCACCGCCGTCGAGGGTGACCGGGTGGCGGTGCGCCACGCGCGGGGTAACGCGCGCCGGAACCGTCTGGTCGGCGTGGAGGTCGTGCCGCAGGCGGTGGAGAGCTGGGTGCGGCGGTTGCCCGCGGGGCTCGACCGGGTGCTGGTCGACCCCCCGCGCAGCGGGCTGCCGGCGCCGCTACGGGCGGCGCTGCTGGAGAAGCGGCCGCGGCGTCTCACCTACGTCTCCTGCCACCCCGCGACCCTCGCCCGCGACCTGCGCCAGCTCGCCGCCGGCTACGCCATCGACGGCGTCACCCTCTTCGACCTCTTCCCGCAGAGCGGCCACCTGGAGACGGTGGTGCAGCTCGTGCCGCGGGAGAAGTCGCGGTAGGATCGCGGCCGAGGAGGATGCCGGTGCCCGACGTCGCCATCGAATACTGCGTGCAGTGAAACTACCGCCCTCGGGCCGCGGGTCTCGCGGCCTCCATCGAGGAGCGCTTCGGATGGGCTCCCCGGCTCGTCGAGGGCCGCGGCGGGGCCTTCGAGGTGACCTGGGGCAACCGGCTGCTGTTCTCGAAGAAGCGGCTCGGGCGCTTCCCGCACCCCGGCGAGGTCGAAGACCTGCTGGCGGAGGCACCGGGAACGGCCGGCGGCGACTAACGCCGGGCGCAGACGACTCCGGTGAAGAACCGCGGGTAGATCTCGCGGATCGGCCGCTGGTCGGGCACCACCTCCACCGTCGCGAAGCCCGCCGCTCGCGCCAGCGCCTCCCACTGCTCGGCGGTGAGGAAGCCGGGGTTCGGCCGCAGCTCGGGGTCGAGGGCCACCTCGCGGAAGCCCTCCAGGAGCTGGAAGACCAGCTCGGTGGAGATGGGTTTCCCCGCCCACGGGCGGATCGCCTCCGCCGCCACCAGCCAGCCGCCGGGCCGCAGGGCGTCGCGCAGCTCGCCGAGGCTGCTCACCAGATCGCGCGCCACGTGCAGCACGTTGACGCCGTAGACGAGGTGCCACGCCGCCGGCTCGACTCCCTGGCCGGCCAGGGGGCGATCGATGTCGCCGCCGGCGAAGGTCAGCGGCGCGGCGGAGAAGGCCTGCCGCAGGGTGCGTTCGGCGCGCCGACGGAAGAACGGGCTCGGCTCGGTGACGTGCAGCGCGGCGAGACGGTCGAGAGCGCCGCGGCCGGCCAGCTCCTCGAGCAGGGCGGCGCTGCCGCTGCCGGCGCCGCCGCCGACCTCGAGGATCCGCCACCGCTCGCCCGCGGGCAGCCGGTTGGCGGCGGCGATGGCGGCCAGGCGGTTGTTGATGGCGTAGGTGGGGTTGGCGTTGTCGAAGTAGTCGAGCCACAGCCGCGTCTGCCCGAGGCCGAAGAGGGCCTCCTGCCCCGACACCCGGCCCGCCGCCACCGCCGGGTAGGCGGCGGCCGCCGCGTCGAGGAGATCGAGGGCGGGGGCGTTGGCGGGGTCGACGGCGAGACACGCCCGGCGCACCTCGGCCAGCCGCGCCGCCGGCAGGTCGCCGCGCAGGCCGAAGCGCGCCGGCATCCCCGAGCCCGCCAGCACGCCGCCCTCGCGCAGCCTTCGCAGCAGCCATTCCAGCGGCAGCCGGAACTGGGGGACGAAGCCGGCCGCGCCGAGGATCCCGTCCACCGTGGCGCCCCGCCGCAAGGTCGCCTCCAGGCCGAGGTCGCGCACCAGCTGCGCGCCCCACTCCCAGGCGTAGCGGTCGACCAGCTCCCACGAGCGGTAGAAGGACTCGCCGAACAGCGCCTCGGGGAACTCGCCGAGAAGTCCGTACAGGCGCGGGTCGAGGGGGGGTACGGTCACCGCGGCCATGGGCGGGGCACATTGTAGGATAGGGGCAGGGCGGCCGCGGCTGGCTGCCTCGATGGCAAACTCCGTGACAGACCTCCTCGACCCACCGCTCGGCACGCCGGCCATCGGCGAAGGCCAGGGCTTCGACGACGCGCGGCTGGCACGAGTGTCCGCCCACGTGCGCGCCATGCTCGAGGAGCTCGGGCTGGACTTGACGGACCCCAACCTCCAGCACACCGACGTGCGGGTGGCGCGGCTGTATGCCGAGATGTTCCATGGCCTCGAGGAGGGGGTGCGCCCGCGGGCGACCACCTTCCCCAACGACGAGGGCTACCGGGCGATGGTGATGGAGAAGGAGATCCCCTTCTACTCGCTGTGCGCCCATCACCTGGTGCCCTTCTACGGCCATGCCCACATGGCCTACATCCCCAACGACCGCATCGTCGGCCTGTCGAAGTTCGCCCGCATCCTCGAGTTCTACGCCAAGCGGCCGCAGCTGCAGGAGCGCCTCACCGAGCAGGTGGTGACATTCCTGGAGGAGGAGCTGCGCCCGCAGGGGGCGATGGTGGTGATCGAGGCGCGCCACCTGTGCGTCGAGATGCGCGGCGTCAAGAAGCCGGGCGCGGTCACCGTCACCTCCGCCATTCGCGGCACCTTCTACAAGAAAGAGGTGCGCGAGGAGTTCCTGGACCTGCTGCGACGCGGCCGATGAGGGGGAGCTTGCGGCAGCCGCTGCTCCTCGCGTTGGCCGGCTCGCTGGCGGTGCTCGCCTGCGCCGGGGAAGGCGCCGCGCCCCGCACGCCCGCCGACCTCACCAACCCCTATCTCGGGCCGGCCTGGTCGCAGTGGCTGGTCGGCGCGATCGCCAGCATGGCGACCCAGGCGGAGGTGGACCGCTACCTGGCGGTGCGCAGCGACCAGGAGGCCGAGGCGTTCGTCGCCGCGTTCTGGCAGCGGCGCGACCCCGACCCGACGCGACCGGGTAATCGCCTGCACGAGCTGTTCGAGAGCCGGGCGCAGGAGGCCGATCGCCGCTTCGCCGAGGCCGGCTACCCGGGGCGGCGCACGCCGCGCGGCCAGATATGGGTGCTCTTCGGCCAGCCGGAGGAGATCGAGTACGAGACCAATCCCCGGGTCGGCGAGCCTCCGCTGGAGGTCTGGAGCTACCCACGGGAGGCCGCCCGCGGCCTCCACGGCAAGACGCCGGCGCACCAGTATCACTTCATCAAGCGCGGCGAGCTGACGGTGCGCTACCACCCGCTACGGGAAGGGCCGCAGCGGCGGCCGACGCTTCTCGACGGCTGAGCCGCCGCCCGCGCGCCGGCCCTGCCCCCACGTCGAGACGGAGGTCCCATGCCCCAGCCCCGCGCCCTGCTGCTCGGAACCGGCGTCGCCCTGCCGCCGAAGGTGGTGAGCAACGACATGTTGGCGCGGGTGATGGACACCAGCGACGCCTGGATCCGCGAGCGCAGCGGCGTCGAGACCCGGCGCTTCGTCGAGCCCGGCGTCGGCGCCGCGGATCTCGGCGCCGAGGCCGCCCGCGCCGCCCTCGCCGACGCGCAGGTGCCGGCCGCGGAGGTCGACTACCTGGTGTGTGCCACGATGACCCCCGACCACTACTTCCCGGGGTCGGGGACGCTGATCCAGGACCGCCTGGGGATCGCCCCGCTGCCGGCGCTGGACATCCGCCAGCAGTGCGCCGGTTTCGCCTATGGCCTGCAGGTCGTGGACGCGCTGGTACGCAGCGGTCTGGCGCGCACCGTGCTGCTGGTCGGCACCGACGTCCATACTGCCCTGATGCCCTTTTCCGAGCGCACCTGGCGGGTGCTCGAAGGGGAGGAGGAGGGGCCGCTAGCGGCCGACGAGCAGGCCTACAACGACCGCTTTCGGCACCTGGTAGTGCTGTTCGGGGACGCCGCCGGCGCCATGGTCTTCCGCGCCCATGACGAGGACGACGGGCGCGGCATCCTCGGCGCCCGGCTGTTCGGCGAGGGCGCCGAGAAGGAGATCCTCTACGTGCCGGGCGTCGGCTCGGCGCGCCGCCCCTACGTCAGCCAGCAGGTGCTCGAGGAGGCGGCGATGGTGCCGGTGATGGACGGCCGCGCCGTGTTCAAGCACGCCGTCTCCCGAATGCCGGAAGTCACCCGGCAGGTGCTCGGCGAGCACGGCTACGGAGTCGCCGACCTCGACCTGCTGATCATGCACCAGGCGAACCTGCGCATCAACGAGGCGGCGCGGCGGGCGCTGGGGCTGCCGGAGGAGCGGGTGCACAACAACATCCAGCGCTACGGCAACACCACTTCGGCGACGCTGCCGCTGGCCTTTCACGAGGCGCGCCAGCAGGGCAAGGCGCCGCCGGGAGCCCTGGTCGCCTTTGCCGCGCTCGGCGCCGGCCTCCACTGGGGCGCCGTGCTCCTGCGAGTGTAGGCACCCGCCCCTACGGCCAGCCACGCCGCCGCGGTCGGCCGTTCACCACTCCTCGTCCGGCGGCGCCGGCCGCTGGCCGCGCTTGGCGAGCTGGATGAAGATCGAATCGAGCAGCTGCTTGCTGCGCCGCTGCCACTGGTCGGCAGTGAAGGCCTCGGGCGGCGCGGTGAGCTCGACCACGCCCTGCCCCTGGGCGTTCTGCGACAGGCGGACCCGCATGCGGCCCCACAGCAGCGCCCAGTCTGGGGTCACCTCCACCCGTGGCTCCATCGGCTCCCCCGAGAGCTGCAGGGCGTCCAGTGCCGCCTGCAGCAACGGGCCGTCGCCGCCGGCGTAGGGGAAGTCGTAGGTCCGACCGGCGGTGTGGGCGCCGGCCGTCACCTGCCAGCTGTCGCGCAGCAGCACCTCCTGGAAGCGCGGGCTCTGCGCCAGGGAAGCGAAGTTGGGGTCGGTGCGGGCTCGCAGGCGCATCCGTTCGTCCAGCGCCACGGCCTGCTGCAGGTGCTGCAGCGCCAGCCCCGCGTAGCCGGTCATGGCGTAGTTGGAGGCCACCAGATAGAGGGCATCGGCGGCGCCGGGGAGCCGCGCCAGGTAACGGGAGAAGCTCTCGCTGGCGCTCTCGAGGCGCCCCAGCAGCAGCTCGACGGCGCCGATGTTGAGGTCGTTGTCGATCGCCGCGGGATCGAGGTCGCGTGCCTTCTCGAGGGCCGCCAGCGCCTCCTCGTGGCGCTGCTCGGACAGCGCCACCGCGGCGCGGTTGAGCCACCCTTGGCGCAGCGCCGGATCCAGCGCCAGCGCCCGGTCGAGGTCGCGTTTGCCCGCTTCGACCTCGCCGATCATGAACCGGGCGGTGCTGCGCAGGAGCAGCGCAGGGGCGTTCTTCGGCTCGCGGCCGAGCAGCCGGTCGAGCAGCGGCAGCGCCGCCTCGGGGTCGCCGGCGTCGAGGAGCGCCTGGGCCTGCGCGATGACGGTGGCGGCGGGCACCGCCGCGGGCCGCGCGGCCGGCGCGGCGGCGGGCAGGCTCAGCAGCAGCAGGACGGCGAGCGGCGGCAGGCGTCGGCGCATCATGTTCCAGTCTACCCCCGGCGGAGCAGAGCTCCCCGGTCGTCGTCGGCGCCGCCCGCGGTGGCGGCCGGTGCCGCCCGGGCGGGCACGAGAGCCGCCGCGCGCCGCCCCGTCCGCCGGGCGCCACCCCGGTGCCGTACAATCGCACTCGATGGCCGACCCGCGCACGCCCACTCCCGCCGAGATCGCGCAGCGTCTCGGCAAGCGCGTCATCGGCCAGCGCGAGGCGGTGCGGGAGATGGCGACGGCGCTGGCCAAGAAGCTGGCCGGCCTGCGGGTCGGTCACATCCTGATGATCGGTTCCTCGGGCACCGGCAAGACGACGCTGATGCGCGGCGTCGAGGAATACCTCGCCGCCGATCCCGAGCTGGCCCGGCGCTCGACCGTGGTGCGCATGCACGCCAACGTGCTCGGCGAGGAGGCCGAGCGCGGCCGCCCCGGCGAGGCGGTGTTGTGGCGGCTGCTCGACCGCGCCCGCGAGCAGCTGGGGGTGGAGGCGCCGTTCGCGGCGATCCTCGAGCGAGCGCGCCAGGGGCTGGTGTTCATCGACGAGGTCGACAAGATCCGCTCGCAGGTCGGCGACCGGCCCAACGTGGCGGGGATCCGGGCCCAGGAAGCTCTGCTGACGTTGATCGAGAACGAGGCGGTGCCGGTGCGGCTCCCCGAATGGGGCGGCGGCGGCACCGTCACGGTGGACTCGAGTGGGCTGCTGTTCGTCTGCGCCGGCGCCTTCGAGGGGCTCTACGACAGCGTCTACGATCGGGTGACCGTGGGGCGCGACCGCGGGGCCCTGAGGGCCACCACCACCGTCAGCGACGGCGCGGTGCAGGAACATCTCAGCTTCTCGCTGCGCGACTGGCTACGCAACGAGGACCTGTTCGACTACGGCATGAGCCCGCAGTTCCTGTCCCGCTTCGATGCCGTGGTGCTGCTCGACGATCTCGACATCGACCAGCTGGTGCGCATCTTCCTCGAGGCTCCCGACTCCTCGCTGCACCTGGCCCGCGAGTACTTCACCCGCCGCGGCAAGCACCTGGCGCTGTCGCCGGGGGCGGTGCGCCGGATCGCCGCCGAAGCGGCACGCCAGCCGCGCCTCGGCGCGCGCGCGCTCAAGGAGGTCTTCCGCCGGGTCATCCGCGATTACGAGTTCGACCCCGACCGCGCCGGCGACGGGGAGACGCTGCTGCTCGACGTCGGCGAAGTCGAGGCGGCGCTCAGCGCCGACCAGGAGGGCATCGGCGAAGCGCCCCCCGCGACCCGCCGCGGCACCGCCTGAGCGCTGCGCTCACTGCCGCCGCGCCGCCCGCCGTGCCATCAGCCGCCGGTAGCGCCGCCGACGCGCGACCTGCCGCCATACCGCGGGCATGAGCGCCAGCGACATCACCAGCAGCATCGCCGCGACCACCCGCGGCACCTGCGAGGCGTCGGCGCTCCCCGTGGCCACCTGGAACAGGGTGGCGGCGAACCAGGTGTAGACGAACAGGGCGGGGATCAGGCCGATGGCGGTGGTCGCGAGGAAGGTGCCGAGCGGCACCCCGGCCAGGGCCGCTCCGAAGTTGACCACCGGGAAGGGCAGGGGGAGGAAGCGGATGCCGACCAGCGACCAGAAGCCATGGCGGCGCAGCAGGCTCTCGACGCGACGCAGCCGGTCCCCGGCCAGTCGCACCACGAAATCACGCCCCAGGTAGGTGGCCAGCAGGTAGCTCGTCGCCGCCCCCAGGAAGGTGCCGAGCCCGTTGTAGGTCGAGCCGAGAAGGGTGCCGAAGACGACGCCGTTGGCGATGACGAACGGCGTCATCGGCACTCCGAGGGGAGCCGCCACCACCATCGCGGCGATGAGGGCGAGCGGCGTCCACCAGAGGGTGCGCAGCGCCTGCAGGGAGCTGACGAGCCGCTCGCGGTCGAGGATCTCACCGACGGGCGTCCACCGCAGCACGGCGGCCCCGGCCAGCAGCAGCGCCAGGAAGGCGGCGAAGCGCAGGGCGCTGGCGGTGCCGAGCCGGCGCCCCGGCAGCAGCTCGGGCGGGCTCTGCAGCAGCGCTTCGGGGGGCGCCTGCAGCTGGCCTCGCAGCCGCTCGACGTCCATCCCCAGCACCACCGGCGGCAGCCCGGCGAGGGCCTCGCGGGCGCCGGCGAGCAGTCGGCGGGCCGACTCTCCGCGATCGCCGGCGGCATGGTGCAGCGCGCCCGCCAGCCGCACCAGGGCGAGGCAGAGCGCCTCGTCCTCGCCGGCCAGGCGCTGCCAGGGGGTCTCCCAGGCGAGCAGCGCCTGGGAGTAGTCGCCGCGGCGGTAGGCTTCGAGACCGGCTGTCAGCGGTTCGGCGATCGCCAAGGGAGAGATCTACCCGCTCGCCGGCTCCAGCCGCAGGAACTCGCGCATCTGCTGCTCGAGGGTCTCCTGCGCCTCGGGGTCCATGAAGTTGAGGCGCAGCTCGTTGATCACCATCACCTCGGCCTGCTCCCACTCCTGCCAGCAGGCGGCGCAGACGCTGTCGCGCAGCTGCTGGCCCAGGGGGCCGGGGAGGGGCGCCCGTGCCAGTGCCTGGCGTTGCTGGCCGCAGCGCCGGCAGACGACGGTGCTCACCGCCGCTCCTCGCCCGGCAGGATGATGCGGCTGCCGGCGCGCTGGGTCACCTCTCGCGGCACGCGCACCAGGAGCACCAGGTCGCCCTCGTCGCCGCCGCCGCGCAGGCTCTTGACCAGCTCGTCGGGGAGCGGGATCTTCACCCAGGCCGGGCGGCGGGGATTCTCGCGCGCCGACTCGGCCACCAGCTCGCGCAGCGGCACCGCCTCCACTTTCTCGGGGTAGGTCTCGAGGGCAAAGGCGAGCGCCCTGCGGACGTCGTCGGCCTTCATACCGCCTCCTGGGCCGTCGGCAGGCGCTGCCGGAAGTAGGCGATGGTCTGCTGCAACCCCTCCTCGAGCGAGACCCGCGGCTGCCAGCCGAGCACCGTGCGGGCGCGGGTGATGTCGGGCTGGCGGATCTTCGGGTCGTCCACCGGCAGGGGCTCGAAGGCGATCTCGCTACGGCTGCCGGTGAGACGGCGGATCTCCGCCGCGAACTCGAGCACCGTCATCTCCTGCGGGTTGCCGACGTTGACCGGATCGTGCTCGCCGCTCTCCAGCAGCCGGTAGATGCCGTCGACCAGGTCGGAGACGAAGCAGAACGAGCGGGTCTGGCTGCCGTCCCCGTACACGGTGAGGGGCTCGCCGGCGAGCGCCTGGTGGATGAACGTCGGCACCACCCGCCCGTCGCCGGCCCGCATCCGCGGCCCGTAGGTGTTGAAGATGCGCACGATGCGGGTGTCGAGTCGGTGGTAGCGGTGGTAGGCCATGGTCATCGCCTCGGCGAATCGCTTGGCCTCGTCGTACACCCCGCGCGGCCCCACCGGGTTGACGTTGCCCCAGTACGATTCCGGTTGCGGGTGCACCAGCGGATCGCCGTAGACCTCCGAGGTCGACGCCAGCAGGAAACGGGCGTCGTGGGCCTTGGCCAGCCCGAGCGTGTTGTGGGTACCCAGGGAGCCCACCTTGAGGGTCTGGATCGGCAGCTCGAGGTAGTCCACCGGGCTGGCCGGAGAGGCGAAATGCAGCACGCAGTCGACCGGCTCGTCGACGTGCAGCGGCTGCGACACGTCGTGGCGCAGCAGCCGGAACCGCGGCTCGGCTCGCAGGTGCTCCACGTTCTCGGGGCCGCTGGTCACGAAGTTGTCGACGCAGACGACGCGGTGGCCCTCGGCCAGGAGGCGGTCGCAGAGGTGGGAGCCCAGGAAGCCGGCCCCCCCCGTCACTACTGCCGTCGGCACGTGCTGGCGCTCCTTGTGCTGCCGGTGGGGCTCAACCGCCCCCCCTCCCCTCACCCGAGGTCGCCACCAGCGACCGCGCCGACTCCTCCCGATACCACCGTACGAAACGGTTCAGCCCTTCGCGGAGCGGCACCTGCGGGGAGTAGCCGAGCAGCCGCTCGGCCTTGGAGACGTCGGCGTAGGTGATGGGCACGTCTCCCGGCTGGTCGGGAAGATAGTCGATGCGGGGCTCGACATCAAGCTCCGCCGCCAGCCAGCGCACCAGGTCGGCCAGCGCGGTGGTCTCGGCGCCGCCGAGGTTGACGATCTCGAACCCGGGGGCGAGGTCGAGCGCCGCCACCAACCCGTCGAGGATGTCGTCGACGAAGGTGTAGTCGCGGCTGCTGCTGCCGTCGCCGTAGAGCGGCACGGCCTGCCCCCGCGCCAGCAGGTCGGTGAACTTGTGGATCGCCATCTCCGGGCGCTGCGCCGGGCCGTAGACGGTGAAGAAGCGCAGGCAGGAGCACTTCAGGCCGTAGAGATGGTGGTAGTTGTAGCAGAGCAGCTCGCCGGTGCGCTTGGTGGTGGCGTAGGGGCTGATCGGCTGATCGACCGGGTCGTCCTCGGAGAACGGCACCTTCTCGTTGATCCCGTACACCGACGACGAGGAGCCGAAGACGAACAGCTGGGGACCGTGGTGGCGCGCCGCCTCGAGCAGCCGCAGGGTGCCGATGCAGTTGACGTCCTCGTAGAGGATCGGCTGGCGCAGGCTGGGGCGGACACCGGCGCGGGCGGCGAGGTGGACGACGGCGTCGAACCCCTCGTCGCGGAACAACCGGTCCACCAGCGGGGCGTCGCGGATGTCCCCCTCCGCCAGGCGGTAGCTGGCGTCGCCGAGGAAGGGCGCGACGTTGCGGCGCTTGCGCGCCGGCTCGTAGAAGTCGTTGAAATCGTCGAGCACGGTGACCCGGTCGCCGCGGCCGAGCAGCCGCCGCGTCAGGTGCGAGCCGATGAACCCGGCGCCGCCGGTGATCAGGACGTGGCTCACGATCCGGGGCTCCCCGGCGCCGCCGGCTGCTGTTCTTCGTCTGCCGGGCCCGGCTCCTCCGCGGGCGCCGCAGGGCCGCCATCGGCGCCCTCGGGTCGCTCCTGCGGCTGCCGCTGCTGCTCGTAGCGTTTCTCGATGCCCTTCTCCTGCCGGTTGCGGATCAGCCAGCGCAGCAGCGGCGACTCGTCCACGCCCACCAGGATGTCGTTGACCGCGTCGTAGATCTGCGCGTCGTTGATCAACCTGGCGGCGGTTCCCTCGCCACGGTTGAGCTTGAGGGAGACCTGGTGCAGGTTGTGGGTGATGCCAGCCAGGTCCCGGGCCACCCGCTCGGCCAGCTCCTCGTCGCGCAGCAGCCGCTGCAGCAGGCCGTCGTCCTGCTCGATCTCCAGCGTCAGTCGGCGGACCTGCTCGGAGGTGGTGCGCAGCTCGGCGAGGGTCGCCTGCGCGTCCTCGCGCATCGCCGGGTCGTAGATCAGGCTCGGTAGCAGCCCGTCGCCGTGCTCGAGGTCGTCGAGCACCGCCGCCAGCCGGTCGACCGAGCTCGCCAGCCGCTCGGCCATCACCTCGTCGTGCAGCAGCCGGGTCAAGGGCCCCTTGCCGCTCTCCAGCGAGGCGGCGAAGCGCTCCAGCGAGGCCACCGACGCGGTCACCGATTCCTTGATCGCGCGCCCCTCCTCGGTGTCGGCGGTGAGGTCGCCGAGCAGCCCCTCGCCCCGGTCCACGCGGTCGAGGACGTTGCGCAGCGAGTGGGAGATCGCCACCATGTTCTCCACCATGTCCTCGCCCGACGCCACCAGCTGGTCGACGTCGGTCTGCGGCGCGGTCGGGATCTGCCCGCCGGGGGGGATGACGGGGGTCCCGGGCGAGCCCGAGGTGACGTCGATGTACTTGTCGCCCAGCAGGCCCAGGGTGCGGATGCGCGCCACCGAGTCCTGGCGGATCCTCTCCTCGTAAAGCTCCTCGATGCTGATGCGGATGACCAACTCCTCCTCGGCAATCTCCTTGGGGAGATGGATCTGCTCGACCAGCCCGACGGTGACGCCGTTGAGGCGCACCGGGTTGCCCTCGTTCAGGCCACCGACGTTGCGCACCGTGATGAAGTAGCGGTTCTTGCTGGTGAACAGGCGGTTCTGCTCGCCGATGAGGAAGATCCCCACCGCCAGGACCACCAGGGCGCCGAGCACCAGCAGCCCGACGCGCAGCTGATGCGCCCGCGGCATCAGCTCTCCTCCCGCTGCCCGGCGAGGAACCGTGCGAGCAACGGGTCGGAGGAGCCCTCCGCCTCGTCCCAGGTGCCCAGGAAGCGGAACCTGCCGCCGTCGAGGAAGGCGACGCGGGTGGCCACCTCCCGCGCCAGCGCGAGGTCGTGGGTTACCACCACGGAGGTGGTCCGGAGGCGCTCCCGGGCGCTGCGAATCAGATGCGCGATGGTGGCGGAGGTCATCGGGTCGAGACCCGTGGTGGGCTCGTCAAAGAGTACCACCTGGGGGTCGAGGGCCAGCGACCGCGCCAGCGCCACCCGCTTGCGCATGCCGCCGGAGAGCTCGGCGGGCATGGTCTCCTCGACGCCCTCGAGCTCGACCAGCGCCAGCTTGTCGGCCACCGTCGCCGCCACCCGGTCGCGGTCGAGGTCGGTGTGCTGACGCAGCGGGAAGGCGACGTTGTCGAACACCGTCATCGAGTCGAACAGAGCGCCGCTCTGGAACAGCATGGCGATGCGGCGACGGTAGGGGAAGAGCTGGCTCTCGGAGAGCGCGGAGATCTCGACGCCGTCGAAGGTGACGCTGCCGGCGTCGGGCTTCTCGAGACCGTTGAGCTGCCGCAGGGTGACGCTCTTGCCGCTCCCCGAACGACCGAGGATCACCAGCGATTCGCCTCTCGTCACCTCGAAATCGAGGCCGCCCAGCACCGGCTTGCCGTCGTAGCGTTTCTCGAGGCCGCGGATCACGAACAGCGGTTCCGGGCCGGGGAGGTCCGTCGGCGGGGTCATGAGAGCAGGTGGAAGAACTTGGTGAGGAAGAAGTCGGAGATCAGCACCGTCACCGCCGCCAGCACCACCGTGTGGGTGGTGGCGCGCCCCACTCCGTCGGCGCCGCCGCGCACCTCCAGGCCGTGCCAGCAGCCGATGATGGCGATGGCATAGGCGAAGAAGAACGACTTGCCGATGCCGTTCCAGACGTCCCCCATGGTCAGCGCCGAGAGCACGTCGTTGACGTAGAAGCCGGCCGTCAGGTCGAGCTGGGTGACGGCGATGAACAGGCCGCCGAGGATGCCCATGACGTCGCCCAGCACGGTCAGCGCCGGCAGCATGAACAGCGTCGCCACCAGCTTCGGCACCACCAGGCGCTTGACCGGGTCCACCGCCATCGAGCGTAGTGCGTCGATCTGCTCGGTCACCTTCATGGTGCCCAGCTCGGCGGTCATGCCGGCGCCGATGCGGCCGCCCACCACCAGGGCGACGAGCACCGGCCCGAGCTCGCGCACCAGCGACTTGGAGACCACGGTGCCGATGTAGTACTTGACGCCCAGGGTGGGCAGGCTGTAGGCGGTCTGGAGCGCCAGCACCATGCCGGTGAAGAAGGTGGTGATGTAGGCGACGCCGAGCGATTGCACGCCGATCAGCTCCATCTGCTGCATCCACAGGCGCCACTGGTAGGGCGGTCGCACCATCGCCAGGAAGGAGTGGCCGGCGAGCACGGCGAGCCCGCCGGTAGCCTCGGCCGAGCGCACCAGCGGCGCGGGGATCTTCAGGCTCGTTGCGGCCACCAGAACCACCCGTGGAGGACGGCGAAGCCGAGGTCGGCAGCGGCCAGGGGCCACAGCCCCGCGAGGTCGGGCCGCTGCCGGGCGGCGAGGGCGAAGGCGACGCCGCCGGCGGCCCGCCCGGCGATGGCGAGGACGATGACGGCGCTGTAGCGGCGCGGGTCCTGCGCCGCCTTGAGGTAGAGCAGGGCGAGCATGGTCAGCAAGATCGCCATCAGCCAGAGGTAGAAGTCCTCCCCCGGCAGCGGCAGGGCGAGCCAGCGCCCCGGCAGCTCGGGAGCGAGCAGCATGACGGCCGCGAAGGCGAGGTCGTACAGCGCCCCCGCCACCAGGGAGGCGCGCAACAGGCGGAGGTACAGGAAGCGACGCATGTCAGGCTCCGACGGCGGCGCCCGGCCGGCGCCGCAGGGGATGGTATCCGAGTCGGTGGGCGGCTCGGTGCGGTCAGTCGCCGGGATCGCTGCGCCGGAGCAGGAACGGCGCCCGCGTGCTGCCCTGTTCGAAGACTCCGAACATGCGCTCGCCGTCGACCTGGCCGGTGAAGACGTTGGGCCAGGGATCGCGCGGCAGCTCCCACCGCACCCGGGCGCCGTCGACGCGCGCCGGCACGGTGGTCGAGCTGCCATCGGGCCGCGCCAGGGTCGCCTGCCACGCGGCGTCGGGGCCGGCGACGAGGGCGATCGAGAACGGCAGCCGTTCGGGCCCGGCCGCGATCTCGCCGGTCCAGGCGCCGGCCGGAGAGTCGCTCGCAGGGTGCGGCAAGACCGCCTCGAGCGCCGGGTCGCGCCCGGACAGGAAGGCCTCCGCGGTCAGCGGCGCCGACAGCTGCGGCACGAAGGCGTCGCGGCCGTCCTCGGGGTGGCCGAGCTGCCAGCGTAGCGTGGAGATGCGCGCAGTGAGCCCGGTCGCCGGCAGAGTGATCTTGCGCGCGTCGCCATAGTGGGTGGGCCCCGAAGCGGTCGGCGCGCCGGCGAACAGGGCCGTGGTGTGGCGCTCGAGGTCGGCGACCAGCATCACGGTGGCGGAGAAGACGCCTTCGTCGAGGAGCACCACCAGCTCGCCCGGGTCGTCGAGCCCGGCGGCGATCAGCGCGTGCAGCAGCGGCAGGTTGCGGCTGGCGTCGCCGCCGTGGTTGCCGCGCAGGTCGAGTACCACCCGCTGCGGCGGGTCCGCGGCGAGCTGGTGCGCCACGCGCTCGGCGAAGCCGCGCACGGTCTCGTCCTCCTGGTCCAGGCACTCGCGGTAGCGCAGGTAGAGCACCTCTCCGGCGGCGAGCCGGTCGAGCCACCAGGCGGTCTCGGGGCGCGCGTCGCGCAGCGCCTCCGGCGAGCCGAGGAGGCGGGCCGCCGGCAGCGGCGGCGCCCGCGCCTCCCACGCCTCCGGCTCCAGCTCGATCTCGCGGAGCGATCCGTCGCGCAAGCGCAGGCGCAGGGCCACCCGCCCCGGCGAGTCGGCGACCCCGCGGGCGTGCAGCACCTCGGGGCTGATCAGGAAGCTGGGGAGCCGGTCGCGCAGCTGCTGGGGGGTGTCGCGGTGCACCACCGGCGCCACCGCGGCGATCGCCTCGTCGGCGGAGCCCCGGCCCAGGCCGAGGACGCGGGCGCCGGCCCACTCCGGGTGTTCGCTGGGGACGGCGACCAGGAACAACCCGTCGTCGAACAGCCGCAGGCGGACGGGCAGCGCGTGGAAGCGCAGCTCGGAGATGGTGGGCGGCGGCGTCGGCGAGTGCCCCTGGAACAGGCCGGCCCGGGGCGGCAGCGGCAGAGTCAGGCGCGTATGGCCGTCGCCGAGCAGGGCGAGCGCCGCCGCCAGCTCGACGGCGATCTCGTGGTGCTCGAGCTCGGGCACCCGCTCGGCGAGGGCGGCGAGCCGCCCGGCGACGCCGGCGGCCTCCAGCTCGGCCGCCGGCGCGGGGTGCAGGCGCGCCAGCTCGGCGGCGAGCAGCGCGATGTCGTCGCGCCAGCCGGAGACCCACTCGGGGGGCGCTGCCGCCAGGGGGGCGGCGACGGCGGCGGCGAGCAAAGCCGCGAACGGCCTGGCGGCGGCGCGGTGGAGTCGTCGTCGGCGGGTCGTACAGGGTGGCATGGCAGGAGATGCTACATTCGTAGCACATCTCGGCGCAACCCGCGGGTCGGGAAAGGGGGGACAGCGCCCTGCGATGCGGGGATAATCGCCACACCGATGTCCTTCGCCGACCGCGACGCCCGGCGCTCCGGCCGCCTCGCCACCGTTCTCGCCACCCTGCTGGGGAACCTCTACCTGGTCTTCGGCTCGGTGTTCTGCGGCACGATGTCGATCCTCACCGCCTGGGTGCCTCCGCGCCTGCGGGTCTTCTCGCTGTGGACCCGCTGGTGGAGCCAGGGCCTGCTGGCGGTCAGCGGCTTGCGGCCGGAGGTGCGTTTCACCGCGCCGCTCGACCCGCACGGCAGCTACGTGTTCATGGTCAACCACCAGAGCCTGTTCGACATCCCCGTCATGCTCGCGACGCTGCCGACGCCGACCCGGTTCATGGCCAAGCGGGAGCTGTTCCGCATTCCCATCTTCGGCTGGGCCCTGGCGGCGGGCGGCTTCATCCCGGTGGAGCGCGGGGCGCGGGCGGCGGCGCGGGAGAGCTTCCAGGTGGCCGTGGAGCGGCTGCGCCAGGGGGGTTCGATCCTCGTCTTTCCCGAGGAGACCCGCTCGCGCGACGGCCGCCTGCTGCCCTTCAAGCGCGGCGGCTTCCTCCTCGCCCTGAAGGCGGGCGTGCCGGTGGTGCCGGTGGGCATCCGCGGCACCCTCGCCGCCCGCTCGCGGGCGAGCTTCGTCATCCGCCCGGGGCGGGTCGAGGTCGCCTACGGCGAGCCGATGGCGGTCGCGGAGCTCCAGACCGGTGACCGCGCCGCGGTCATGGCCAGGGTACGCGAGCGCATCGCCGCCCTCGCCGGCGTCGAAGCCTCCTTCGGTGACAGCGGCGAGGCCCGGGGCGCGGGTCCCTGACCGGGTCCGGCCTGTGAGCTGCTAACCTACTGCAGCCGCACTGCGATTCGCCGGGGAGAGGACCGAGACATGCCCGAATCACTCGAATCCGCCGTCTGGGACGCGCTGCGTCAGGTGCGCTTTCCCGGCATGAGCCGCGACCTGGTCTCGTTCGGCTTCGTCGACCGTGTCGCGGTCAGCGGCGACGCCGTGCTGGTGGAGCTCGCCATCTCGACGCAGAACGCGGAAGCGGCCCGTCAGGCGCGGGACGCCGCCGAGGAGGCGGTGCGGCAGGTGCCGGGAGTCTCCTCCGCGCGGGTGGAGCTGCGCCTGTCGGCGCCGCCGTCGCGGGCGGAGGGCGCGCAGCAGGCGATCTCTCGCGACCCGCGGCTCATCCCGGAGGTGACGCACGTGGTGGCGGTGGCCAGCGGCAAGGGGGGCGTCGGCAAGTCGACGGTGGCGGCCAACCTGGCTGTGGCCCTGGGGCAGCTGGGCCATCGCGTCGGCCTGCTCGACGCCGACATCTACGGGCCGTCGGTGCCCACCATGTTCGGCATCGACGAGCGCCCGCGGGTGGTGGGCAACCGCGTCACCCCGTTCGAAAAGTACGGCGTCAAGCTGATGTCGCTGGGCTTCGTCCTCGATACCGACACGCCGGTGATCTGGCGCGGGCCGATGGTGATGAAGGCGCTCGAGCAGATGCTGCGGGACGTCGAGTGGGGGCCGCTCGACTTCCTCGTCGCCGATTTCCCGCCGGGAACGGGAGACGCCCAGCTGACCATGGCGCAGAAGATCCCCATGGCCGGGGCGGTGATCGTCACCACGCCCCAGGACGTGGCGCTGATCGACGCCCGCAAGGGGTTGGCGATGTTCCGCAAGCTCGAGGTGCCGGTGATGGGGATCGTCGAGAACATGGCGACCTTCGTCTGCCCCCACTGCGGCGAGGAGACCGACGTCTTCAAGCGCGGCGGCGGCGAGCGCACCGCCGAACAGCTGGAGACGGAGTTCCTGGGGCGCATCCCGCTGGACGCGGCGATCGTCGAAGGCGGGGATGCGGGAGTGCCGATCGTGGTGGCCGAGCCCGACGGGCGCCACGCAGCGGCGTTCCGCGCCGTCGCCGAGGCGGTGGCCGCTGCCGCCGAGCGCCAGGGCCGCCAGTCGCTGAGTATCGTCTGAGAGGCCTACCACGGGCCCGCGCCGGACCAGCGGACACCAGCGAATGCGAGCCACGGCGTCATCCGGAATCCCCGCTCCGTGACCACTGCCGTCGTCGCCGACGCGCACATCGGTGGGCCCGGCGGGCCGGCTGGGCCGCTGATCGAGCAGCTCGTCGCGCTGCCGGCGCAGGGCTGTGAGCGCCTGGTGCTGCTCGGCGACCTGTTCCAGGTGTGGGTGGGGTACCCGGCCTTCACCACCCCGGAGATCGAGGCCGTCGCCGCCGCCCTGGCGGAGCTGCGGGGCACCGGCGTCGAGGTCGACTACGTGGAGGGGAATCGCGACTTCTACCTCCGCGGCGGCCGCTGGGCGGAGACCTTCGATCGGCTGGCCCTGGAGATGGCGTTCGTGGCCGGCGGCCGCCGCTTCCTGGCGGTACACGGCGACGGGCTCGACGAGGGGGACGTGCAGTATCGGCTGTGGCGCCGGCTGTCGAAGAGCCTGCCCGTCCGGCTGCTGGTGCGCTCCCTCCCGCGGCGGCTGGCGCGGCGTTTCGTATACTCCACGGAACGCCAGCTCGCCAGTACCAACTTCAAGCACAAGGTGCGCATCCCGCGGGATGCCATCCTGCGCTATGGCGAGCAGCGGCTCGCGGAGGGTCACGACGTGCTGCTCCTCGGACACTTCCACGAGGCCCATTGCTGGCCCGTATCCGGAGGCGAGGTGTGGCTGCTCGACGCCTGGTTCCGCAGCCGCTGCGTGGAGTGGCCGGGCCGGGGCTCCCCGTGCGCGTGATCCTGACCGGCACCGGGACCTCGACCGGCGTCCCGGTCATCGGCTGCGCCTGCGCGGTTTGCACCTCGGGCGATGCCCGCAACCGCCGCCTGCGTCCCGGGGCCCAGGTGCGGCTCGACGGCGGCGTGATCCTCCTCGACACGCCCACCGACCTGCGGCAGCAGAGCCTGCGCTACGGGCTGCCGCGGGTCGACGCGGTGCTCTTCACCCACCCCCACGCCGACCACGTGTTCGGGCTCGACGAGGTACGGGTGTTCAACTTCCGCCAGCGCCAGGTGATCCCGTGCTTCGGCTCCGCCGAGACGCTCGCCGCCCTGCGGCGGATCTTCGCTTACGCCTTCGAGCGGGGCCAGGAGGGGGGCGGCAAGCCGCGCGTCGAGCTGCTGGAGGTCGCCGGCCCCTTCGAGCTGCTCGGCCGCGAGGTGGTGCCGGTGCCGGTGTGGCACGGCGAGATGTCGGTGCTGGGCTACCGCATCGGCCGCTTCGCCTACGTCACCGACGTCAACCGCATCCCCGCGGAGAGCCTGGCGCTGCTCGCGGGGGTCGACGTGCTGGTGCTCGGGGCGCTGCGCTATCGCCCCCACTCGACCCACTTCAGCATCGCCGAGGCGGCGGAGGTGGCGCAGGCCATCGGCGCGCGGCGCACCCTGCTCACCCACATCGCCCACGAGGTCGACCACGGCAACCAGGAGTTGCCGCTGCCCCCCGGGGTGGAGCTGGCCTACGATGGCCTGGCCTTCGACGTCGACTGAGGCACGGCCGGTGCCGGCGGGACGGAGGGTCCGCGGCGCCGTCACCGTGCCGCCGTCCAAGAGCCTCACCCATCGTCATCTCGCGCTGGCGCTGCTGGCGGGCCGACCCTGCGTCATCGAGCGCCCGCTGCTGGCGGCGGACACCCAGCGCTTCCTGGAAGTGCTGCGGACGCTGGGGTGGCAGGTGGAGGAGAGTGACCATCGGGTAGCGGTGGCACCCGGGCGGCTGCCGCCCGCGGCGCGGCTCGAATGCGGCGAGTCCGGTACGCTGCTGCGCTTCCTCGTCGCCCTGCTCGCCACCCTTCCCGGCGAGTGGGTGGTGGCCGGGGCGCCGCGCCTGCACGAGCGGCCGGTGGGGCCGCTGGTGGCCGCCCTGGCCGAGCTCGGCGCGTCGATCCGCTGGCTGGGCGCCAACGGCTTCCCGCCGCTGGCGATCACCGGGGGCACGCTGGTCGGCGGCGAGTCCACCGTCGATGCCGGCGAGTCGAGCCAGTACCTGTCGGCCCTGCTGCTGGCGGGGCTGGCGGCGCGCCAGCCGGTGCGTTTGCGGGTGACGGCGCTGACCTCGGCGCCCTACGTGGCGGTGACGGTGGCGGCGATGCGGGCCTGGAGCGGCCGGGTGGAGGCGACGGGCGACGGATACCGGGTGACGCCGGGGCCTCTGTCTCTCCCCCGCCGGCTGCGGATCGAAGGGGATTGGTCGGCGGCGGCGTACCCGGCGGCGGCGGCCGTCCTCACCGGCGGCCGCGTCCGCCTGGCCGGGCTCGCCGCCGACTCCGCGCAGGGGGACGAGGCGATCCTGGAGGTCCTGCGGCAGATGGGCGGCACCGCTTCCTGGGACGGCAGCGAGCTGACGGTGGCGGCAGGGATGCCGCTGCGGGCCGTCGACCTCGACCTCTCCGGCATGCCGGACCAGGTGCCGACGGTGGCGGCGCTGGCGCCGTTCGCCAGGGGCACTACGCGCATCCGCAACGTGCCCCACCTGCGGCTGAAGGAGAGCGACCGCCTGGCGGCCATGGCGCACGAGCTGGGGCGGCTCGGAGCGTCGGTGCAGGAGCAGCGCGGGGGCCTCACCATCCCCGGTGTCTGGGCGGAGAACGAGCCGCCGTCGGCCGCGGTGACCGTGGAGAGCTGGGGGGACCACCGGATCGCCATGAGCCTGGCGCTGGTCGGGCTGCGCCGGCCGGGAGTGACGGTGGCGGACCCGCAGGTCGTGGCCAAGTCGTATCCCGCTTTCTGGGCCGACCTCGAGGCCCTGCTCTCCTCATGAGCCTGGTGCCCGAAGCCCGTTCGTTGCCCCTGCGCCACCCGGCGCTGGCGCCCGCCGCGGGATCGGCGGTGGCCGCCGCGCGGCTCGGCGACCGGCAACGGCTGGCGGTGCTGCTGCAGGCGGCGGCCCTGCTGGCGCACCTGCGGCACGCCGGGTGCTCGCTGGCCGACGGCTTTCGCAGCGCCGTGGTGGCCGCCGGCGGCCGCCTGAGCGGCGTGGCGGTTGTCGCCGGCGGCTCCCGGGAGCCGCCGCAGAGGCCGTTGCGGGAGCTCCTCGCCGCCCTCTTCGGCGCCGACGGGGCGGTGGCCGGGCGCGGCGACGCACGGCGGGCGGCGCGCCTGCTGCAGCAGGCCTGGCGCGACGATCTGGTACCGCTGCCACCGGACCGCATGGTGGCCGATGTCCTCGAAGCCTGCCCCTTCCTCTGGCAGGAGCGCTTCGCCGGCGCTCGCCGGGCGTTGGTGGCCACCCACCGGCAGGACGGGACCGAGGTGGCCTGGGTGTGCGGCCCCGGGGACAGCCGGCGGCGCCTGCTCGCCGTGGCGGGCCCGGGCGGCGAGGGAGTGGCCGCGCTGCTGGCTTCGGCGCGGGCGCGCGCCCTGTGGGAGGGCGACGGCGCCGCCACCGACGAGGGGCTGGGTACCGTCGCCAGCTGGCGAGCCACTGTCGAGAGATATCGCCGCCGACCGCCGCGCAGCGGCGAGCAGCGGATCGATCTGGCGCGCAGCCTCTACGCCCTGGGGCGTTTCGCCACGGCGTTGGAGACTCTCGAGGGGCTGCGGCAACCGGCGGCGCGCGTGCTGTCGGCCTGGTGCTGCTTCTATCTGCAGCGCCTGCAGGCGGCGCGGCAGCGGGTGCGGCGGCTGGCGCAGGAGCAGCTGCCGCCTCTGGAGACGGTACGGGCGGCCGAGCTCGCGGTGCGGCTCCTCGCCAACGCCGGCGAGCTGGCGGCGGTGGGGCCCTGGGTCGAGCGGGCGCGCCGGGCGGGGGGAAGCGAGTGGGCCTGGCGCGTCGAGCTGCTGGCCGCCGCCGCCGCCTGGGACCGCGGTGACCTCGAGGCGGTGGCGGGCCACCTCGAGGCGGCCCGCGGCGCCCTCGACCATCCGGCCCATGCCTGGCGTTGGCATCAGGTCAGGGGCCTGGCGGCCTTCTCCGCCGGCGACGGCGCGGCCATGGCGGCGGCCGCCGCCGAGGCCCTGCGCGGCTCCCGCCGTTGGCTGACGGTGGCCGACGCCGCGGGCCTGTGGAACGACCTGGCGGTGGGACGATCGCAGGCCGACGACCGCGCCGGCGCCGAGCGCGCGTGCGCCCACGGAGTACGCCTGCTGCGCCGGACGGAGGGGCCGCGCAAGACCACGTTGGCGATGCGCAACCTCGCCGACCTGCGCCTGCGCCGCGGCTCCCTGGCCGGCGTCCGCGAGATCCTGGAAGAGGCGCTGGTGGAGAACCGCCGCCAGGGCAACCTCCGCTCCGAAGCCTTCGATGCTGGCCTGTGGGCCCGCTACGAGCTGGTGCAGGGTCGGCCGCTGGCGGCGCTGGAGACCTGCCGGCTGATGCTGGCGCGGCTGGAGGCTGCGGGCAGCGACTGGCATCAGGAGACCCTGGGAGTCCTCGCCGCGCGAGCGCTGGGGTGGCTGGAGCGGCCGGAGGAGGCGCGAGACGCGCTCGAGGGGGCAGGAGAGCGGGCGCTGGCCGTCCTCGAGCCCGAAGAGAGGCCGGCCCTCTGGTGTCACGCCGGCGACCGCGAGACGGCCCTGGCGGCGCTCGGCGGCACGCCTCTGGCGCCGTTGTGGCAGGCGGCCCTCACTGGCGCCACGGCCCCGTCGGGCGCCTGGGGGGCGCTGGACGGCCTGGAGCCGTACCGCACGGCGCGGGCGGTGTGGGACCTGGAGCTGGCGGCGCCCGCGAGCGTGCCGCCCGAACGGCTGCGGCACGCCATCGCCGTCCTACGGCGGGTCGGCGCCCATCCCCTCGCCGAGCGCCTGGAGTCCCGCGCCGCCGGGGCCTGGGAGGGGCTGGCCGCGTTCCTCGCCGAGCCCGAGCCCGACGCCGACGCCCTGCACCGGCTGTTCGCCGCGGCGGGATGCGGCGGCGTGCGTCTCGTCGTCCGCCGCGAAGGTCGCGACGAGGTCCTGCTGGAGGGTCCCGGGGGGGAGGAGGAGCTGGTCGCGCCGCTCGTCGGCGGCGGCTACCTGGTGCTGGCGGCGCCGCGGCTCGACGCCGTTCACCGGGCGCTGTTCCGGGTGGTCCATCGTTGGCTGCCGCGGCAGACGCCGCCCACCGCGGAGTCGGGTACGGCGGTCCCGGGGCTGGTGGGCGAGGGCCCGGCGCTGCGCCGGGCCCTCGTCACCCTCCCCAGGCTGGCCGACGGCGAGGTGGCGGTGATGGTGCTCGGCGAATCGGGTACCGGCAAGGAGTTGGTGGCGAAGCAGGTGCATCGGCTGAGCCCGCGGGCCGCTGGCCCCTTCCTGCCGCTCAACTGCGCCGAGCTCTCCGAGACGCTGATCCTCTCCGAGCTCTTCGGCCACGTCCGCGGCGCCTTCACCGGCGCCGACCGCGACCGCATGGGGATCTTCGAGAGCGCCCGCGGCGGCACCGTGTTCCTCGACGAGATCGGCGACCTGCCGCCTGCGGCGCAGGGGAAGCTGCTGCGGGTCCTGCAGGAAAAAGAGGTGCGGCGGGTGGGGGAGAGCCTGCCACGGAAGGTGGACGTGCGGGTGGTGACCGCCACCCACCGCGACCTGGCGGCGATGGTCCGCGAGGGCAGCTTCCGCCAGGACCTCTACTACCGGTTGCGGGTGGCGGTCGTCGAGCTGCCGCCGCTGCGCGAACGCGGCGGCGACGTGTTGTTGCTGGCCGAGCACTTCCTGCAACGCCGCCGGGCCGGCCGTCGGTTGCGGCTGGCGCGCGACGCGGCGGCGCGGCTGCTGGCGCACGGCTGGCCGGGTAACGTGCGGGAGCTCGAGAACGTCCTCGAGGTGGCGGCGGCGCTGGCAGAGGAGGGAGTGATCGAGGAGCGGCACCTGCCCCTGGCGCCTGCTGAGGACGGCGCCAGTCAGGGTGGCTATCACCAGCAGGTGGAGGCCTTCCGCCGGCGACTGGTGGAGGAGGCGTTGGCCGCGGTGGGCGGCCGCCAGGCGGAGGCGGCTCGGCGCCTCGGGCTCACGCGCCAGGCGCTGTCGTATCTCGTGCGCCAGCTGAAGGTCAGGAAGGTTTGAGCAGCGATCACCGCCCGCGTCTCGTTTCTATTGTTGACACATGGAAACATAAACTTGATAATGCGCCCTGGTTGTGATTTTTTTGAGTTTCCCCATGAACCAAGGAGGCATGATGGCAGAGCAGAAGCGCGAATCGGGTGGGGCCGGGGCGGAGCAGGGGGACCTGCTCACCCTCACCGAGGTTTCGAAGCGGACCGGGATCTCGATGCCCACGTTGCAGAAATACAAGAAACAACACGCCGCGCAGATCCCATCTGTTGGTGAGGGGCGAACCCAGCGATATCCGGAGGCGGCCCTCGCAGTGTTTCGGGAGCTGCGGACCCAGAGCGTGGCGCGCCGTGGTCGACCGCGCAAGGCTGCCGCCGCCGCCAAGCGCCCGGCTCGCGCCCGCAAGGGTGCTGCCCGCACCGCCAAGCAGGCAGGGCGCGCCGAGGGGGGAGAGGGTCTGCTGACGCTGACCCAGATCTCCAAGAAGACGGGGATTTCCTATCCCACCCTGCTGCGCTACGTGAAGACCCATCTCGACAAGCTGCCGCACGTCGGCAGCGGTCGCAAGCGGCGCTTCAAGCCGGAGGCGGTGGAGGCCTTCCAGCAGCTCTACCGGAAGTCCCGCGGCGGCGGCCGCAAGGCGGCGGCCGGCAAGCGTCAGGGGGCACGGCGCGGCCGTCCGGCCGGCGCCAGGAAGGCAGCCCGGCCCGCGGCCAAGCGGGCGACGGCGGCCGCCAGCCCCGGCGCAGAGGTCCTGACGGCGCTGCGTCGGCTCGAGCGGCGCCTGGCCAAGCTCGAGGCGGAGGTCAAGAAGCCGCTCAAGGTGGAGATCAAGCGCCGCTGAGTCAGACTACCCCTCACCCCTGACCCCTCTCCCCCGGGTGGGGGGAGAGGGGCGCCCCACCCGCGCCACGGGTCGCTCGGTTATACTGCGCACAGGCGAAACCGAAAGGCGGCCGGCTGAGGTGGGAGGCGCCGCGAATGGATGACCAGAGGGCAGGGCGCTCATGTACGTGAGATTCGTCCGCCTCCGGGTCCGCGAGGGTGAAGAAGAGCGCTTCCGGCGGTACTACGACGAGCGGGTCCTCCCCGCGTTACAGGCCACCGAGGGCTGCCTCTACGCCGCGCTGCTGCGCCCGTGGCGGGGCGAGGATCACCAGTCGCTGACCATCTGGGAGTCGGCCGAGAAGGCGCGGGCCTACGAGGATGGCGGCCTCTACCACTCGTTGCTGCGGGGCGCCGAGCCGATGCTCGCCGCGTCGACGGAGTGGCGCGTGCGCCTCTCCGACGACGTCGAAGAGACCGGCGACCTGCAGCGGCGGGAGATCCCGCCGGAGGGCTACACCCTGGAGGTCGGAGATGCGCCGCAGGCGGTGCTCCACGAAGGCGAGCCGACGTTCGTCCGCGTCGTGTCGATCCACGTCGACCCCGCCCGGCTCGACGACTTCGTGCGCATCTACCGCGAGAGCGTGATCCCGGTGCTGCAGGGGTGGAAGGGCTGCCGGGGGGCGCTCCTCGTCGAGGGGGCGCGCAATCCCGGGGAGATCCTGTCGATCTCGCTCTGGGACCGCGAGGAGGATGCCGTGCGCTACGAGCTCAGCGGCGAGTTCGATCGCCTTACCTATCGGCTCAAGGACACCTTCTCGCGCGTCCACGACTGGCGCGTCTCGCTGGGGACGGGTCAGCGCGCGGGAGTCGACACGCCCGAGGTGGAGAGCTACCATCTGGTCACCGCCCGCCGCCTGGGCGGTAGCCAGGGAGGAGACGGATGATCGGAGGCGAGGTCCACAGCGGGATCCACCGCACCCTGCGGGCCCCGGTGCGGGAGCTGGCGGCGCTGGTGGAGGCCGCCACCGAGCTCGAGGGCGTGCGGCGCGGCGACCTGCGTCCCGGCGACCGTCTCCTCGTCGCCACCCGCAATTCGATCTATTCGCTGGTCAGCCGCCCCGGCGGCGGCTTCGAGGTGTCGGGCGGCTGGTTCGACCGCGAGTCGACCTCGCCTGCCGAGGCCGGGGTCGCCGGCTGCACGGCCGGAGGGCGGGCCCTCTTCTCCGAGCTGGTGGCGGCGCCGGGGCTCTTCCTCGAGTTCGCCAACGGTGTGCGCACCACCCGCATCCGCCGGGTACGCTTGCTGCGCGCCAGCGCGGTCGAGTAGCGGCGCGCCGCGGCCGGCGGCTACCCGGCTACATCGACTCCAGCAGCTGCTGGAAGCGCGGGTCGTCGCGCAGCGGAATGAAGTCGCTGTCGTGCTCGATCCACTCCTTGTAGCCAAAGCCGGAGGCCACGGCCTTCTCCAGCAGGTCGATCGCCTCCTGGTGCTCGCCGGCCTTGGCCATGACGCAGGCGACGTTGTAGAGGATCACCGCCTCGTCGGGGTCGACGGCAAGGGCGCGGCGGGCCCATTCGAGACCCCGCTCGCGGTCGAAATCGATCACTACCGCGGCGCCGAGGTAGAGGGCGCGCACGTCGTCCGGGTTGAGCTCGAGGTGCCGCTCGGCGACCTCGATCGCCTTGCGCGCCGCGGCCCGGCGCTCCTCCTCGGACGCTCCCAAGCTGGCCAGCGCCTGGATGCGCAGCGCCGGCGCCTGGTAGTCGTCGGGGCGGACCTCGCCGGCCTTGCCGAAGAGCTCGGCGGCGCCGGCGTAGTCCCCCTGCGCCATGCAGTTGCGGGCGTGGAAGTAGTAGGCCTCGTAGAGCCGCGGGTTGAGGCGCACCGCGGTCTCGAAGGCCGCCTTGGCCCCGTGGTAGTCCTTGGTGATGGTGAGCGCCAGGCCGCGCGAGGCGTGCGCCTCGGCGAGGTCGGGGTCGAGCTCCAGCGCCTTGCGGCTGTTCTCGTCGGCGTCGATGCGGTTGGCCTCGGTGCTCTCGGTGTACATGTAGCTGAAGGAGCAGCAATCGGCCATGCCGGCGTACGCGAGGGCGTAGGAGGGGTCGAGCTCGATCGCCCGGGCGTACAGCTGACGGGCGTAGCGGAAACCGCGCTCGCTGAGCTCGTAGAAGAACTTGCGGCCGCGCAGGTAGTAGTCGTAGGCCTCGACGTCGCGGGTCGAGACGTTCTGGATGGCGCGCCGTTCCTTGGGCGAGAGCGTCACCTGCAGCGCCGCGACGATGCTCTCGGCGATCTCGTCCTGGATGGCGAAGATGTCCTTCATGTCGCGGTCGAAGCGGTCCGACCAGAGCCGGTAGCCGTCCTGGACGTCGACCAGCTGGGCGGTGATGCGCAGCCGATTGCCGGCCTTGCGCACGCTCCCCTCGAGCACGCTGCCGACCTGCAGGCGGCGGCCGATCTCACGGATGTCGGCGGTGGTTCCCTTGAACTGGAACGACGAGGTGCGTGAGGCCACGCGCAGGTTCTCGATGCGCCCCAGGCCGTTGATCAGCTCCTCGGCGATGCCCTCGCAGAAGTAGTCTTGGTCCTTTTCCGGGCTCATGTCGACGAAGGGCAGCACCGCCACCGCCGGCGCCGGCTTGGCCTCCCGCTTCTTCGCCTCGCGCGCCACCTCGTCGAGCTCGAGGCGCAGGTCGCGGGCGCCCTGGAAGCGGCGGTCGGGGTCCTTCTCCAGACAGCGCCGCACCACCCGCCCCAGGTAGCTGGGCAGGTCCACCCGCATTTCGTGCACTTCGGCGGGACGGTCGCGCAGGATCGAGGAGATCAGCTCGGCGGAGCTGTCGCCGCGGAAGGGGCGCTGGCCGGTGAGCAGCTCGTAGAAGATCACCCCCAGGGCGAAGATGTCGGAGCGGTGGTCGGCGGTGCGCCCGGACACCTGCTCCGGCGCCATGTAGGGGACGGTGCCGAGCACCATCCCCGCCTGCGTCAGCCCGGCGGTATAGGCGAGGGTGGCGTCGTCGCCGGGGCTCGACTCCTCGTGCAGCTTGGCGAGACCGAAGTCGAGCACCTTGAGGCGCCCGTCTCCGCCCAGCATGACGTTGGCGGGCTTGAGGTCGCGATGGGTGATGCCGCGCTCGTGGGCGGCGGCGAGGGCCTCGACCAGCGGCACCGCGATCTCCAGGAAGTCCTCGACCGGCAGGCCGTCGGTGCGGATCGCCTGTTCCAGCGAGCGCCCTTCCACCAGCTCCATGGTGATGAAGGTCAGCCCCTCGACCTCCTCGACGGAGTAGAGGGTGACGATGTTGGGGTGGTTGAGCGAGGCCACCACCTTCGCCTCGCGCTGGAAGCGGCGCAGCCGCTCGGGGCGCTCGGCCATCTCCTGCGGCAGCACCTTGAGCGCCACGCGCCGTCCGAGGTTCAGGTCCTCGGCGAGGTACACCTCGCCCATCCCTCCCTGGCCGATCTTGTCGAGGATCTTGTAGTGCGACAGCGTGCTGCCGATCATCCGGTGGCTCCTGGTCTCGGGGCGGTCGCGGCGGGCGCGATGGGCGCGATGGTCGTCGAGTGTAGCAGGCACGGGCCGTCGTGGGGAGCACCTGAAGAGGGGCGGCGCGGCCCGGGTAGAGGCCGCCGCGGGGAACGCCGCGGGGCTCTGCCCGCGACTGAGCTAACATGGCGCGGATCGCCCTGTCCATCTGGCAGCGACGAGACGCTGGAGGTCGCTTGATCGGCAGCACGCTGGCGCAATTTCGCATCACCGCCAAGCTCGGCGAAGGGGGGATGGGGGAGGTGTGGCGCGCCGAGGACACCCGCCTCGGGCGCGAGGTGGCGATCAAGGTGCTGCCGGAGCGCTTCCTCGCCGACCCCGAGCGGCTGGCGCGCTTCGAGCGCGAGGCGCGGGTGCTGGCCTCGCTCTCCCACCCCAACGTCGCCGGCCTCTTCGAGGTGGGCGAGGCGCGGGTCGGCGCCGTCGCAACTCGGGCCGGCACGGAGGCCGGCCCCTACGACGATCGAGGCTCCTCTTCCAGTCGTAGGGGCGGGGCTCCGTCCCCGCCCGCCGGTGGCGAGGCCATGAGCGCTCTTCCCGCCACTCCCCCCGGGGGAGCGGGGCGGGGCGAGGGGTCGCCCGAAGCCACCATCCACTACCTGGTCATGGAGCTGGTCGAGGGGGAGACCCTGGCCGAGCGGATCGGCCGCGGAGCCCTGCTGCCCGGCGAGGTGCTGCCCATCGCCCTGCAGATCGCCGCGGCGCTGGAGGCGGCCCACGAGCGCGGCATCGTCCACCGCGACTTGAAGCCCGCCAACGTCAAGGTCGAGCCCGGGGGCAAGGTCAAGGTGCTCGACTTCGGGCTCGCCAAGGCGCTCGAGCCCGAGCCCGGCTCGTCGGCCGCCGCCAGTCTCGCCCACTCCCCGACCCTCACCTACCAGGCGACACAGGCAGGGGTGCTGATGGGTACCGCCGCCTACATGAGCCCCGAGCAGGCGCGCGGCCAGGCCGCCGACCGGCGCGCCGACATCTGGGCGTTCGGGGTGGTGCTCTACGAGATGCTTACCGGCCGCATGGCGTTCCCCGGCGACACCGTCTCCGACACGCTGGCCTCGGTGCTCAAGACCGACACCGACTGGGCGCTGCTGCCGCCGACGGTGCACCCCGAGGTGCGGCGGCTGCTGCAGCGCTGCCTGGAGAAGGACGCCGACCGTCGCCTGCACGACGTCGCCGACGCGCGGGTGGTGCTGGCCGATGCGGTGGCAGGGCGGCTGCCGCAGGCCCTGGTGGCCGAGGGCGCGGCGCGGCCTGCGGCGCAGCGCCGCTGGGGCGCCCCGGTCGCGGCGGCGCTGGCCGGGGCGGCGTTGGCCGCCGGCGCCTCCTGGCTGGCGCGCCCCGCTCCCTCGCCGCCGCCGCTGCGCAAGACGGAGATCGCCTACGCCGGCGCCGCCGGGCTGCGCGCCTCTCGGGTCGGGCCGGCGATCTCGCCAGACGGTCGTTGGGTCGCCTACGGCGACGAAGGTCTCCTGTGGCTGCGCGACTTCGAGAGCGCCGCGGCGCGCGAGGTGCCGGGAGGCGCCGGAGCCGCCCGGCCGTTCTGGTCGCCGGACAGCCGCTGGCTCGGCTTCGCCGTCGGCGACCGGCTGTGGAAGGCGCCGGTCGGCGGCGGCTCGCCGACCGCCATCGCCAAGCTGCCGGAGGGGCTCGACGTCGCCGGCGGCCTGGCCTGGCTCTCGGACGGCCGCATCGTCTTCACCACCGGCAACAGCGGGCTGCTCTCGGTCTCCGACCAGGGAGGGGACCCCAAGCCCCTGCTCGAAGCGGCGGAAGGGGAGCTGGACTTCCACTTCGCGGCGCCGTTGCCCGGCGCGCGGGGAGTGGTGTTCGTCGTCCATCGCGACGGGGGCATGGATACCCTGTCCCTCTACGCCATGGGCGAGCGGCGGCAGCTGCTGCAGCTGCCGGGAGACACGCTCGACGCGCCCGCCTACTCGCCGACGGGGCATCTGCTGTACGAACGGCAGACGACCAACCCCGGCATCTGGGCCCTCCCCTTCTCGCTCGCCGACCTCGAGGTGACCGGCGAGCCCTTCCTGGTGGTCCCCAACGCCGGCGTCCCCGACGTGTCGCAGGAGGGCACGCTGGTCTACGTCGCGGGCAGCGAGGCGCGGTTGACGCGGCTCGCCTGGGTGGATCGGCAGGGGCAGCGGCTGGGGGAGATCGGCAGCCCCCAGGACCAGGTGGTGCAACCGGTCCTGTCGCCGGACGGCAAGCGGTTGGCGCTGCTGGTCAGCGACGGCGGCCGGCGCGACCTGTGGATCCACGACACGGAACGGGGCACCCGCACCCGCCTGACCTTCGACGAGGCGCTGGAAACCTGGCCGGAGTGGTCGCCCGACGGCCGCCAGGTGATCTATTCGGTGGGCCAGGGAGGGCAGGAGCTCTCCCTGCACGTCAAGGCCGCGGACGGCACCGGCACGGCGCGCGCGCTGGGGCATGGCGTGGGAGGCTCCTTCACGCGCGACGGCACCGGCATCGTCTACGCGGCCCTCGACCCCGAGACGAGCTGGGACTTGTGGCTGCGCTCCCCCATGGACGGTGAGGCGACACGGCTGGTGCAGGAGGAGGCGGCCCAGTTCTGGCCGCGGGTCGCGCCCGGTGGCGACTACCTGGCCTACGCGTCGAGCGAGTCCGGCCGCGACGAGGTCTACCTCACCCGCTTCCCGGACGGCACGGGGAAGTGGCAGGTGTCCGTCGCCGGCGGCGACTGGCCGCAGTGGAGCGGCGACGGCTCTCGGCTGTACTACATTCAACCGGGGAGTCGAGCCGTCATGGAGGTCGAGGTGACGGTCGAGCCAGCCCTCTCCCTGGGGCAGCCCCGCGAGCTCTTCGCGGCCCCCGCCAGCGGCATCCGGCGCCCCTTCGGCTGGCCCGACGGCTTCGCGGTGACGCCCGACGGCGAGCGCTTCGTCGTCGTCGAGCCCGCCGAGCAGGTGCAGTCGATCCCCGGGATCAGCGTCGTGCAGAGCTGGTTCGCGGAGTTCCGCCGGCGGTGATCGGCGCCACGCTGGCCCACTTCCGCATCACCGCCAAGCTCGGCGAGGGGGGGATGGGGGAGGTGTGGCGGGCCGAGGACACCCGCCTCGGGCGCCAGGTGGCGATCAAGGTGCTGCCCGAGCGCTTCACCGCCGACGCCGAGCGGCTGGCGCGCTTCGAGCGCGAGGCGCGGGTGCTGGCCTCGCTCTCGCACCCCAACGTCGCCGGCATCTTCGAGGTGGGCGAGGCGCGGGTCGGCGCCGTCGCAACCCGGGCCGGCACGGAGGCCGGCCCCTACGACGATCGAGGCTCCTCTTCCGGTCGTAGGGGCGGGGCTCCGTCCCCGCCCGCCGGTGGCGAGGCCATGAGCGCTCTTCCCGCCACTCCCCTCAGGGGAGAGGGGCGGGGCGAGGGGTCGCCCGAAGCCACCGTCCACTACCTGGTCATGGAGCTGGTCGAGGGCCCCACCCTCGCCGAGCGGCTGGACCGCGGCCCGCTGCCCCTCGCCGAGGCGGTGGTTGTCGCGCGGCAGATCGCCGAGGCGCTCGAGGCGGCTCACGCCAAGGGCGTCGTCCACCGCGACCTC
>DATKEH010000045.1:0-3453 GCA_035546355.1 Thermoanaerobaculia bacterium
ACAACCTCCTGCTGCCGGGCCCGCAGGCCTCCGATCTCACCACCCTCGACCAGGAGGTGACCGCCGGCGTGCTGCGCTACCGGCGCGATCTCGGAGAACGTTCCAGCGTCGGCGTGCTCTACACCGGGCGCGTCGGCGACGACTACGACAACCACCTGCTGTCGGTGGACGGGCTGACGCGGCTGAGCGAAAGCGACTCGGTGCGATACCAGGTGTTCGGCTCGTCGACGGACTACCCCGACGCCATCGTCACGGGCTTCGGGCAGCGCGGCGGCGGCTTCGAGGGGCACGGCCTGCTCGCCTCCTACACCCACAGCGAGCGGGAGTGGTACTGGTTCGGCCGCTACGCGCAGCTGTCGCCCGAGCTGCGGGCAGACGCCGGGTTCCTGCCGCAGGTCGGGATCCGCCAGCTCGCCGGCGGCGTGCAGCGCCGGATCCCGGGCGACGACCATTCCTGGTTCAGCAACCTCTACCTGTTCGTGGGGGTCGACGGCACCCGCGAGTGGGACGGCGCCTTCGACGAGTGGGGGTCGGACGTGGTCTTCACCTACACCGGCCCGAGGCAGAGCGCGCTCTTCGCCGCCTACGCGCCGAACCAGGAGTCCTTCGCCGGTACCACCTACCGCAACGACCGCTTCAGCGTCGGCGGCGAGATCCAGCCGAGCCGCGACCTCGAGGTCGACCTGGAGGTGCGCTGGGGCAGGGCGATCGACTTCGCGAACCGGCGCCAGGCGGAGTTTCTCACCATCTCGCCGCAGGTCGAGCTCTACCTCGGCCGGCGCCTGCAGGCGGTCGCGGCGTACGCCCGGCAGACCTTCGACACCGTCGACGGCAGGCGGATCTTCACCCTCGACCTGCCCCAGGCGCGCCTCGTCTATCACTTCGGCCGCCGCGCCTTCGTGCGGGCCATCCTGCAGTATCGCCACCTCGAGCGGGTGCCCGAGAACTGGACCTTCGCCGTCGACCGCCGCGACGAGCGGCTGGTCTCTCAGCTGCTGTTCTCCTATCGCCTCGACGCCCAGACCGCGCTGCTGGTCGGCTACTCCGATCGTCATCTCGGCGACGACAGCTTCGACCTCTCCCAGAGCGACCGCACGGTGTTCCTGAAGATCGGCTACGCCTGGCTGTTCTAGCCTCGCGGGGAATGCAATACGGCTTGAGCGCGTAGACTGCCTGGGCCCACCACGCCGAGGAGGGAAGCCGATGCGCCGATCGAACGCGATCCGATCCCCCGTCTCCCGGGTCGCCACCACCATCGCAGCCGTCGCGCTGGCCGTGGCGTCCATCGCTGTCGCCCAGCCGGCGCCGCCGCCGGTCGGGGAGCCGATCTCGGAAGCCGCCGCCGGCCAGTGGGCGGGCGCCATCGAGATCCCCGGCGTGCCTCTGCAGGTGACGGTCGACCTCGCGCGCCGCCAGGACGGCACCTGGCGCGGCGCCATCGACATCCCCGCCCAGGGCGCGATCGACCTGCCGCTCGAGGGGGTCACGGTCGATCCGTCGGGGGTGACCTTCCGCATCGCCGGCGTGGCCGGAGCGCCGACCTTTACCGGCACCCTCGGCGACGCCGGCGCCACCCTGCGAGGTGACTTTCAGCAGGGCGGCCAGACCTTCCCCTTCTCGCTGGAAAGGCGGGGGGAGGCCGAGCTGGGCCCCGAGGGACCGACTCCGGCGGAGGCCCTCGACGGCTTCGGCGAGTGGATGGCCGAGCAGCTCGCGGCGTGGAGGGTGCCGGGGGCCGCCGTCGCGGTGGTCGCCGGGGGCGAGGTGGTGCTCGCCGAGGGGTACGGCCTGCGCGACGTCGCGGCGGAGCTACCGGTGACCGCCGAGACGCTGTTCGCCATCGGCTCGGCCACCAAGGCGTTCACCGCCACCGTGGTCGGCACCCTGGTCGACGCCGGGGTGGTGGCGTGGGACGAGCCGGTGCGCACCTACCTGCCCCGCTTCGACCTGCGGGACGAGGTCGTCGCCGGCCGCCTCACCGTCCGCGACCTGTTGACCCACCGCTCGGGTCTGCCGCGCCACGACCTGGTGTGGTACGGCTCCGAGAAGTCCCGCGAGGAGCTCTTCGCCAGCCTGCCGCATCTCGAGCTCACCGAGGACCTGCGCGCCCGCTTCCAGTACCAGAACTTGATGTACTTGACCGCCGGCTACCTCGCCGGTGAGGTCGCGGGCAGCAACTGGGAGGAGCTCGTCCGGGAGCGCATCTTCGCGCCGCTGGGGATGCAGGGCTCGGCGCTCGGCATCGACGCCCTGGCACGCGCCGAGGACGCCGCCGCGCCCTACCGCGAGGAGGCTACCGACGGCGACGGCGAGGAGGAGCTGGTGCGCATCCCGTACCGCAAGATCGACGCCGTCGGCCCCGCGGGCTCGATCAACTCCCGCGCCACCGACATGGCCCGCTGGGTGCTGCTGCAGCTCCAGGGCGGCGAGGTCGGCGGCCGGCGGGTCGTCGACGCCGCCACCCTGCGCGAGATCCACACGCCGCAGGTGGTGGTCTCCCCGGGCCTCTTCACGCAGCGCTTCGCGCAGCCCGAGATGCCGCACCTGCTCTACGGCCTGGGCTGGTTCGCCCAGACCTATCGCGGCCACGAGATGATCCATCACGGGGGCAACATCGACGGCTTCTCGGCCCTGGTGAGCTTCCTGCCGCGCGACGGCATGGGAGTCGTGGTGCTCACCAACCGCGACGGCACTCTGCTGCCGCAGGTGGTGGCGCTGTCGATCTACGATCGCCTCCTCGATCTGCAGCGGATCGACTGGAGCGGTCGCTACGCGGCCATCCGCGACCAGCTGGTGGGGCTGGAGGAGGAGGCCCGCCAGGCCGAGGAGCTGCTGCGGCCGAAGGGCTCGCGCCCGGCCCACGCGCTCGGCGCCTACGCCGGGGCCTACGCCCATCCGGCCTACGGCGACCTCGTCGTCGAGCGGCGCGACGGCGGCCTCGCCCTGGAATTCCACACCCTCCAATCACCCCTGGAGCACTGGGGCTACGAGGTCTTCCGCGCCACCGAGGGGCAGGCGGAGGGCCTCAAGGTCGCCTTCACCACCGACCAGCACGGCGACGTCGCGGCCGCCGAGGTCGCGTTGGAGGCCGGGGTCGAGGCGATCGCCTTTCGCAAGCAGGCGCCGCCGTCGATGCGCGATCCGGCCTTCCTGGCGCGCCTGGCCGGCGAGTACGAGCTGCTGGGCATGACCCTCACCGTCGCCGCCACCGACGAGGGGCTGCGTCTCACCGTGCCGGGCCAGCCCACCTACGACCTCGAGCCGGTGCTCGGCCTGCGCTTCCGCCTCGCCGACCAGGAAGGGTACGGCGTGCGCTTCCTGGAGGAGGAGGGCCGCGTCGAGCGCCTGCTCCTCATCCAGCCCAACGCCGTGCTGCCGGCCGAGCGGCGGCGACCGGCGTCGCCGGGCTGAGACCGGCGGGCGGCGCCGCCAGGCCGCTCCTGTCGTGGCGCG
>DATKEH010000046.1:0-2104 GCA_035546355.1 Thermoanaerobaculia bacterium
CCGACGGGCTCCACTTCCTGGTCATGGAGCTGGTCGAGGGGGAGACGCTGGAGCGGCTGATCCCGGCCGGCGGCCTGCCGCTCGACCGCTTCTTCGAGCTGGCCATCCCGCTCACCGACGCGGTGGCCGCGGCCCACGACAAGGGGGTCGTCCACCGCGACCTCAAGCCGGCCAACGTGATGGTCGACGGCGAGGGTCGGGTCAAGGTCCTCGACTTCGGGCTCGCCAAGCTGCACCCCGAGGCGGAAGGGGGCGAGGGGCTCGCCGAGCTGCCGACGGCGACCCTGGCCCAGCTCACCCGCGAGGGGCACCTGCTCGGCACCGTCCCCTACATGTCGCCCGAGCAGGTCGAGGGGCGCGCCGTCGACCACCGCTCCGACCTCTTCTCGCTGGGGGTGCTGCTGTACGAGATGGCCACCGGGCGGCGTCCGTTCGCCGGCGAGAACCCCGCCGCCCTGGTCTCCTCGATCCTCAGGGACGATCCCCCTTCGATCAGCGGCCTGCGCCCCGAGCTGCCCCGGCACCTGGGGAGGATCCTCCGCCACTGCCTGGCCAAGGACGTCTCCAGCCGGCTGCAGTCGGCCAGGGACCTGCGCAACCAGCTTCAGGAGCTGCGGCGCGAGCTCGCCGAGGAGCGGACCCTGGCGCGCGCCGAGGCGGGCGCGGATGCCGCCCGGCCGACCCGGCGCGGCCGTCCGCTGGCCCTGGCGGCGATCGGCGCCGCCCTGGTCGCGGTGGCGCTGGTCGCCGTCTGGAGAGCGCCCTGGGGGGGACGAGGGGAGGGCGGGGAGGACGCCCCGGTCCCCACCGAGCGCCAGATGATCGTCGTGCTGCCGTTCGAGAACCTGGGGCCTCCCGAGCACGAGTACTTCGCCGCCGGCATGACCGAGGAGATCACCTCCCGGCTGGCGGCGGTGGAGGGGCTGGGGGTGATCTCGCGCACCAGCGCCCTGCAGTACGGCGGCGGCGCCAAGAGCATCCGCGAGATCGGCGACGAGCTGGGGGTCGACTACGTGCTCGAAGGGACGGTGCGCTGGGCGCCGGCGGCCGAGGGGCCGGGCCGGGTGCGCATCACCCCCCAGCTGGTGCGGGTGCGCGACGACACCCACCGGTGGGCGGGGACCTTCGACGGCACCCTCGACGACGTGGTCGCGGTGCAGTCCGAGATCGCCGGGCGGGTGATCGGGGAGCTGCAGGTGGCGGTGGCTGGCAGGGAGCGCCAGCGCCTCGAGCGGGGGCGGCCGACGGAGGACTCGGAGGCCTACCAAGCCTACCTCAGGGGGCAGTACCGCACCGATCGCTGGTCGCTGCGGGAGGCCGTCGCCGACTTCGAATCGGCGGTGGAGCGCGACGCTGCCTTCGCCCAGGCCTGGGCCGGGCTGTCGCGGGCCCGCTCGCTGCTCTTCCTCACCGCCGAGGACCGCTCGCAGGAGAGCCGCGACCGCGCCCTGGCGGCGGCGGAGCGGGCACTCGAGATCGATCCCGACCTCGCCGAAGGCCACCTGGCGGTGGCCTACTACCACTACCTCACGGCGCGCGACTACGACCGCGCGCTGGAGTCCCTGGACCGCGCGCGCCGTGGGCTTCCAAACGATAGCGACGCGCTCTCCCTGCTCGGCTTCATCCAGCGCCGTCAGGGGCGCTGGGAGGAGTCCTTGGCGACCCTGCGGCGGGCGCTCGAGCTCGACCCGCGGTCGAGCGTCTTGGTGGGCCAGGTGGCGATGACCCACACCTGGATCCGCGACTTCGGCGAGGCGATCCGTCTCGCCGACCAATCGCTCGCCCTCGACCCGCGCAACACATTGATCCTGGCTGACAAGGCGCTGGCGCGCTTCGAGCAGACGGGGGACCCCCGGCAGGGGCTGGCTGTGCTCAGGGACGCTCCCGCCGAGATGGATCCCATGGTGCGGGGGGAGGACTTCCTGCTCTCCATCGAGGCCAAGCTCCTGGTGCTGGCGGGGGAGCACGGGGAGGCGCTGGCTCTCCTCGACCGTCACGACGGCAGTGTTTACCAGCACAACCTGGTCAACGTGGTCCTGCCGCTGGAGCTCGCGCGCGGCCAGGTGCTGCAGGCGCTGGGGCGGGACGACGAGGCGCGAGCGGC
>DATKEH010000047.1:0-2285 GCA_035546355.1 Thermoanaerobaculia bacterium
TGCAGCATGTCGCCGGGGTAGTCGACGCCCTCGGCGAAGACCCCGCCGGCCACCGCCAGCAGCAGCACGTCGCGCAAGAGCGCGCCGCGCAGGGTGTCGAGGATCTCCTGGCGCGCCCGGTCGCTGTCGCTGCGCTGCTGCACCAGCACCCGCTTGCCCGGCACGGAGAGATGGGCCGCCACGTTGGCGAGGAACTCGTAGCTGGGGAACAGCGCCAGGCAGTTGCCGGGCACCGCGGCGGCGAACTCCGCCAGGCGGGAGGCGATGCGCGGCGTGTGCAGCGGCCGCTGCCGGTAGGTGGTCTCGACGGTGGCGTCGATCACCACCAGGCGGTTCTCGGCCGGGAACGGGTTGGGCAGCGACAGCCAGGTGGTGCGCTGCGGGTCGAAGCCCAGCAGGTCGCGGTAGAACTCGACCGGCGACAGCGTCGCCGACAGCCCGATCGCGGCGTGGGTGCGGTTGAGCACCCGGCCGAGGAAGCGGCTGGGGTCCTTGCACAGGATCTGCAACTGCGCGTCGTCGAGGGTGCGCACCGCCAGGGTGGAGAAGGCGTCGTCGACCAGCATCATGGCGTCGAGGAAGCGCAGCACGTCGAAGTAGAGGGCGACGAAGGGGTCCTCGGCGCGGAAGTCCTTCTCCTCGCGGCGATACTCCAGGTAGTCGACGAACGCCGCGTCGAAGCGCGGGCGCAGCGCCCACAGCGCGTCCTCGGGCAGCGCCGTCTCGGCGGCGCCGGGCTCGCCGTGCAGGCCGGGGAGCAGGTCGCCGACCGCGACCTCGACCAGCCGCGCCAGCTCCTCGGCCAGCTCGCCGAGCTCGACCAGCAGCGGGCGGCCGCCGCGCACCATCGCCTCGGCGACGCGGCGGGCGGCGGCGGCCGACAGCGCCGGGCTGTAGTAGCCGCGGCCGCGCTCGACCAGGTTGTGCAGCTCGTCGATCACCAGGATGGTGTCGGCGAGGTCCTCGCCGGCGCCGAAATCGGACAGGCCGACGTAGGGGTCGAAGGCGTAGTTGTAGTCGCAGACCACCACCTGCACCTGCCCCGAGAGGTCCAGCGAGATCTCGAAGGGGCACACCTCCTCGGCCTGGGCCTGGCGGTAGATCTCCTCCGGCTCGAGCTGCGGCGTGCCGGCGAGCAGCCGCGGCACGATCCCCGAGCTCTTGACCTTGCCGTAGAAGTCGCGGGCGAAGGGGCAGTACTCCTCGTGGCAGATGACCTCGCCGTTGGCGCACATCTTGGCCTTGGCGCGCAGCCGCAGGGCGCGAAACCCCTCCTCGCCGTTGAGCAGGCCGAGCACCCGCATCGCCATGTCCTGCTGCAGCGTCTTGGCGGTGAGCACGAAGACGCGCTTGTCGTTTGCCAGGGCGTAGCGCAGGGCGGGGTAGAGGGCGGCCACCGTCTTGCCGATGCCGGTGGGGGCCTCGATCAGCAGGTGGTCGCCGTTGCCGAGCGCCGTATCCGCCGCCGCCACGATCTCCTCCTGGCCGCGGCGGCTGTCGGCATAGGGGAAGGCGAGATCGCGGGCGATGCGCCGGCGCTCGGCGGTGGCGGCCCGCGCCTGCTGGTGGCCGCGGATCAGCGCCGACAGCCGTCTCTTCAGCTCGCGCTCGAGCTCGCCCCAGTCGGGCTGCAGCAGCTCGCGCTCGAGCTGGTCGCTGCCGATGGCGATGAGCACCAGCTCGACCCGCACCGGCGCCTCCTGCTGGGCGCGCAGCATCCAGGCGTAGAGCAGGGCTTGCCGCACGTACAGCTCGCGGGCGCCGGCCGAGAGCTGGCCGCCGCGGCGCACCGACTTGATCTCCTCGACTACCAGGCTGCCGTCGGGCTCGCGGCGCAGCCCGTCGATGCGGCCGCGCAGCAGCACCTCCCAGCCGCGGTGCACCAGCTCGAGGCTGACGCCGACCTCGCGCCGGTAGGTGCCGTCGGCGGCCTCGGCGTCCCCCTGGTAGCGGCTGTGGATGGCCTGGCCGAGCCACATCCGCTCGTAGCCGCCGCGGTTGCCGAAGCCGAGCGAGCCGGCGAGCTCACGCTCGAGCAGGTCCGCCACCGACAGCTCGACCCGGCAGCGCACGTCGTCGAACCGCGGCGGCATGGACCGGATTGTAGCGGCCGTCGGTCGCGCCGGCCCTCCGCGCCGGGGGGGAATCCCTCACCGGCGCCGGATAGGATGGGCGGCGCATGGACCCCGCCTACGAACGTCTCGGGCTGTTCTACCTCGGCCGGCCGTTCGATCTCGAGGCCGGCGCGCCGCTGCCCGGCCACCTGCTCTACGACTCCCGCCACC
>DATKEH010000048.1:0-12124 GCA_035546355.1 Thermoanaerobaculia bacterium
GGCTTGCTGGTGATGTCGTAGACCACCCGGTTGATGCCGCGCACCTCGTTGACGATGCGGCCGGCGATGTGCCCCAGCAGGGCGTGCGGCAGCGGGCTCCAGTCGGCGGTCATGAAGTCGCGGGTATCCACCGAGCGCAGCGCCACCACCTCCTCGTACGTCCGCTCGTCCCCCATCACGCCGACGCTCTTGCACGGCAGCAGCACGGCGAAAGCCTGGCTCACCCTGCCGTAGTAGCCGTTCTCGTGCAGCTCGTCGAGGAAGATGCGGTCCGCCTCGCGCAGCAGCTCGAGGCGCTCGGCGGTGACCTCGCCGAGCACCCGCACCGCCAGGCCGGGGCCGGGAAACGGGTGCCGCTCCAGCACCTCCTCCGGCAATCCCAGCTCGCGACCCAGCTGGCGCACCTCGTCCTTGAACAGCGCACGCAGCGGCTCGACCAGCTCGAAGCCGAGCCGCTCCGGCAGCCCACCGACGTTGTGGTGGGTCTTGATCACCGCCGAGGGGCCCTTCACCGAGGTCGACTCGATGACGTCCGGATAGAGGGTGCCCTGGGCGAGCAGCTCGGCGCCGTGCAGCCGGTGGGCCTCCTTCTCGAACACCTCGATGAAGGTGCGCCCGACCATCCGCCGCTTCTCCTCGGGGTCGACCACCCCGGCCAACGTCTCGAGGAAACGGTCGGCGGCCTGCACCAGGTGGATGGGAAAGCCCAGCTCGTCGCCCAGCACGTGGCACACCTGCTGCACCTCCCCCTTGCGCAGCAGCCCGTTGTCGACGAACACGGCGGTGAAGCCGTCGGGGATGGCGCGCTGCAGCAGGGCCGCTACCACCGTCGAGTCCACGCCGCCGGAGAGCGCGCACAGCACGCGCCGGTCGCCCACCTGCTGCTGCACCGCCGCCACCGCCTCGTCGAGGTAGTCGGCGATGCGCCAATCGCCGCGCGCGCCGCAGATTCCGTACAGGAAGTTGCGCAGCATCTCGCCGCCGTGGAGGGTGTGGTTCACCTCCGGGTGGAACTGGATGCCCCAGATCTTGCGGAACTCGCTCTCGAAGGCGACCGCCGGAGCGTTGGCCGTGCGGGCGGTGAGCATGAAGTCTGGCGGCAGCTCCAGCACCCGGTCGCCGTGGCTCATCCACACCGTCTCGCGCTCCTCGAGCCCCTCGAACAGCAGGCCGGGGCTGTCGATGGTGATCTCGGCGCGGCCGTATTCGCGGCGATCCGCCCTCTCCACCTCGCCGCCCAGGGCCACGGCGATCAGCTGCATGCCGTAGCAGATGCCGAGCACCGGGACGCCGAGCTCGAACAGCTCCTCGCCGCGCACCGGCGCGCCGGGGGCGTAGACGCTCTGCGGGCCGCCCGACAGGATCACGCCGATCGGCTGCCGGCGCCGGATCTCCTCCTCCGACAGGTCGAAGGGGTGGATCTCGCAGTACACGCGGTTCTCGCGCACCCGCCGGGCGATGAGCTGCGTGTACTGGCTGCCGAAGTCGAGGATGAGGACCGTCTGGTGCTGGTGCTCGCTCATGGGGGGCGATCCTATAACTCGGCCTCCGACTTGAGCTCGCGCAGCATCAGCTCCTCCAGCGCCTGCCGGGGCTGCTTGCGGTCGTAGATCACCGCCGCCATCTGCTGGGCGATCGGCAGCTCCACTCCCCTGCGCTCGGCCAGGCGGACGATGGCGCGCGAGTTGCGCACCCCTTCGGCGATCATGCCGGTGTCGCGCTCGAGCTCGTCGAGAGAGCGCCCTGCGGCGAGCGCCAGCCCGGCCTGGCGGTTGCGCGACAGCCCACCGGTGCAGGTGAGCACCAGGTCGCCCAGCCCGGCCAGGCCGTAGAGGGTGCGCGGCTGGCCGCCGTAGGCCAACGCCAGGCGGGTGATCTCGTGCAGCCCGCGGGTGATCAGCGCCGCCAGGGTGTTCTGTCCGAAGCCGAGGCCGGTGAGCACGCCGGCGGCGATGGCGATGACGTTCTTGGCCGTGCCGCCGAGCTCGACCCCCGCCACGTCCGCCGAGGTGTAGAGCCGCAAGACGCGGGTCGAGAAGTACTCCTGGACCTCGCGGGCGAGCGTGGTGTCCTCGGAAGCGATCACCGCCGCGGTGGGGACGCCGGCGGCGAGCTCGGCGGCGAACGAGGGGCCCGAAAGCACCGCGAACCGGAGGTCGCGGTCGGCGCTCACCGCCTCCTCGAAGCACACCTGGCTCATGCGCGCCAGGTGCTCGGCCTCGACGCCCTTGGTCGCCGAGATCAGCACCACCGGTCGTTGCGGCGGGCAGAGCGAGAGGAACGACCGGACGACCTCCCGAAATCCGTGCGACGGCACCGCCGCGATGACGTAATCGCTGTCGACCAGGTCGGCGAGCCGCGACGACGGGTGCAGCCCCGCCGGCAGCTCGACGTCGGGCAGGTAGCGCCGGTTGCACCGCTCGCGGCCGAGCTCCTCGGCCACCGCCGGGTCGCGGGCCCACAGCCGGACCTCGAAACCGGCGTGGACCGCGTAGATGCCCAGGGCGGTGCCGAAAGAGCCCGCTCCGAGGATTCCGATGCGCATTTCGCCTCTATCCCTCCCTCTCACCGCTCGGCGCCCGTTCGCCCAGGCGCCGCTCGCTGCCGGCCAGCAGACGACGGGCGTTGCTCCGGTGCTTGAAGAGGACGAGAGCCGGCACCAGGACGCTGCCCGCCACGAAGGCCGGGTCGTGCTCCTCCCACCCCAGCCGCTGCGACAGGAAGACGAACAGCGGGAAGCTCGCCACCCCGAGCATCGAGCCGAGCGAGACGAAGCGGGTCACCCCTACCACCGCCAGGAACACTACCGCCGCCAGGAGTGACGGCACCGGCGCCAGGACTCCCAGCGCCCCGGCGGCCGTGGCTACCCCCTTCCCCCCCCGCAGGTCGAGGAACAGCGGCCACACGTGCCCCACCACCACGGCGGCGGCGGTGACCGCGACCACCACCGGCGGGGCGCCGAGCAGGCGCGCCGCCGCCACCGCACCCGCGCCCTTGGCGACGTCGAGCAGCAGCGCTGCGGCGCCGGCGCCCTTGCCGGCGACGCGCAGGGCGTTGGTGGCGCCGGCGTTGCCGCTCCCCTCCGCCCGCACGTCGCGGCCCGTGAGCACTCGCACCACGAGGTAGCTGAAGGAGATCGAGCCCACGAGGTAGGCGGCGAGCACCAGCGGCAGCCAGCGGCTCACGCCCCCACCTCCGACAGCGGGAAGCGCGCCTGCGGCAGGTACTGCGCCCCGCGGGGCGACAAGCGGCTCTCCAGCAGCACCCCCTGGCGAACCACCAGCTCCTCTCCCCACGACCCCTGGACCTCCTGGAGGAACCGCTCCACCACCTGGCGGCGCCAGGGGGGATTGGGGCGCGTCAGGGTGACGTGGGCGTGGTAGGGGCGCCCCTCGGGATCCACCCCCGTCGCCGCCTGGCACGCCAGCACCACCGAGCGCTGCAGCGCGGCGAGCTCGGGAGGGGCCTTGACGCCGACCCAGGCGACGTGCGCCGGCCGGCCATGGGGAAAAGTGCCACCACCGTGCAGGCGGATGGCGAACGGCGCGTGGGAGGCGAAGGCGGCGGCCAGCTCTGCATCCAGCCGCGGCAGCAGCTGCGGCTCGGTGTTGCCGAGGAAGAGCAGGGTCAGGTGGGCCTGGTCGGGGTCGACCCAGCGCGAGCGCGGCAGCGCCGAGCGCAGCTTCCCCAGCCGCCGCCGCATCACCGCCCGCGCCTCGTCGGAGAGCTCGAGCGCCACGAACAGTCTCACCTCCGGCTCTCCAGCAGCCGCCGGCGCAGCATCTCCAGGGCGAGCTGGGCGGCCTGCTGCCGCACCCGCTCGCGGTCGCCGGGGAAGATCACCCGCCGGTGGTCCGCATCCCGCTCGGGCCCCGCCACCGCCAGGTGCACCAGCCCCACCGGTTTGTCGGGCGTGCCGCCTGCCGGCCCGGCGATGCCGGTGATGCCGATGCCGTGCGACGCTCCCAGGGTTCGCCGCGCCCCCTCCGCCAGGGAGCGGGCGACCGGCTCGCTCACCGCGCCGTGCCGTTCCAGCTCTTCGCGGGGCACCGCCACCAGGCGCTCCTTGACCTCGTCGGCATAGGCCACCACTCCCCCCAGGAAGTAGCCGCTGCTGCCGGGCACGGCGGTGATCCGCGCCGCCACCAGCCCGCCGGTGCAGGACTCGGCGGTCGCCAGCGAGGCGCCGCTCTCGGCGAGCAGGCGGCCGACGACCCCCTCCAGGGTCTCGTCCTCGCGATGGCTGAACACCGCCGGCCCGATCCGTTGCGCCGCCCGCGCCGCCATGCGGTCGAGCTCGCGCTCACGCTCCTCCCGGCTCCCCGCCGCCGACAGCTCGACCCGGATCTCCCCCGGCGCCGACAGCAGGGTGACCCGTTCCCGTCCCAGCTCGCCGTAAGCCGGCGCCAGGCGCTCCTCGACCTCCGACTCCGGCAGGCAGGCGACCTTGAGCACGCGCGTGGTGATGCCGCCACCGTCGCCGTGAGCCGCGAGCCACGGCTCCACCTCGGCGGCCAGCAGCCCCTCGAGCTCGCGCGGCGGGCCGGGCAGCAGGAAGCAGGTGGTGCCGCGATGCTCGAAGCGCAGCCCGGGGGCGGTACCCCGGCGGTTGGCCAGCACGGCGGCGCCGGCGAGCACCATGGCCTGCCGCCGGTTGCTCGCCGGCATGGTGCGGCCGAAGCTCGCGAACTTGGCCTCGATGTCGGCCAGCACCGCCTCGTCGAGCGCGAGGCCGAGCCCGCAGGCGAGCGCCACGGCCTCGCGAGTGACGTCGTCGGAGGTCGGTCCGAGGCCGCCGCACACCAGCAGCAGCTCGTAGCGACCGAACAGGGCCGAAAGCTCCGCCGCCAGCTCCTCCTCCCAGTCCCCGACCACCGCCTTGCGCCGCAGCTCGAAGCCGTGACGCCGCAGCAGGGCGGCTACGCGCAGGGAGTTGGTGTCGTGGCGGGTGGTACCGAGCAGCTCCGAGCCCACCGCCACGAAAGCCGCCGCCGACATGCTGCGATGATATCGACTCGCGGTGTAGCATGGGCTCGCATGCGTCGCCTTCTCGCCCTCCTCCCCCTGCTCGCCACCGCCCTCGTCGGCGCCACCGCGGCGCCCCCCGCGGCGAAGCTGCTGGCGGCCAGCGACGGTGAGCGCAACCTGCGTCTGGGCGCCTCTCCGGGGGCGCTGGTGGTGACGGAAGCCGGCGCGGGGGCGCAGCGCGTCCGGCTGCCCCCGGATGCCGAGGTGACGGCCTTCGCCGCCACCCGCCGCGGTTGGGTCGCGGCGGGCGTCGAGGAGCCCGGTAGCGGCGCCGCTGCGGACCTGCTGCTGTTCGCCAGCCGGGACGGCGAGGTGCGCCGCCTGCCGGCGCCGCCGCGCGCCGGCGGCTCGCTGCGCCGGAGCCCCGTGCCGCTCGTCGCCGCAGGCCACCTCTCCGGCATCGCCTGGCTGGAGGGGGACGGCGAGCGTCGGCTGGCGGTGCATGCCGCCGCATGGGACGGTGGCGAGTGGCAGGGAGCGACGCGGGTGGCGCCGCCGGGACCGGGGAGTCAGCTGGCGCTGAGCGGGGCCGTCCTCGCCGACGGCTCCTGGCTGCTCGCCTGGAGCGCCTTCGACGGCGCCGACGACGAGATCCTGTGGAGCGTGCGCCAGGGCGCCGGCTGGAGCGAGCCGCGCCGCGTCGCGGCCGACAATGCCGTACCCGACATCACGCCCGCCGTCGCCGCCACTGCCGACGGAGCCCGCCTCGCCTGGAGCCGCTACGACGGTGAGAGCTATCGCCTGCTGCTCGCCCACTGGCAGGGCGACGGCTGGAGCGAGCCCGAGGTCGTCGGCGGCCCCGGCACCCTCTTCCCCTCCTGGGAGCCGCTGCCGAGGGGCCCGGGGCTGCTCTTTCGCCGCGCCGTGCCGGGGGAGTGGGTGCTGCTGGAGCTGGACGCTGGCTCGCGGCCGCGGCGCACCACCACGCTCGCCGGGCCACCGCTGCCGCGGCCGATCGCCGTCGAGCGGGATGGGCGGGTGCGGCTGCTGTTGCCGAGCGAACGGCCGGCAGCGACGCGCCGCTAGCATGGAAACGCCGGGCCGCGTCGGCCCCGATGCGGGGCTCCAGGCGACGCCCCGTGCGGCGCTCCCCGGCTTCGGCCGGGGCGACGCGGGAGCGGCGGAGCCCCTGGCGTGAGGGCGACGGCATCGGCGCCGGCGAACATCGCCTTCGTCAAGTACTGGGGCGCCGCCGACCTCGAGCGCGCCGAGCCGCTGCACCCGTCGATTTCGATGACCCTCGAGAGTTGCCGCAGCATCACCACCGTCGAGGCCCTGCCCCGAGGCGATGGCGACGACGTCTGGCTGCTGGACGGCGAGGGAGGCGTCGCTCCGGCGGCGGTCGCCTTCGCGGCCGCGGTATCCCGTCACCTCGCCCGCCTACGCGACCGGCTGCCGCTGCCCCCCGCCCTGCGGGTCACCACGCGCAACACCTTCCCCGCCGCCGCCGGCATCGCCTCGTCCGCCTCCGGCGGAGCGGCGCTGGCGCTGGCGGCCGCCCGCCTGCTCGGCATCGATCCCGGCCCGGCGCAGCTGGCGGAGCTCGCCCGCTGCGGCGGGTCGGGCTCGGCCGCCCGCTCGGTGCTCGGCGGCTACGTCGAGTGGCCGGCCGACGGGGTCCCCGATGGCCCGCCGGTCCAGCTCGCCGGCGACGGCCACTGGCAGCTCCGGGACCTGGTGGTGGTGGTCGACGCCACTCCCAAGGGGGTGTCGTCGCGCGAGGGGCATCGCCGCGCTCCGACCAGCCCGCACTTCTCCACCCGCCGGCAGCTGGTCCCCGCCCGGCTCGACCGCGTGCGCCGCGCCATCGCCGAACGCGACCTGGCCGGGCTCGGGCCGCTACTCGAGGAGGAGGCCATCGAGCTCCATCTGATCGCCATGTCGGCGCGGCCGCCGATCTTCTACTGGCGTCCCGGGACCCTCGCCGTGCTGGCGGCGGTGCGGCGCCTGCGCGACGGTGGGCTCGCCGCCTGGGCCACCCTGGACGCCGGGCCCAACGTGCACGTCATCTGCGCCGCGGCGGATGCGACGGCGGTGCAGCGGACGCTCGCGGCGCTGCCGGAGGTGCTGCAGGTGCTGGCCGACGGCGTCGGCAGCGGGCCGCGGATCGAGGAGGAACCCTGAGGTGAGCTCGGACCTGGTCCTGGTCAAGCTCGGCGGCAGCCTCATCACCCACAAGGGGCGGAGCTCGACGGCCAGGCCGCAGCGCCTCCGCCGCCTGGCGGGCGAGCTGGCGGCGGCGCGGCGCGACGGGATCCCGCTGCTGGTCGGCCACGGCAGCGGGTCGTTCGGCCACTTCGCCGCTGCCGCGCACGGTCTCGCCGGGAGCCGGGCCATCGGCGTGGCGGATGGGCCCGGTACCCGGGAGCGCCTGCGCGGCATCGGCCGCACGCAGCAGAGCGCGCAAGCGCTGCACCGCCTGGTGCTCCACCACCTCGAGGAGGCGGGCGCGCTGCCCTTCTCGCTGGCCCCCTCGAGCTTCCTGGTGGCGGGCGGCGGCGAGCCGAAGAAGGTACTGCTCGAGCCGCTCGAGCGCGCCCTCGACCTCGGCCTGCTGCCGGTGACCTACGGAGACGTGGTGCTGGACCGCTGCCGCGGCGCCTCCATCGCCTCCACCGAGGCGGTTCTGCTGGCCCTGGCGCGGCGACTCCTTCGCCATCGTCGCCGTATCTCGCGGGCGCTGTGGCTGGGCGACACCGCGGGCGTCCTCGACGCTGCGGGCAGCGCCGTGACGACGCTCGACGCGGCCTCCTGGAAGCACTTGCGGCCGGCGATCGCCCCACCACCGGGCCCCGACGTCACCGGCGGCATGGCGCTGCGGGTGGACTCCGCCCTCGCCCTGGCGGCGGCAGGCGTGGAATCGTGGATCCTCGACGGCCGTGACCAGCGGGTGGTACGGCGCGCCCTGCGCGGCGAGCCGGTGCCGGCGACCGTCGTGCGGCCCGTGGCAGGGGGAGCCGCGTGAGCGCCCAGCCGCCGCCGGCCGGCCGCGCCACCGGGGATCGCATCGACGATCTCCTGGCCAAGACCAGCCGCACCTTCGCGCTGTCGATCCCCCTCCTCCCCGAGCCCACCCGCCGGCAGGTGGCGGTGGCCTACCTCCTGTTCCGCATCGCCGACACCTTCGAGGACGCGACGCTGTGGGGACCGCGCCGACAGGGCCGCGCGCTGCTCGAGCTGGCGATGCTGCTCGCCGAAGGGAGCGAAGGGGCCGCCGCCGAGGCGAAGGCGGCCGCCTGGCGCAGCTCGCCGCCCCTGGGCCACGCCGGCTATCTGGAGCTCCTCGAGGAGACGCCGCGGGTCGTCGCCTCGTTCCACCGCCTCGCCGCCCAGTCGCGCCACATCCTGCGACGCCACCTGCGGCGGACGCTCGCCGGCATGGCCTGGGTCGCCAGGCGGCGCCGCGGGGGGAGCGACCTGCGTCTGGCCGACCTCGGCGAGCTGCGCGGCTACTGCTACGTGGTCGCCGGCATCGTCGGCGAGATGCTCACCGACGTCTACCTCCACGACCACCGGTCGCTGGCGCCGGTGGCGGAGGCCTTGCGGCAACGAGCGGCGATCTTCGGCGAGGGGTTGCAGCTGGTCAACATCCTCAAGGACGCGGCGGTGGACGCCGGCGAGGGGCGTGTCTTCCTGCCGCCGGGGACCCCTCGCAGCGAGGTGCTGGCGCTGGCCCGGCGCGACCTCGACGCCGCGGCCGACTACGTACTGGCCCTGCAGCAGGTCGCGGCGCCCCGCGGGCTGGTGGCCTTCAACGCCCTCCCCGTGCTGCTGGCGCGCGCCAGCCTCCAGCGGCTCGAGGCCGAAGGACCGGGGGCCAAGCTGGCTCGCCCCGAGGTCTTCGAGATCCTGGCGGCGCTGGAGGGGGCTCTCGACGCCGGCGAGCCGGTGATCAGCTGATCCGCTCGTGGACCAGCGGCGGCGGCGCGACCGGCTCTTCGCCGAGAGCGAAGCACTGGCGGACGCGCTCCGCCAGACCCGCGTCGGGACGGCGCAGCCAGATCCTGGCCAGCTCCTCCCCGGCCTCCAGCCGCTGCCCGAGCCGTGCCCGTACCGCCAGCCCGACGCCGGGGTCGATCGCCTCGCCCTGTCGCCGCCGTCCGGCGCCGGCCTCGAGCATCAGCAGCCCCAGCTGCCGGCACGCCACCCGTTGCAGCCACCCGTCGCCGGCCGCCGTGAGCACCACCTCGTGCGGCGCCCGGCCGCACCGCGGCGCCGCCGCCCACTCCCGCTCCGCCCCCTGGGCGCGCGCCCAGCGCAGGAAGACCTCCCGCGCCTGACCCGACCGCAGCAGCGCCCGCAGGCGCTGCGCGGCGAAGTCCTCACCGCACAGCGACGCCACCTCGCGACAGAGGGCGATGGCGAGGGCCTCGAGATCTTCGGGGCCCTCGCCGGCCAGACACGCCAGTGCTTCCTCGACCTCGACGGCATGCCCGACGGTGCGGCCCAGCGGCTGGCTCATGTCGGTGACCAGGGCCGACGTCCGGCAGCCCAGAGCGGCCGCGGTGTCTACCAGCATCCGCGCCAGCGCCGTCGCCTCGTCGCGCGCCGTGAGGAAGGCCCCGTCGCCGGTCTTGACGTCCAGCACCAGGGCGGCTGCCCCGGTGGCGATCTTCTTGGACAGGATGCTGGCGGTGATCAGCGGCAGGGCCTCCACCGTCGCGGTCTGGTCGCGGATGGCATAGAGGCGGCGGTCGGCCGGCGCGATGCTGGCGGTCGCCACCCCGATGGCGATGCCGACGTTGCGCAGCAGCGCCAGACAGTCGTCGCGATCGAGATCGAGCCGCAACCCGGGGATGGTCTCCAGCTTGTCGGCCGTTCCCCCGGTGTGTCCGAGACCGCGTCCGGTGAGCATGACGATCGGCAGGCCGCAGGCGGCGAGCAGGGGCGCCAGCACCAGCGAAGCCTTGTCGCCGACGCCGCCGGTGGAGTGCTTGTCGCACAGGTGGGGCACCTCCCGCCCCAGGGCCCAACGCTCTCCCGACTCGAGCATCGCCCGCGTGAGGGTACGCGTCTCTTCGCCGTCCAGGCCGCGGAGCACGGCCGCCATCAGGAAGGCGGCGATCTGGGCGTCGCTCCACGAGCCGTCGGTGGCGCCGGCCACCACCGCCTGTATCTCCTCCTGGGTCAGGGACTCCCCGTCCCGTTTGCGGGCGAGGATGCGATACGGCAGCACGGGACGGTCTCGCAAAGCAGGCGGCGGCTAGCGGGATTCCCCCGCCGTCCGCGGGGGCTTCGCCAGCGGCCTGCCGGTGAACGGAATCAGGCCTCCGCCTCGCCCAGCTCGCGCATGCGCACGGCGGCCTGGCGGGCGAAGGGGGAATCGGGGAACTCGTCGGCGAGCCGCCGGTAGGTCTCCCGCGCTTCGTCGCCGCGGCCCAGCTGCTCCAGGGTTCGCGCCAGCTCGAACAGCGCCACGTCGCGCGGCAGGATGCCGTCGCTCGACTCCAGCGACTGGCGCAGCTCGCCGGCCACCGCCTCGCCGTTGCCCTCCTGCCGCTCCAGCGCCACCAGGCTGGTCTTCACCGCCGCCGCCAGCATGTGGCCCTTCTGCTCCTCGATGAAACCCTGCCAGAGCTGGCGCGCCTCGTCGATCCGCCCCTTCTCGAACGCCAGGCGCCCCAGGTAGACGTCGGCCACGTCCGCAGCGCCGGTGCCGCCGTACTCCTCCTGGAGCTGGCGGAAGAGCTCGCTCGCTCGCTCCGCCCGGCTCTCCTCGTCGGGGAAGGACGGCGCTAGCGGGTCGTCGGGGTCGGCCCCTTCGCCCACTACCGGCGCCTCGGCCACCTCCAGGGCGCGCCCGAGGAACTCCGAGGCCCGCCGCTGCCGCCCTTCGAGCCAGCCGTTGACCGCGAAAGCGACCACGATCAGCAGCAGGATCGCCCCGCCGGCCAGGGCCAGCATGCGGCTGTGGGTGGCCACGTACTCGAACCCGCGAGCCACCGAATGACGGAAGCTGTCCTCCCGGATGTCGTGTTTGATCTCTTTGCGCGTCAGGCGATCGCTCATCGTGGAGGGCCCTTTCGTCGAGAGTCTGGTGCGGCTGGAGGGACTCGAACCCCCGACCTGAGGTTTAGGAAACCCCCGCTCTATCCTGCTGAGCTACAGCCGCCCGCGGTCGGGCGGAGATTATAGCCGGCAGGCCGACCGCAGGCGCCGGCTCAGCCACCCCGCTTCCTGCGGGCGATGAACTCCTGGAGGGCGGCGCCGACCCGCGCTGCCGCCTGTTGCATGAGCTCGAGATCGAGGCCGGCGAGGTCGCGGCCGCCGCGGTCTCCGTAGACCACCGCCACCAGCCGCTGCTTCACACGGACGGGCAGCAGGACGCTCTCCCGGGGCATCTTGCCGCCCCACAGGCGGGCCAGGCGCTGGTGCGCCTCCATGCGCGGCAGAGGCCCGCGAAAGAAGGGGCTCCCCTCCCGCAGGTTGAGGAACAGGGACGGCTCATCGAAGCCGAGCCGGAAGCTGGCCAGGAGCTGCTGGTCCACGCCCTCGCCGCTGCCCATCCAGGCCGCCGCCTCCGCGCCGCGCACCATGAACAGCAGCACCCGCTCGAAGTGCTGGTGGAAGAACTCGAGCGCGGTGAGCGCGATCTCTTCGCGCTCCTCGGCCTCGTCCAGCCGGGCGTCGAGCTCGGCGAGCGTGCGCGGCGGCTCCGGGACCTCCACCGGCCGGGTGACGGGGCCGCTCTTCTCGGTCGCGGCCGGCACCGGTTCCGGCGGGGCCTCCACCGGAGCGGGCGGGGGTTCCGGCGGTGCCATGGGAGGTGCGGTCGCTGCGGGTCCCATTGCCGCGGCAGCCTCCCGGGCTGCCGCGTCGCCCCCGGGCGAAGGCTCGGAGAGCAGCGGAGGCGGCAGCGGCTGCCAGCTGCCGGAATCGGCGGCGGCGGGCTCGCGAAGCGGCGACACCTGCGCGGCCGACACCTGCGACTTCCCGTCCTCCTGCCAGAGGTAGAGAGCGCGGTTGAGACGGTCCCAGATGCGGGTGAACCGCACCTCGACCTCCAGGCCATAGTGCTTCTCGAGGGCCTCGAGGATGCGCACCTCCGGGGCCACGTGCAAGCGCACCCGCTTGCTGGTGACGAACGCCAGCTCGT
>DATKEH010000049.1:0-2653 GCA_035546355.1 Thermoanaerobaculia bacterium
GCCCGGCGGTATCCGGCCTCGGCCGCCGCGAAGTCCCGCTGCCAGTAGTGGTCGACGTAGGCGAGCGAGTTGTGCGCCTCGGCGAGGTCGGGGGCGAGCTGGATGGCGCGCCGCGCCGCCGCCGCGGCGCGCGGGAAGGTCTCCGCCGCCGGGATGTCGGCGAAGTCGTGCAGGATGCTGTAGACGTCGGCGAGCCCGGCGTAGGCGAGGGCGAATTGCGGGTCGGCGGCGATCGCCTCGTCGAACAGCGCGATGGCCTGGCGCAGGCTCTCGGCGTCGCGCTTGCTCCAGTGGTGGCGCCCCTGCAGGTACAGGCGGTGCGCCTGCGGGTCGTGCGCCCGCGCCGCCTCCGGCAGCGCCGCGTCGGGGACCTCGCGCCCCAGGCTCGCGACCAGCCCGTCGACGAGGGTCTCCTGCAGCGTGAGCAGGTCGGCCGGAGACCCGGTCACCGCCGCGCCCCACAGCCGGGCGCCGTCCCCGGCGGCCACCAGCTCGGCGCCGAGCCGGACCTCCTCCCCCAGCGGCACGATCTCGCCCAGCAGCAGCGCCTCGACGCCGAGCGCCTCGCCGGCGGCGAGGGGATCGCGCGCCGCGCCGCGGTAGCGCAGGGTGGAGGCGCGCGAGATCACCTTGAGATCGGGAAGGCGCGACAGGCGCTGGATCCACGCCTCGGCGATCCCCTCGGCGAAGTACGCCTCCTCGGCTCCCTCGGGAGCGGTGCGGTCGGTCAGCGGCAGCACCGCCAGCGACGCGACGGCGGCCGCGCCCGACGGGGCCGCGCCCTGCCGGCCGTCGCCAGGAGCCGGCCACCCGCGCGTCGCCAGCAGGGCGAGCGCGCTGAGCAGGATCACCGCCGCGGCGGCCGCCAGCGCGCGGCGCGACGGCCGCCAACGGCCGAGGCGCCGCGCCGTCCCGCTGCGCGGCCCGACCACGCCGTGCAGCTCGTCCGCCACCTCGGCGGCGGAAGCAGGGCGGTCCTCGGGCGCCTTGGCCAGGCAGCGCCGGATCAGCCGTACGAGGCGCGACGGCAGGCCGGGCGACGAGTCGATCTCCGGCGGCTCCTCGTGCAGCACCGCGCTGAGGGTCGAGACCAGGGTCGGCCGCCGGAAGGGGCTGCGACCGGAGATCATCTCGTGCAGGATGCAGCCGAGGGCGAAGACGTCCGTGCGCGGCGTCGCCGCCTCGCCGCGCACCTGCTCGGGCGCCATGTAGCCCGGCGTTCCCAGCACCGTGTTCGCCTGGGTGAGCAGTAGCTCCGTGCTCTCCTGCAGGTCGGCGGGGTCGTCGCCGACCACCTCCTTGGCGAGCCCGAAGTCGAGCACCTTGACCCGTCCTTCGGCATCGAGGAAGACGTTCTCCGGCTTGAGGTCGCGGTGCACCACGCCGCGCGCGTGCGCCGCCGCCAGGCCGCGAGCGATGCCGGCGCCGATCCGCGTCGCCTCCTCGCCGAGCGGACCGCGGCGCAGGCGCTCGCGCAGCGTCTCCCCCTCCAGCAGCTCGAGCACGGCGTAGGCCACCCCGTCCTGCTCGCCGACGTCGAAGATGGCCAGCAGGTTGGGGTGCGACAACCCCGCCAGCACCCGCGCCTCGCGGCGGAAACGGCCGAGCGCGGCCTCGTCGCGGCTGAGCTCGTCGGGCAGCACCTTGACCGCCACCTCACGGCCCAGGCGCTCGTCGCGCGCCCGGTAGACCTCGCCCATCCCCCCCGCCCCCAGGGGCGAGACGATGGTGTACCGGCCGAGGCGGGTTCCCGCTTGCATGGGTGGCTCCGGGCACCTCCATGGTAGCCGGCGCGGAGGCCGGCGCGCGGACGGCCCGGCGCGGAGGCCGGCCCCTACGGCTCGACGAACTCGGCCTCGACCCGCAGCGGCAGGAGCTCGATCTCGAATCCGCGGTCGAGCAGCAGCTGCACCGCGCGGCGCCCCGCCTCGCCGAAGTCGCGCGTCCACTCGTTGACGTACATGCCGACGAAGCGGTCCGCCCGCCCGCGATCCTCCTCCAGGCCGCGCGCGTAGCGGATGGCGAACTCCAGCGCCTCGTCGCGGTGGTCCAGCGCGTAGTCGATGCTCTGCCGCAGCAGCCGGCAGAGACGCCGCTTGAGCCCGTCGGGCAGGTCGCGACGGATGCCGTTGGCGCCCAGTGGCAGGGGGAGACCGGTCTCCCCCTGCCACCACGCGCCGAGATCGACCACGGCGACGAGCCCCTCGTCCTCGTAGGTCAGCTGCCCCTCGTGGATCACCACCCCCGCCGTGGCCCGCCCGCGGCGCACCTCGTCGAGGATGGCGTCGAAGGGCACCACCCGGGTCGATACCCGCGGCTGCCACAGGTGCAGCGCCAGGTTGGCGCTGGTCAGCTCGCCGGGGATCGCCACCGTCATGCCCTCGAGGTCCTGCCGCCGCTGCGGCGCCAGGCTGACCACCACCGGGCCGTAGCCGTCGCCGAAGCTGGCGCCCGAAGGCATCAGCTGGTAGCGGTCGTGGAGGTGCCCGTAGGCGTGTACCGACAGCGCCGTCACCTCGTAGGTGCCGTCGAACGCGGCGCGATTGAGCGTCTCGATGTCCGCCAGCACGTGCTCGATCTCCAGCCCCTCGGTGTCCAGCACGCCCTGGGTGAGGGCGTAGAACATGAAGGCGTCGTCGGAGTCGGGGCTGTG
>DATKEH010000050.1:0-7351 GCA_035546355.1 Thermoanaerobaculia bacterium
TGGCCCAGACCCTTGCAGACCGGCGTGACGACAACTCTCGCGTTGAATCCGCGTCCCACGCCCGCACAAGCGGCCGGACGGTCAACCTCACCCGCCCCTGGGGACCTCGTCGAGCCCCTTCATGCATAGTCCGGGCTAGCGGGATCCAAGCGGCACGTAGTGCTCCGTTCCCCGCACCGGCTGACTCAGCCTCCTGACCAGGTCGGCGAAGTCCTCGCTCCGCTGCACGAAGTCGATGTGGCGTGTGTCGACCACCAGCAGCGGCGAACGGTCGTAGTAATGGTAATAGTGATGGTAGGCGTCGAGCAACTGGGCGATGTAGTCCTCGGCCATCTGCCGCTCGAAGGAGCGCTGGCGGCGGCGGATGCGGGCCATGCAGGTGGCGACGTCGGCGGTCAAGAAGAGCACCAGGTCGGGGGTGCGTACCTGCGGCTCGAGCAGCTGGTAGAGCTTGTTGTACAGCGCCAGCTCGTCGTCGGAGAGATTGAGGTAGGCGAAGATGCGGTCCTTGGGGAAGGCGTAGTCGGCCAACACCAGGCGTTCGAAGAGGTTGCGCTGCAGCAGCTCCTGCTGCTGCTTGTACCGCGCCAGCAGGAAGTACAGCTGGGTCTGGAAGGCGGTGCCGGGGCGGTCCTTGTAGAAGTCGGCGAGGAACGGGTTGTCGACGTCCTCGAGGACCTTGACCCCCTCGAAGCGCTCGAGCAGCTTCTCCACCAGCGAGGTCTTGCCGACGCCGATGGGACCGTCAACGGCGAGGTAGGAGAAGGGGAGGGGCAAGTGAGTCGCCTCACCCGGCCCGATGGCTGCCACCAGACCGCGCGAGGGTCGCCGCAGCGCTACCCCCGACCCGCCCCGCACGAGGGCTCTCGGCCGCCCCCCGCTCCTCCACCCCTATCCCGCTTGGGGTCCTCACGGCAGCGACGCGACCGCGGCCTCGCGGGACAGCGGGTTGTAGAGGGTGTCCCGCTCCACCGGCACGCAGCCCGCGGCGCGGATGATGCGCTCGAGCTCCCCCCGGCTGAGCTGCTGGCCGGTGTCGGCGCCGGCCATGTGGTAGATGGTCTCCTCCACCACCGTGCCGTCGAGGTCGTCGGCGCCGAACGACAGCGCCACTTGCGCCAGCTTCGGCGTCACCATGATCCAGTAGGCCTTCACGTGCGGCACGTTGTCGAGCACCAGCCGGGCGGCGGCGAGATGGCGCAGATCTTCGCTGCCTGTGGTGTGGTACTCGAGGCCGAGGTAGTTGTTCTCGGGGTGGTAGGCGAGCGGGATGAAGCAGTTGAAGCCGCCGGTCTCGTCCTGCAGCGCGCGTAGGCGCAGCAGGTGGTCGACCTTGTGCTCGACCCCCTCGACGTGGCCGTAGAGCATGGTGCAGTTGCTCTTGAGCCCCAGCCGGTGGGCGACGCGGTGTACCTCGAGCCACTCCTCGGCGTCGAGCTTGCCGTCGCAGATCACCTTGCGCACTTCCTGGTGGAAGATCTCGGCGCCACCGCCGGGGAGCGAGCCGAGCCCGGCGGCCATCAGCCGCCGCAGCACCTCCTCGATCGACAGGCGCTCGCGCTGGGCGAACCAGCCGATCTCGATGGCGGTGAAGGCCTTGAGATGGGCGTCGGGGAAGCGGGCCCGCAAGCCACGCAGCATCTCCTCGTACCAGGCGAGGTCGAGGTGGGGATGCAGCCCGCCGACGATGTGGAGCTCGGTGACCCGGTTGCCCCCCTGCTCGGCGGCGTGCGCGTACACCTCCTCGTGGCTCATCTGCCAGGCGTGCGGCTCCCCCTCGAGCGCCGCGAAGCTGCAGAACTTGCAGTTGTAGGTGTAGACGCAGACGTTGGTGGGGTTGAGGTGGCGGTTGACGTTGTAGTAGGCGAGGTCGCCGTGCAGCCGGCGGCGTACGTGGTCGGCCAGCCGGCCGAGGTGGAGCAGGTGCGGGGTGGTGAAGCACTGCACCGCGTCGGCCTCGTCGAGGCGCTCGCGGTGGCAGACCTTGGCGGCCAGCTCCCGCAGCTCGAGAGGGAAGGTGGCGGGATCGATCGGGCGCGGCGGCATCGGCGGCAGTATATCGACTCTATCCGGGCCGCAGCACGTCCAGGGTGGTGGCCAGGAACAGCCACGCCGACAGCGCGCCGTTGGCGGTGAAGAAGGCGGCGTTCAGCCGCGACAGGTCGCCCGGCCGCACGATCCAGTGCTGATAGACGAGCAGCAGGCCGCAGCCGGCGACGCCGAGCCAGTAGAAGCCGCCGAGACCCGGCGGATAGACGCGGGGGAGCAGCGCCAGCAGGACCAGCATGAGGGCGTGCAGCAGCGCGGAAACCACCAGCGCCGGGCCGACGCCGACGCGGGCGGGGAGCGAGGACAGCCCGGCACGGCGGTCGAGCTCCACGTCCTGCAGGGCGTAGAGCACGTCGAAGCCGGCCACCCAGCAGACCACCACCGCGGCGAGCAGCGCCGGGGTCCAGCCCACGTCGCCGCGCACCGCGATCCACGCTCCCAGCGGCGCCCCGGCCAGCGCCAGGCCGAGCCACAGGTGGCACAGCGCGGTGAAGCGCTTGCTGTAGGAGTAGAGCAGCAGCACCGCGAGGGCCAGCGGCGACAGCGCCAGGGCCAGCGGATTGAGCCGCCAGGCGGCGAGCACCAGCAGCCCGCAGGAGGCGACCACGAAGGCGGCGACGAAGCCCGGCCGCAGCTCACCCGCCGGCAGCGCGCGGCCGGCGGTGCGCGGGTTGGCGGCGTCGAGGCGGCGGTCGACGAGGCGGTTGAAGGCCATGGCGGCGCTGCGCGCCCCCACCATCGCCACCGCGATCCAGCCGATGGTCCGCCACGGCGGCAATCCCCCAGCCGCCAACACCATCCCCAGGAAGGCGAAGGGCAGGGCGAACAGCGTGTGCTCGAACTGGATCATCTCGAGCACCAGCCGCAGCCGGCCTGCGAACGATCGCGGCGCCGCGCCGAGCGATCCGGCGGTGGTCAACCGCCCTCGCTCCCCCAGCGCAGGTGCGCCAGCTCCGGCAGCGGGATGCCGAGGTGGTCGAACAGGCGCAGCACGTAGGCGTCGAGGAACTCGTCGAGCTCCTCGCCGGCGTAGAAGGCGGGCACCGGCGGGGCGATCACCGCCCCGGCATAGGCCAGGCGGCGGAGGTTCTCGAGGTGCACCAGCGCCAGCGGCGTCTCGCGGAAGCCGAGCAGCAGCGGCCAACGCTCCTTGAGCGCCACCGCCCCGGCGCGGTGGATCAGGGTCGCGCCGGTACCGCTGGCCAGCGCCCCGAGGGTGGCGGCGCTGCAGGGCAGCACCACGGTGCCGTCGAGACGGTAGGAGCCCGAGGCGATGGCAGCGTCGAGCTCGCTGTCGCGGTGGGCGACGACGCGCTCGCGGTGCTCGGGCGCCAGCTCCGCGGCCTCCAGCAGGCCGCGGGCCCCGGGGGGGCTGAGGGCGGCCTCGTGCTTGAGCACCAGGCTGGCGCCCGACGACACCACCAGGTGCAGCCGCTCGAGCTGCGGATGGCGGGCGGCGGTGGCGAGGAAGCGCAGCGGCAGCCGCACCCCCGACGCGCCGGTGACGAGCAGCGCCAGACGGTAGCCCATGACCGGATTGTACGCCGCCCGCGACGGGGCTCCGGCTCTGCCGTGGCGGCGCCCCCGACGCGTCGCCACGGCGCAGGCGGAGGGCACCGCGGGGCCGTGGCCGCGGCGATGCCTCGGCGATCGCCTCGACCTACCGGCGCAGCGGCCCCACCGCCACCCGGTAGATCGCCACCATCACCAGCGCCAGCAGCACCAGTCCCAGCAGGTCGCCCCAGCCGCCCCAGGGCTCGGGGCCGAGGAAGGCGAGGATGTTGCGGGACGCCTCGGGAGCCATCCCCATCCGCGAGGCGGCGAAGATGGGGATCGCCAGCAGGATGCCGAGCAGGGCCTCGCCGGTGATCAGGCCGGCGGCGAAGAGCAGCCCGTTGCGCTCGCCCGTGGAGCGCGCTTCCGCGATGGGCGCCTGGTCCTGGTGGCCGCCGCGCAGGGTCGAGCGGGTGTAGAAACGTCCCGCCGCCCAGGCGATGAGCCCGCCGAGCAGGATCGGCACCTCGAGCTCGAGGGGGAGGTAGATCCCCACCGCCACCGCCAGCACCGGCGCGCGGAAGGTGGAGCCGCGGCGCTTCAGCCCCTCGTCCAGCGCGATCACCAGGGCGGCGACGAACCCCCCCAACACCACCATCCCCACCGGCAGGCCGCCGCCGAAGACGCCGGAGGCCACCGCCGCCATCAGCGTCGCCTGCGGCGCCGGCAGCGGGTTGGGGTGGGTCGCCGTCGGTGCCCCGATGCCGTACGCCTCGAGCAGCAGCATGAGGATCGGCGCCATCACCAGCGCCGCGGCAATCACCCCGACGAACTGCATCACCTGTTGCCGCACCGGCGTCGCGCCGAGCAGGTGCCCCGCCTTGAGGTCCTGCATGTTGTCGCCGGCGATGGCGGCGGCACAGCAGACGGTGGCGCCGATGAAGATCGCCGCCGCCGGGCCGATCACGCTGTCGGCGCCGAGCAGGGCCAGCAGCACCAGCGACGACACCAGGATGGTGGCGATGGTGACGCCGGAGATGGGGTTGTTCGACGAGCCGACGAGGCCGGCCATGTAGCCGGCCACCGCCGAGAACAGGAACCCGGCCACCACCACGATCAGCGCCATCAGCAGCGACAGCCACACCACGTCGGTCTGGCGCCAGAAGATGAGAAACAGGGGGATCAAGCCGACCAGCAGGGCCAGCCCGACCCACTGTATCGGCGTGTCGCGCTCGGTGCGCGGCAGCGCGGCGCCGCCCCCCTGGCGCACCCGGCGGTAGGCGGCGATGCCGCTGGCGATCCCCGACAGCAGGCTGCGGCGCAGGCTGATCAGCGCCCACAGCCCCCCCACCACCATCGCCCCCACCCCCAGGTACCGGGTCTGCGTCGACCACAGCGTCCAGGCGTGGTCGGCGGGGCTCACCCCGGCGGGGATCCCCTGGGTGGCGGCGAGAATCGGGATCGCCACCCACCAGTTCAGCGCCCCACCCAGGAACATGAGCACCGCGATGTTGAGCCCGACGATGTAGCCGACCGCCACCAGCGCCGGCGAGACGTTGGTGCCGAGGTAGGCGATCGACCCGCCGACCCGTCGCGCGCCTTCGACCGCCTCCCCCCACAGCTTGACGCCGCTGGTGCCGAGCTTGAAGACCGCCCCCAGCAGGCCCGCCCAGGCCAGTATCTTGACGCCGCCGCCGCTCTCCCCGACCTTCAGCACCTCGGCGGTGGCGACGCCCTCCGGGAACCGGAGCGGCTCGTCGACGATCAGCGCCCGCCGCAGGGGAATGGTGAACAGCACGCCCACCAGCCCGCCGGTGCCGGCGATCAACGTCGTCTGCCAGTAGCCAAACCCGCTCCACACGCCGATCAACACCAGCGCCGGGATGGTGAAGATCACCCCCGCCGCCAGGCTCTCGCCGGCCGAGGCCGCCGTCTGCACGATGTTGTTCTCGAGGATGTTGGAGTCGCGGAAGAGCCGCAGCACCGCCATCGAGATCACCGCCGCCGGAATCGACGCCGACACCGTCATGCCCGCGAACAGGCCGAGGTAGGCGTTGGCGGCGCCGAGCACCACCGACAGCGCCATGCCCAGCAGCACCGCCTTGACGGTGATCTCGGGGAGGTTCTGCTCGGCCGGGATGTGGGGTCGGTGGGCCGGCGGCGGTGCAGCGGGGGCGGGCAGGCGTGTCTCGGGGGCGCTCATCGCATCCTCCTGCTGTGGAGAGATCTCCCGGGGCAGGGCCGGCGGCGGTGCCGAATCGACCTCCGGGCGGGCTGGCTGTGGCGGATGCTACACTAGTCGGGGCTGCCCGCCTCGTTCCCTGCCCGCGCCCAGTCCGCGTCCGACCGACCCGCAGAGCCGGCGCCTGCGTCGCGCGCCCGTGGGGCTTGCGAGGCGGGGGAGCCCACCGCCGCCGCCCCGCCTGCGCGCGGGGCTCATGCAACGCGACCGACCGCAGGAGAACCAGACTTGGCACCATGGTGGCTACGTCCCACGGCCGACGGGGCCGAGGAGAGCGACAGGGAAGAGCGACAGGAGGAGACGCCGCAACCGCCGCCGGTCCCGGAAGCGGGAATCGCCGCGCCGAGCGAGACCGCCGCGCCCGCGCCGGCGGCGGTGGAGGCCGAGGGCGAGGAGGAACCGCCAGCGGCAGCCGCGCGCACCGCGGAGAGAACGGCGGCGACCGAGGAACCGGGGCGGGAGGCTGCCGCCGATGCCGCCGACACCGCCGAGGCGCCGCGGCCGCGCAGCCGTGGGCGGCGGGGCAGCGGCCGCGGCCGCGCGACGCCCAGGGCCGAGGAGGAGCGCGACCAGCAGCCGGCGCCGGAGCCGCGACCGGCGCGCGAGGAGCGGCCGCAGCGCGACGAGCGGCGCCGCGACGAGCGCAGCCGAGAGGCGCGCGAAGAGCGCGGATGGGCAGCGCGCGAGGAGCGCCTGCGCGAGGAGCGATCGCGCGAGGAGCTGCGCCCCGGCGACACCGTGACCCTGCCGTTCCCGCAGCTGCAGGACCTCTCCCGGGAGCTGGTGATCACCCTCCCCGAGCGCGGCGCCGCCGCCGACTACGAGCGCAAGCTGGCGGTCTTCTGCGACCTGGAGAACGTCGCCCTCGGCGCCAAGGAGACCGGCACCAAGTTCGACATCAACCTGGTGCTCGAGCGGCTGGTGGAGAAGGGCAAGATCATCGTCAAGCGCGCCTACGCCGACTGGTATCGCTACAGCGACTACAAGCGCCCCTTCCACGAGGCGGGGATCGAGCTGATCGACATCCCGCAGCGCTCCTACTCGGGAAAGAACAGCGCCGACATCAAGATGGTGGTCGACGCCATGGACCTCTCCTATGCCAAGGAGCACCTCGACACCTTCGTGCTGGTGTCGGGCGACAGCGACTTCTCGCCGCTGGTCTCCAAGCTCAAGGAGAACAACAAGTACGTCATCGGCGTCGGCGTCAAGGGCTCGTCGTCGAACCTGCTGATCGACAACTGCGACGAGTTCATCTACTACGAGGACATCTGGCGCGACCTCGAGAGCACGCCCAAGCTCGACACCCTGTCGAAGAAGGAGCGCGAGGTCTTCGGGCTGCTCACCGAGTCGATCCAGGCGCTGGTGCGCGAGAACAAGGACGTGCTGTGGGGGTCGATGATCAAACAGACCATGCAGCGCAAGCGCCCCTCCTTCAACGAGGGGTACTACGGCTACTCGACCTTCTCGGACCTGCTCGAGGACGCCGAGAAGAAGAACATCGTCAAGCTCAAGAAGGACCAGCGCTCGGGGAGCTACATCGTCACCGGCTTCACCAAGCGACGGTAG
>DATKEH010000051.1:0-35839 GCA_035546355.1 Thermoanaerobaculia bacterium
CTTCGAGCTCGCCCTCGCCGACGGCACCGGGCTGCTCCAGGGCATCGGCGAGGTGGTGTGGATGCGGGAGCAGGACGAGGCGGTCGAGCGCCCGGCGGGGATGGGAATCCGCTTTCGCCAGCTCGACCCGCAGAGCCGCGCTCTGGTCTTCAGGATCGTCGAGGCGCGGATCGGCAGCGGCGAGGAGACCTTCGAGCTCGAAGGCATGGCGGCGCGGGAGCCAAGCCTGGTCTCCGAGAGCGAGCGCACGGTGTCGCTTGCGGCATCCCCCCGGCCCGCCCCGCCCGTTCGCGACCCAGCCGCCACCGTGCAGGAGCGTCGCGGCGCCGCGGTCGACTCGCGGAGCCTGCCGGCCGGGTTCGCGGAGGTGGCGCGGGCGCTCGCCGGCGAGCGGCCGAACGCGGCGCCCGACAGCGACCCGACGGTACGCCTGCCGGCCGAGGGTCCGGCTGTCGCGCTGCCCCGGGCGGCGGCAGCGCCGCCCGCGGCGGGACTCGGGCAGCCACCGGTCACGCTCTGGGACGAGAGCGGCGAGGGGGACGAGCCGGCGGCGCCGCGAGGACAGCGGCGGCGCCGGCGCGTCCTGCTGTTGTCGGCGATCGCCGTGCTGTCGCTCGCCGCCGGAGCCGCCGCGCTCTACCTGTTCGCCCCTGGGGGATGGCGGGCGCTGGCGACGCAGCTTCCCGGCCGCGGCGCCGCCAGCGAAAGGACGCCGCCGAGTGGCGTGGCGGGCGGGATGCCGTCGGCGCTGCCGCCGGCGGCGCCGGCCGCGACCGAGCCGGCAGCTGGCCCCGCCGAGGCGAGTGCCGACGAGGCCGCCGTTCCTTCCCCGCCCGCGGAAGAGGGCTCCGGCACCGGGGCGGCCGCCACCCCGGCGCCGCAACCCACGGCTACGGAGGCCTCCGCGGTGGAAGGGCCCTTCAGCCAGCTGATCGACCTGCAGTGGCGCCGCGACGAAGGCGGCACCACCGTCGTCCTGCTCACCGACGGGCAGCTCGTCGCCGGCACCTTTTCGCACTTCCAGATCGGCGGCGAGACGCCGCGGGCGGTGGTGCGGCTGCACGGGGTCGGCGAGCCCTTCTCACCCGCCGCGATCCCGGTGCAGACTCCCGAGGTCGCGGGCATCCGCGTCGGCCACCACCCCGCCCCGGGGGGAGGCGAGCTGCACGTGGTGCTCGACCTCACCGCGGCGAGCGTCGAGGTCGCCGAGGTCACCCGCGCCGGGAACCGGCTGCTGGTGCGCCTGCAGGGCGGCCGCTGAGCCCGGGCACCTGGCTCACGAGGGCTCGTCGCCGGCCCCTGTCCGATCCGCGTCCGCCAGCTCGCTGCCGCCGCTCCCGACCGGCGCCTCCGCGGGCTCCATCGCCGGCGGACCGTTGGCCGGCGGCTGCTGCTCCCCCGCCGGCTCCCAGTCGGCCGAGCGCAGGCTGCGAGGGCTGGGGTCGACCGCCTGCAGCTCGGGGATCGCGCGGCCGGCGGCGATCCCCAGCTCGGTGAAGCGCCGCGCCGACACCAGCACCCGCCCCTCCAACGAGCCCACCATCTCGTTGTAGGCGCCCACCGCGCGGCCGAGCTGCGAGCCCACCCGAGAGACGTGCTCGCCCATCACGCACAACCGGTCGTAGAGCTCCTTGCCCAGGCCGCTGATCTGCAGGGCGCTCTCGGCGAGCCGCTCCTGGCGCCAGCCGTAGGAGACGGCGCGCAGCAGGGCGATGAGGGTGGTCGGCGTGGCCAGGATGACGCTCTGCCCCACCCCCTCCTCGATGAGCGAGGGATCGCACTGCAGGGCCGCCGAGAAGAAGCTCTCGCCGGGCAGGAACATCACCACGAACTCGGGCGTCTGCTCGAACTGCTCCCAGTAGGCCTTGGCGGAGAGCCGGGCCATGTGGGTCCGCAGCTGCCGCGCGTGCTCGCCCAGCAGCTGCTGGCGTAGCTCGTCGTCCTCCGCCTCGACCGCCTCGAGGTACGCCTTGAGCGGCGCCTTGGCGTCGACGACGACGATCTTCTCCCCCGGCAGCTTGACCACCAGGTCGGGGCGCAGCCGGCCGTCCTCCACCACCACCGACGGCTGCTCCTCGAAGTCGCAGTGCGACAGCATGTCGGCCATCTCCACCACCCGGCGGAGCTGGATCTCGCCCCAGCGGCCGCGCACGGTGGGGGCGCGCAGCGCCTGCACCAGCCGCCCGGTCTCCCCGGTGAGGCGTCGCTGCGACTCGAGCAGGCCACGCACCTGCTCCTCGATGCCGCCGTAGGCCTTCTCGCGCGCCTTTTCCATCTCGCGGATCTGCAGATCCACCCGCTGTAGCGACTCCTTGAGCGGCGCGACCAGGTGCTCGACCGCCTTCTGGCGGCTCTCCAGCTCCCCCTTCGCCTCCTTCTGATAGCGCTCCAGGGTCTCCTTGGCGATGTCGAGAAACGACCGGTTGCTGCGCTCCAGGGCCTCGGAGGAGAGGGCGCGAAAGGTGTTGGTCAGCTCGCCGCGCGCCTCCTGCACCAGGCGCAGCTGCTCCTCGAGGGAGCGGCGGTCGTCGACCATCCGGGTCTCGGCGGCGATGCGCCGCTGCGCCTCCTCCTGGGCGGCGAGGCGGAGCTCTCCCGCCTCCTGGCGCGATGCCTCCAGGGCCGCCTGCAGCTCCACCAGCCGCTCCTCGCGACCGGCCAGCCGCTCCGCCAGGCGGTCGCGGTCGCCGGCGAGGCGGGCGCGCGCCAGTGCCCATGCCAGGGCGGCGCCGACGGCGGCCCCGGCGAGGAGGGCGAGGAGCGCAGCGGTGTCCATGGTGCTGTCGCCATGGTACCCGCGGCGGGGGGCGAAGTCACTGGCGCCCACCGCGGCCGCGGCGCACCAGCAGCTCCCGGACGTGCGCCGCCGCCACGGCGGCGCCGTCCTCGTTCGGCGCCCTGCGCCGCGGCAGGTCGAGGAGACGCTCGACGACGGCGGCGAGATCCTCCCCTTCCAGCACCGGTGCCGCCACCGCGAAGCCCGCCATTTCCTCCGCGACGAAGCGCGCCAGCACCGGCGATTCGGGGAACCGCTGGCGGGGGATGAAGGCGTACGGCAGGCCGCAGCGCCAGGCCTCGGCCAGGGTGCTGTAGCCGAGCTTGCCCAGCACCGCGTCGCTGGCCGCCATCAGGTCGGGGTGGTAGAAGCCCGACCGGTGCGGCAGGAGCAGGGCGCCGGGCACGCGCCGCGGCTCCTCGGCGCCGCCGGGGACGACGAGCGTTACCCCCGCCGGCACCGGCAGACGGGCGGAACGGCGGAAATCCCACGGGATGCCGCCCATCGTCACCAGCACCAGCCGCTCCCCGTCCCCGGTGCCGAGGGCGCGGCGGACGGCCTGGCGGCCGCGCCGCGGCGCCCTGGCCACCGGCGGCACGGGTACGCCGCCGGCCACCGGGTCGCAGGCCGGTACGGTCTGCAGCCGCAGGTCGGCGGCGGCCACCACCGCGGCGATCTCCTCGGCGGCGCGGGCGAGGAACGGCTCCTCGCCCGCATAGGCGCGGTAGATCCAGTCCCAGGTGAAGTTCTCCACCAACACCGCGGGCACGCCGGCTCGCCGCCCCACGGCGATGCCCAGCGGCGCCACGTCGCAGAGCACGAGGCGGCAGCCGAGGTCGCCCACCCATCGCGCCGGCCCCTGCGCCCGCTCGCCGTCGAGCGGCAGGAAGTCGCGGAGCCTCGCCACCGTCGCCGCCGGATCCTCCTGCAGCGCGTCCCGCTGCACCAGCCCGACGTCACACTCCAGCGGGTGGTAGTGGAACGGCAGCTCCAGCGAGGCGGCGAAGAACCACTCCGGGACCAGGGTGAAGAGGTGCGCCTCCACCCCCTCGCCCAGGGCGGCGTCGAGGGCCGAGAGCACGGCGCAGATGCGGGCGGCGTGGCCGAACCCGTGCGGCGTGACGAAGACGGCGACAGGAAGCCTCACGGGCGAGCTTGCCGCCTCACACCGGTTCGTCCACCACCTCGAATCCCGCGGTCGCAATCGGCCTGGCCGGTGGCATCGATCGCCGGCCGCCGCAGGTGGAACCCGGTGGCCTCCTGATAGCGACGGGCCAGGGCGAGCAACTCGCCTTCGCCGAACAGCCCGCCGGTGAAGGTGATGCTGCCCGGCGTACCGTCGGAGCGGAAGCCGTTGGGCAGGACCACGGCCGGGTGCCCCGTCAGGTTGGTGAGCAGCAGGTCCTGGCCGGCGAACGAGGGGGCCACGTAGGCGTCGACCTCCTCGAACAGCTGGTTCATGCGCCGCATGACCAGCGTGCGGACCCGGTTCGCCTGCAGGTATTCGACGGCGGGGATCAGCCTCCCCTGGCGGAAGACGTTGGGCCACGCCTGCTCGACCTGCCGCACCAGCAGCTCGTCGCGGCCGCTACGGGTCAGCTCGTCGAAGGCGGCGGCGGCCTCGGCGGTGAGGATCAACGACAGGGTGCCCACCGGCAGCTCGGGCAGGGTCACCGGCACCAGCTCGAACCCCTGCCGCCGCAGCTCGTCGAGGGTGGCGAGATCGAGCCCACGCTGCTCGCCGGCCTGCCGGTCGTCCGGCTCCAGGGGTTCGTCGAACAGCGCCTCGACGAAGCCGACGCGGAGCTCTCCAGGAGGCCGGTCGGGCGGCCAGCGGAAGGGCACGTCGAGCACCGTGGGGTCGTGGCCATCGGCTCCATGGATGGCGCCGAAGGCCAGGGCGCAGTCCTCCACCGTGCGCGCCAGGGGGCCGATCTTGTCCATGCTCCAGGAGAGGGCCATGGCGCCGTGGCGGCTGACCCGGCCGAAGGTGGGGCGCAGACCGGTGACGCCGCAGCGGGCCGACGGCGAGACGATCGATCCCCAGGTCTCGCTGCCGATGGCGAAGCCGACCATGGCGGCGGCGGTCGCCGCCGCCGGCCCCGCGGAGGAGCCGCTCGAGCCCTGCTCGAGGTTCCAGGGGTTGGCCGTCTTGCCGCCGAACCACACGTCACCCCACGCCAGCTCGCCGAGGGTCAGCTTGGCGACCAGCACCGCTCCCGCCGCCTGCAGCCGCTGCACCACCGTGGCGTCCATGGGGATGACCTGCTCGCGGAACGGCGTCGCGCCCCAGGTGGTGGGGTACCCCTCGGCCGCCAGCAGATCCTTGGCGCCCCAGGGAATGCCGTGCAGCGGCCCGCGCCAGACCCCGGCCGCCAGCTCGCGATCGGCGCGGTCGGCCTCGGTCAGCGCCCGCTCCTCGGTGACCGCGATCACGGCGTGCAGGAGCGGATCGAGGCGGGAGATGCGATCGAGGTAGAGACGGGTGAGCTCGCGGCTGCTCACCTGTCGGGAGCGCACCAGGCGGGCCAGCCGATGGACGGGCAGGAAAGCGAGGTCGGTCTCGTCGCGCGGCCGCGCCGGCGGCGGCGCCGCCGCGAGTGCGACCCGTGACGGGCCCGACGCCAGCGGCCGCGAATGGCCCGCAGGCCTGGGGTCGAAGGTCAGGGCCGGCGGCACCTCGTTGGCCAGCGCCACCTGGCGCAGCGTCTCGTAGCTGTCGCGCAGCTCGGCGAGTCCCTCGCGCATGAGCGCCCGCTCCTCACCGGTCAGCTCGAGCCCGAGCAGCTCCGCCGCCGCGGCGATCGCCTCGTCCGACACGCCGCCGCCCTCGGCTCCCAGGCCGGGGGCCGCGACCACCGCCGCTCCAGCCGCCGACAGCAGGTGCAGCACCCGCCGCCGCGTCCACCTGGCCCCGCCTTCCGTCGCTGCAGCCATGGCGTCCCTCCTCGGCGGGGATTATCCTCCAGCCCAGCCAGAGCCTGGTCACCAGGCGTGAGGGGGAGAAACGACCATGAAGAGAGCCGCAGCCATACTCCTGGTCGCCGCGATGGCGCTCTCCGTGCCGGCGGTTGCGGCGGAGCCGATGGCGCCGATCCCGGTCGCGGAACCGCCGGCGACCGCCGCACCCTACCTGCGCGTCCTCGGCACTGCCCAGGATGGCGGGCTTCCCCACGTAGCGTGCACCTGCGAGCGCTGCGAGGCGGCGCGGCAGGACCCGGGGGCGCGGCGGCTGGTGGCCAGCCTCGCCCTGGTGCTGCCGGAGAGCGACCGCGTGCTGCTGCTCGACGCGACGCCCGACCTTCCCGAGCAGCTCGAGCTGCTGGCCGACGTGCGCGCGGCTCCCGCCGGGCGCGTCGACCGCCAGCCGGTGGACGGAATCGTCCTCACCCATGCCCACGTCGGCCACTACCTGGGCCTCGCCTTCCTCGGCTTCGAGGCAGTGCACAGCCGCGAGCTGCCGCTCTGGTCGACGCCGCGGATGGCCAGCTTCCTGCGCGACAACGAGCCGTGGGGGCAGCTGGTGCGGCTCGGCAACGTGGCGCTGCGCGAGGTGTCGCCGGGGGAGGCGGTGGACCTCGGCGACCAGGTGAGCTTGCGGCTGCTCCCCGTCCCCCACCGCGACGAGCTCAGCGACACCGTCGGGCTGCTGATCCGCGGGCCGCGGCGGACGGTGCTCTACGTTCCCGACACCGACTCCTGGGAGGCGTGGCACCCACCGCTCCCCGCCGTCCTCGCCGCCGCCGGGGTCGACGTCGCCATCCTCGACGGCACCTTCTACTCGTTGGGCGAGCTACCGGGGCGATCGGTGGCGCAGATCGGCCATCCGCTGATGCTCGATACCGCCGAGCTGCTGGCGGCGCAGGTGGCGGACGGGCTCGAGGTGTACCTCACCCACCTCAACCACTCCAACCCGGCGCTCACCGCCGGCAGCCCGGAGCGCCAGCGGCTGCAGGCTCTCGGCCTGCGCGTCCTGGCCGAGGGCCAACGCATCGACCTGTGAGGTCACCCTCGGCGACGACCGGGTACCTCCGTCGGTCCGTCGCGGCGCCCGCAGCCGCTACTTCGGCCCGTGCAGCGAGATGCTGCCGTTGGTGGTGCGCAGCACGATCTGGCCGCCACCGCCGTTGAGGCGCCCCACCATGCGGCTGCGGCTGCGCCGCCCTTCGACCTCCAGCGGCAGCTCGCTGTCGACGCAGCCGTGGGTGGTGCGAGCATCGACCACTGCGGCCAGATCGGGGGGCGCTCGCACGACGATGCTGCCGTTGACCGTCTGCAGCTCCAGGCGGGCGCGGCGGGGCAGCTGGGCGAGCTCCAACAGCACGTTGCCGTTGATGGTGTTGGCGCGGATCTGCCCGCGGGGCGCCAGCACGACGATGTTGCCATGGGTCGAGGACGCGTCGACCCTGCCGTCCAGATGCTGCAACGCGACGTTGCCGTGGATCGTCGACAGCTCGGCCCGTACCCCGCCCGGGAGCATCAGCGCGTATTCGACCGCGGTGTGTACCGTTCCCGCCAGCAGCCAGCGGAACAGCCCGCCCTCGCTGCCCGCCTGCGCCGTCTCGACCAGCAGGGTGTCGCCGTCGCGGCGGACGCGGACGGCGAGCCGGGCCGCCGCCTCTTCGGCCTGCGACCGGGTCGGTGCCCGTACGCTCTTGCGGGCCACCACACGCACCTCGTCCCGCTCCCACCCTTCGGCGGTGATGCCGCCGTGCAGGTTGCGCAGCACCAGGACCTGGCCGCGCTCCAGGCGCAGGGTCTGCTCCACCGTCTGTTGCACCGCCTGGGCCTGCCCCGCCGCCGGCAAGGCGAGCGACAGGAGGACGGCGGCGGTGGCGTGGCGGGCGGTGCGGCTCATGGCGACGGCTGCTACTCGCGGCGGGGGATCCCGCCGCACTCCAAGTACGCATGCCGCCCCCGAAGGTTGCGTCGCCGGACTGCTGCGCCTCTCGGACGCCGGTGGGTACCGGGCGGGGCGTCAGTCTCCTCATTCCGACCGCGGCCCGGCGAGGGTCCCGCGGTGCAGCCAACGGTCGTCCTCGCTCCCGACGACCCGGAAGCCGCTCTTCTTGCGCAGCCGCTCCATGCGCCGGCGCAGGAACCACTGTTGCAGCCTGAGCGAGGTCTCGCGGCGGATGCGGCGCAGCCCGCCGGGGGTGAGGAAGCTGTAGGTCAGGCCGACGGCGACGCAGACGCCGACGAAGCCCGCCAGATCCTTGCTCCCCAGGAAGCCGAGGAAGGCGATGACGATCTCGAGCGGGATGAACCAGCGCGCCTGGACCGGCAGGACGAACATCAGCAGGATGGTGGCTTCCCGGTTCATGGTGGCGAAGGCCGCCACCATCACCGCTAGCAGCATGCGCTGCCCCTGCATGAGCAGGAACGGCGGCCCGAACGAGCCCGCCACCCCCGTCAGCACGATTACGCCGTCGACCAGCAGCGCCGCCAGCGCCGCCGGGATGCAGACCCAGGCGAGCAGCTGCCAGAAGCTCTTGCGCCCGAGCTGCCAGAAGACGTCGCGCCCGAACCAGAAGAGGATGAACAGCTCGAGCAGGAACCAGAAGCTGGGGCCGCCGACGCCGGCGAAGGGGTAGGTCGCCACCTGCCACACGAAGCCCATGCGCCACACCAGCTCGGTGAGCCGCAGCAGGGCCGGGATGATCTGGGTGACGGCGAAGAACTGCAGCGTGAAGGTGCCGAACACCACCGCCAGCAGCACGACGATGTCGCGGGGCACCGGGCGCCCGCCTCCCCCGAAGCCGCCCAACCCACCCGTCGCCCGCGAGTAGACCATCGCCGAGATGATATCGGTTCCGCCCGCCGCTCACCCCGACCCCTCTCCCCGCGGACGGGGAGAGGAAGCCCCCGTCCACTCCCTCGACGATCCTGCCGCAGGAGACGCGTGAGCCACGGCGCTCACCACGGTCACGGCGGGGCACGCTCGACATGAGGATGCGTCCCCCGGGCGCCTACGCCGTGGCGAGGCCGCGCTGGAGGCCGCACGGGGTTGGGGGTGCCCCGGCAAGGGGCCTCTCGCCGAGCGCAAGGCCCACCCGCCGTCTCCGCTCACGCGCGGTCCGGCGCGAAGGCGAGCGGAGGCGCCGGCGAGGATCTCGGCGGCCGCCGCCGAGATCCGCTCCTGCCGACCACCCGTACCGGCGCCGTCCCCTGCCGGGGCACCCCCAACCCCGCGTGGCCGGCCGCAGCCCCACCACCCTGCGAACGTCCTAGCGGCGGCGCTCCCCTACCGGGGCACCTCCAGCCGGCCGCGGCAGGCGGGCCGCCGGGCGACGCTCAGTGGTGCAAGCCCGGCTGCGGTCGCGCCCGCGCCGGCGGCCGCGCCCCTTCGGCCTCCTCGCCCAGCACCGCCGCCTCCTCCGCCGTCGGCGCCAGGGCCAGCGACAGCACGGCGCTCAAGTCGCTCACCGCATGCACCGCGAGCTTGTCGCGCACCTCCTCCGGCAGGTCCTCGAGGTCCCCCTCGTTCTCCGCCGGCAGCACGATCTCGGTGATCCCGGCCCGCACCGCTCCCAGCACCTTCTCCTTGACACCGCCGATCGGCAGCACCGTGCCGGTCAAGGTGATCTCGCCGGTCATCGCCAGGTCGTGCCGCACCGGCCGCCCGGCGAGGCTCGATACCAGGGCGGTGGCCATGGTGATGCCCGCCGACGGCCCGTCCTTGCGGATGGCGCCCGCGGGCACGTGCACGTGCACGTCGCGCTCGAACCTGCTGCTCTCGATGCCCAGCTCGTCGGCGTGCGACCGGGCCCAGCTCCAGGCGGCCAGCGCCGACTCCTTCATCACCTCGCCGAGCTGGCCGGTGAGCACCAGGTTGCCCTTGCCGGGCATGGTGGCGGCCTCGACGAACATGATGTCGCCGCCGGCCGGGGTGTAGTACATCCCGGTCGCCACCCCCACCCGGTCCTCGCGCGCCGCCTGCTCGGGACGGATCTTCGGCCGCCCCAGCAGCTCGGCGACGTCCGTGGGGCCCAGCTCGAGCGTCTCCACCTCGCGGGCGGCGATGCGCCTGGCCACCTTGCGGGCCAGCTTGCCGAGGGCACGCTCGAGCTGGCGCACCCCGCCCTCGCGGGTGTAGCGGGTGATCACCTCGCGGATCGCGTCGTCGCTGAGCGCCAGCTGCTCCTCGGAGAGCGCCTTCTCCTCGAGCTGCCGCGGCCACAGGAAACGGCGTGCGATCACCAGCTTCTCGCTCTCGGTGTAGCCGGTGAACTCCACCAGCTCCATGCGGTCGTAGAGCGGCTCGGGGATGTTCTGCGCGAAGTTGGCGGTGGCGATGAACAGCACCTCGGAGAGGTCGAAGGGGATGCCGAGGTAGTGGTCGACGAAGGTGTCGTTCTGCGCCGGGTCCAGCACCTCGAGCAGGGCGCTGGCCGGATCGCCGTGCATCGACACTCCCAGCTTGTCCACCTCGTCGAGCAGGAACACGGGGTTCTTGGTGCCGGCCTGGCGCATCCCCTGCACGATGCGGCCGGGCATGGCGCCGACGTAGGTGCGGCGGTGGCCGCGGACGTCGGCCTCGTCGCGGACGCCGCCCAAAGAGACGCGGACGTACTCGCGCCCCATGGAGCGGGCGATCGACTTGGCGATCGAGGTCTTGCCCACGCCCGGCGGCCCGACGAAGAGCAGGATCGGCCCCTTGGAGATGCGGTCGTCGGGGTTGCCCGGCACCTCGGACGGCGCCTCGACCTCCACGTCCTCCGCCTCGGGGTCGGCGGCCGCGGCGGCCTCCGCCGCCTCCTGCACCGCCCGCGCCTGCTGCTTCTCCAGCCGCAGCTGGCGCACCGCCAGGTACTCGAGCACGCGATCCTTGACGTCCTCGAGCCCGTAGTGGTCCTCCTCGAGGACCCGGGCCGCCTCGCGCAAGTCGAGGTGCTCGTCGCTGCGCTGGTTCCACGGCAGCTCGACCACCGTCTCGAGATAGGTGCGGATGACCTGGTACTCCATCGACTCGCGGGCGATCCGCTGCAGGCGCCCGAGCTCGCGATCGACCTCCTTGCGCGCATCCTTGGGCAGGTCGAGGGCTTCGATCTTTTCGCGCAACTCCTCGAGATCGCCGGCGTCCTCGCCGCCGCCGAGCTCCTGCTGGATCGCCTTCATCTGCTCGCGCAGCACCATCTCGCGCTGCCGGTCGCCCAGCTCGCGCTGTACCTTGCTCTTGATCTCCTGCTGCGCGTCGAGGACGGTGATCTGGCGCTCGACCTGCAGCAGCACCAGGCGCAGGCGCTCCTCCACTCCGGCGGTCTCGAGGATCATCTGCTTCTCGTGCGCCGGCAGCTCCAGGTAGCTGGCCACCAGGTCGGCGAGACGGCCCGGCTCCTCGACGCTCGCCAGGAAGCGCTCGACCACCTCCTCGGGCAGGCCGGACTTCTCGCCCAGCTCGGCCGCCCGCTCGCGCACCTCGCGCTGCAGGGCGACGAAGGCGGCATCCTCGAGAACCGCCGGCAGGCTCTCCTCGACCTGCCGCACCACGGCTTCGAGGTAGCCCTCCCGCTCCTCGAACCGCACCGCCCGGCCGCGGAACTTGCCGTCGAGCAGCAGCTGCACGGTGCTGCCTCCGGAGCGCTGCACCTGGTCGATGTGGGCGACGGTGCCCACCGGGTAGAGCAGCTCCGGCGTCACCCGGTCGCGGTTCTCGCGCTGGCAGACGGCCAGGATCAGGCGATCGGGGCCGGAGACCGCGGCCTGGATGGCGCGCAGCGTCGACGGGCGGCCGGCGCCGATGGGCGAGGCCACGCCGGGAAAGATCACCGCCTCACGCAGCGGCAGGACCGGGATCTTCAGGGTATCGGACATGAGTCGGTGGACCCTCCTTCCTCGCTCGGGAGCCGGCGGCCCCAGAGGGTTTGTGGGACACCTCGTAGAAGTGCGCGACCGGTGACGGAAATTCCTCCCGGCGCCAAATTCTTGACAATCCTCTACTCAACTATCTGGCCCGTCCTCCTTCGCGCTCCAGCCTATACCGTTCGGACCCCAGTAGCCCGCTGGCGGTTGGTAGACTGCCGTGCAAGACGCCCGCCGCCCCCTGGAGAAAGGAGATGGAGATGCGATACCGCAGCGCCCCGCTCGCCGTTCTCGCCGCCTTCGCCCTCACTGCGCCCGGAGCCGCCGCCGCGGAGGCGCCGCTCACCGCCGCCGCGGTGGCCGAGCGGAGCATGCAGGCCATGGGTGGCAGGGAGGCGTTCGACCGCGCTCGACTGCTGCGCTTCGACTTCCGAGTCGCCAGGGACGGCGAGGAGCTGTCGCGCTTTCGGCACTGGTGGGACCGCTTCACGGGAGCCTATCGCCTCGAGGGCCTCTCCTCCGACGGCGAGCCCTTCCGGGTGCTCTTCGACGTCGACAGCCGCGACGGCCGGGCCTGGCGCGCCGGCGCCGAGCTGGCGGGGGACGAGGCGCGCGAGCTGCTCGATTACGCCTACCGCCGGTTCATCAACGACACCTACTGGCTCCTGATGCCCTGGAAGTGGCTGGATCCGGGCGTCCGGCTCGAGCTGGTCGGCCGGCAGGAGGTAGACGGCGTAGCCTACGACCTGGTGACGCTGACATTCGAGGCCGGCGTCGGCCTCACCTCCGGCGACCGCTACTGGGCCTTCGTGTCCCCTGAAACCGACCGCATGGAGCGCTGGCAGTACCTGCTGCAGACCGAGGACGGCGAGCCGGGCAGCGGCGAGCCCACCGTCTGGGCCTGGGAGGACTGGCAGCCCACCCAGGCCGGGATCCTGCTGGCCCGCAACCGGCGCAAGCTCGGCGCCGGCCCACGGGTCGAGATCGGCTTTCCCGTCGCCGAGCTGACCGCCGATCCGACGGAGGAGGCGCTGCGCGAGGCCCTGGCGCCGCCACCTCCGGCACCCCGGTGAACCCTTGACGGAGCGCACCCGCCGCCAGGAGATCCAGGAGATGCTGGCCGGCGCCGAGCACGACTTCGAGGAGCTGCGCCAGATCCTCGCCCTGCCGGTGGCGGTGCTGGAGGAGGACCTGCGCCACCTGCAGCGCAGCCTCGAGCGCTCGCCGCAGCGGCTGCGGGCGCAGCCGGCCCGCTGCCCGCAGTGCGATTTCCGCTTCCGGCTCCGCCCCGGGCGGTTCGCCACCCCGGGGCGCTGCCCGCAATGCCGCAACCAACGCCTGCAGCCGGTGCGGCTGAGGGTGGGCTGAAGCGGCGCCGCCCTACGCCGTCGCCAGCTGGCCGTCGAGCTCGAGCTCGCTGGCGCGCTCCTGCATGGCCGCCAGCACGTTGCCGACGTGCTGCCACAGCTCGAGGCGGCCGCCGAAGCACGCCTCGCTGAAGTCGCGGGTGGCGTGCTCGACGTGTTGGCGATCGACGCCAGCGGCGAACGACCGCTCCGTCCACCGCTTCTCGATCGACTGGAGCTGCAGCTCGCGCACGTCCTTGCTGGGGCGGATGAGGGCGCCGGCGATGATCAGACCGGTCACCTCGTCGCACGCCAGCAGGGCGAAGTCGATCGGCCGCGACCGCTCGACTCCGGTGCCCGCCGTGTTGTGCGACAGGATCGCCTGCACCACCGTCTCCGGGCAACCGTGCTGGCGCAGGATCGGCGCCCCCTTGGCCGGGTGGTCCCCCAGCGTCGGATGTAGCTCCCAGTCGAAGTCGTGCAGCAGCCCGGCGAGGCCCCACGCCTCGGGGTCCTCTCCGAGCTTCCCGGCGTAGTGGCGCATGGCGGCCTCCACCGCCAGCATGTGGCGGCGCAGGCCCGGAGCGGCGACGTGGCGGGTCATCAGCTCGAGGGCGTCCTGTCGCTCCATCGCGGGGAGTATACGGCGCGGGAGTGTGCGCGGCAGAACCGCGCGCTCGCGCACACTCCTAGCCTGGTGCAGGCTAGCTGCCGCCCAGCTCGCGGTAGCGCTTCAGCCAGCGTACCGCCTCGCGCCGGTCCCCCAGTCGCTCACACACTCCCGCCAGGTTGTAGCAGGCGTCGGCGTTGTGCGACTCGATCTCGAGCGCGCGACGGTACGCCCAGCGGGCCTCCTCCAGTCGGCCGCGGTCCTCGAGCGCGACGCCGAGGTTGAACGCGGCGACCGCGCTCCCCGGGGCGAGGCCCAGGGCGCGACGGTAGTGCGCCTCGGCCGCCGGCAGGTCGCCATCCTCGTGCAGCAGGCGCCCGAGGTTGATGTGGGCCGACAGGTGGTCGGGGGCCAGCTCGAGGACCCGGCGGTAGACTTCCCGTGCGTCGCCGGGGGCCGTGGCCTCCAGCTCGCAGGCGACGGCGAACCAGTCGTCGGCGTCGAGCTCGCGGTCCGGCCGGCGGGCATCCCGCACCAGGCGGGGCGCCAGCGGTGCCGCCGCCTGCGCCAGCTCCGCGACCTCGAAGTCCAACAACGCCTGTCCCGACTCGGGGTTCCAGCTTCGCCCCCCCTCCCGCACCACGATCTCGGCCCCCTCAGCGGTGAGGCGCACCGAGCTCAACGAGCGACCGCGGGGCAGCTGCTCGGGAAGGTGGGCCAGGGCCCGGCGCACCCGCCGCATCGAGATGCCGGCGGCGAGCAGCCCCTGGGCCGCGCGCAGGATCACCACGTCCTGAAAGCTGAAGCGGTACTCGCCGCGGGCGCCTCGCGACGGGTCGAGGATCCCCTGTCGCACGAAGGAACGGACGCGCGGCGGGTCGAGGCCGAGCAGCGAGGCGATCTCGCCGGTCGAGTAGCCGGTGGAGACGGTGCGGCGGCTCACCACGTGACGGGGGCCGGCGCGGGCGGGCCGCCACCGGCGGCTCCCGCGCTTACTTCGCCTTGCGGCGCCGGGTCCCGCCCGCCGTCGCCGTGCGCCGCTTCGACTTGGCCGCCGGTGTCGCCCGCTGGGGAGGTTTGCGACTCGCATCGCGGCTGGCGTCGCCGGCGGCGATGCTCGCCTTGAGCGCCTCCATCAGGTCGATCACCTGCGCCTTCGGCTGCTCGCGGGGGGCCGCCGTGACCTCCTGGCCGGCGATCTTCCGCTCGATCAGCTCCATCAGCTGCTTGCGCGACTCGTCCTCGTACGTCTGCGGGCGGAACTCCTCGCTGGTGATCTGCTCGACCAGCTGCTTGGCGAGCTCCAGCTCCTTGTCCTTCACCTCCGCCTCGCCGATCGGCACCTCGGAGAAGCTGCGGATCTCGTCCGCGAAGTGCAGCTGCTGCATCACCAGCCCCTCCTCGAAGGGGCGCAGCAGCACCAGGTAGTTCTTGCCGCGGGCCGCGTAGCGGGCGAGCGCCACCCTTCCGGTCTGCCGCATCGCCTCGGCCAGCAGCCGGTAGGGGCGATCTCCGCCCTTGTCGGGGCCGAGGTAGTAGGCGCGATCGAAGAAGATCGGATCCACCGAGCTGATGGGGACGAACTCGGCGATCTCGATGGCGTTGGTGGGGCGAGTGGAGAGCGCCGCCAGGTCCTCCTCGTCGACCACCACGAACTGGTCGCGGGCGAATTCGTAGCCCTTGGCCAGGTCGCGGCGCTCGACCACCACGTCCTCGGTCGGGCAGTAGTACTGCTGCCGCACGCGCGAGCCGCAGGCGGCGTGCAGGAGGTTGAGGTGCACTCCGGCGGAGCTCTCTCCGGCCGAGTACAGCTTGACCGGGATCGACACCAGTCCGAACGAGACGGTGGCCTTGGCCATGGCACGGGCGCTCATGGAGGCTGTATATAACACAACCTGTGGAAAACTCGTGAGCCCAGGGATCGCCGCGGGCGGCCCGCCGTCCACGTCGCAGTGCGGCGATGCCCCCGCCAGAGGACACCGCCATCCGTCCGCAACACCCTGCCAGCGCTGGAGATGCCTCCTGGTGATCGACTGCGGCCGGCGATGCCGCAGCGCGAAAATAAACACTCCCAGCGGCCGGTTCGTATCTACATACAAAGAGCCGTGTCCGAGAGGCTGCGGCAGCTGGCACGAGGGTTGCTAAATCCTCCGTCAGAACGTACGAGACTCTACGAGGGAGGTTCCGCTTACCATACCTTTTCCTACCTTTTCGTGAGATCTCCTGATCTCCACCCCTCAAGACAGTCTTACCTGGTTCCCTTAACCACAAGGGTAAAGCCAAGGAAACCCAACCGAATATCGGAACCTCCCTCGTAACCCTCGTACGCTACCGACCCACTACCCCATCCGCCAGAAGCCAGCCGACCTCCGAACGCCCCCCTCGGGCGTTCCAGGCGCCGCCTGCCAATCTGGCAGGCCCTTGCGTCATAACGGCCAACCCGGCGCTCACGCGCCGAGGTAGCGCACCTCCACCAGGGGGCCCTCCAGGCCGTGGCCGGCGGAGAGGTCGATCTCCCCGAGGATGTGCCAGCTGGTCTCCTCCTCCGCGCCGAGCAGCACCTGGCTCACGCGCCAGCGGCGTGGCCCCTCCTCCTCGATGCGGGTCCACTGAGCCTGGCGAGCGCGCGGCGACAGGTCGATGCTCCCGTGTTCGTCGAGGAACGGCTGCAGGGCCTCCTCGAAGCGCTCAGCCGGCCAGGGATCCCCTTCCCGCTGCCGCACCAGCCCCGCCGCCTCGGCCCATTCTCCCCGCGCCAGCGCCCGCAGCAGCAGGTGCGTCTCCCCGCGCACCCGCGCCGCGAACGCCTTGGGATCGTGGAACAGCTCCCACGCCCGCAACGCCTCGCGTGCCCGCTCGCGGGCGTCTCCCTGCGCCAGGCGGACCTCGGGATGGAGCAGGCTCTCCCACTCCTCGAGGAGGCTGGTGTCGGTGTGCTCGAGGACGGCGCGGAAGTACCCCTCGAGGTCGAGCACCTCCTGGCTCTTCGCCCGCTCGGGCACGCTGTGCACCAGGGTCCGGTACAACTGCGAGAGGTAGCGCAGCAGGACCCCCTCGCTGCGCTGCAGGCCGTAGAGGCGCACGTACTCCGAGAAGCCGAGGAAGCGCTCGACCATCTCGCGGCCGATCGACTTGGGGCGGATGCTCTCCCCCGCCACCCACGGATGGTCCCTTCGGAAGCGTCCGAAGGCGCCGTAGATCAGGTCGGCGGCGGGCTTGGGGTGGGTCACCTCCTCGAGCCGGTCCATCCGTTCCTCGTACGGCACCCCCTCCGCCTTGAGCCTGGTTATCAGCTCGTCCTTCGCCCGCTCGACCTGACGTCGCAGGATGACCGCCGGGTCCTCGAGCACCGACTCCACCAGGCTCAACAGGTCTAGCGGGTAGGAGGGATCGGCCGGGTCCATGCCGCGAAGCGCCTCGACCAGGAACAGGGCCAACGCCTGGTGCAGAGAGAACTCCCGCTGCAGCTCCTGATCGACCACCACCCACCGGTAGTCGCTGGCGACGTCGCGCTGCAAACGCAGCACCCGCGCCCGGTGCAGCGATCGCACCAGCCGCGCCGCCTGTCGCAGCAGCAGCCGCTTGCTCGGCTCCCCCTCGTGACAACGGCGGACGAGCTCGCGCAGCGAGTGGAAGTTTCCGCGTGCGGGGTCGTCCAGGGCGGCGTCGTGCTGGATCAGGTCGAGGGCCATCCCCTGGGTCAGCCGGAACTGCGACTCCAGCATCTCCGGCGGGCTGCCGACCAGGCGCTGGAAGGTCTCCTCGCTCCACAGCACCTCCCCCTTGGGCGGCGCCTTGGGGCGGCGCTTCTTGCCGCCGCTCTCGGCCGCCTTGCGCACGGCGATCGCGTGCTCGGGGGCCTGGGCCACCACGAACCCCCGCTCGTCGAAGCCCTTGCGGCCGGCGCGGCCGGCGATCTGCTGCAGATCCCGCACCGCCAGCATCGATACCTTGCGCCCGTCGAACTTGGCGAGCTTGTTGAACAGCACCGTGCGGATGGGGATGTTGACGCCGACCCCCAGCGTGTCGGTGCCGCAGATCACCTTCAGCAGCCCCTGCTGGGCGAGCTGCTCGACCAGCAGGCGGTACTTGGGCAGCAGCCCCGCATGGTGGATGCCGACGCCGAAGCCGAGGAACCGCCGCAGGTCCTTGCCGTAGGGGGTGTCGAACCGGAAGTCGGCCACCGCTCCCCACACCCGTTCCCGCTCCTCGCGAGTGGCGAGCCGCATGCTGGTCAGGCTCTGCGCCAGCTCGGCGCACTCGCGCTGGGTGAAGTTGACGATGTAGGCCGGCAGCCGGTCCGCGCCGGCGAGCCACTCCAGCGTCTCGTGCAGCGGCGTCTGGCGGTAGTCGAATTCGAGCGGCACCGGCCGTTCGCTGGAGCGCACCGCCGCCGCCTCGCGACCGCTGCGCCGGGCCAGGTCCTCCTCGATCGGGGCGGTGTTGCCGAGCGTCGCCGACATCAGCAGGAACTGGGTCTGCGGCAGCGTCAGCAGCGGCACCTGCCAGGCCACGCCGCGGTCGGCGTCGCCGTAGTAGTGGAACTCGTCGAGGATGGCGTAGGGGGCGTCCAACGCCTCCCACTCGCGCAACGCCATGTTGGAGAGCACCTCGGCCGTGCAGCAGACGACCGGCGCGCCGGGGTTGATGCTGGCGTCGCCGGTGAGCATGCCGACGTGCTCGGCCCCCAGCTCGTCGCACAAGGCGAAGAACTTCTCGCTGGCCAGCGCCTTGATCGGCGTGGTGTAGAAGGAGCGCCGCCCCTCGCACAGCCCCTTGAACTGCAGGCCGAGCGCCACCAGGGATTTTCCCGAGCCGGTCGGCGTGTTGAGCACTACGTGCCGTCCAGCCCACAGCTCGAGGAGGGCCTCCTCCTGCGCCGGGTACAGCTCGAGACCCTGCTCTCCGACCCAGTCGAGGAAGCGGTCGAGGACGGCGTCGGCGGCGAGCGGCTCGCCGGCCGCCGGCGCGAGATCGCCGAGTCGGCGGCGGGCGATGGGGCGAGCCCCGGGCTGGGGGGCGGCCGGGTCGGGCGCGGCGGGCACGGCCGGGAGACCTTAGCACCGCGGTCGTCGCGGCGCCGGCCCGCAGCAGGCGGCATTTCGCTCCGGATCCGCAGGCTGGTGGCCGCCGCGGCCCTGGCCGCGGTGCCGGCGGTCGGCGCTGCCGCGCTCCCCCCCGATCTCGTCACCCTGCTCGAGGAGCTGAACCGTGAGCGGGCGGCCCACGACCTCCCCGCTCTCCTGCTCGACGACCGCCTGAGCCGCGTCGCCCAGGAGCGCGCCGAGCGGGCCGCGGCGGCGGCGAGCGTCGCCTCGCAGCCGCGGCAGGTGGCGGAGGTGTCCCGCCGGCTGCTCGCCAGCGGCTACCAGGCGTTTCGCTGGAGCGAGCGGCTGATGATGGGCTCGCCCGACCCCTCCCGCCTGCTGGCCGAGTGGCGGCGACAGGATCCCGCCGGGTACACCGCCACCGTGCTCGGCGACTTCGAGTCGGTGGGCGTCGGTCGCGCCGGCGAGTCTCGCACCCCGGTCTACGATCTCCTGGTCGCCCTCCCCCGCCTCACGCAGCAGCGTCGGGAGGCCGCGCCGCTGGCCGCGCTGGAGGCGGTGCGCGCCCTCATCCTGAGCGAGGTGAATCAACTGCGCGCCGCCGCCGGACGGCCGCCGCTGCGGCTCGCTCCGCGGCTCGACGAGGTGGCCCAGGCGCACGCCACCGACATGCTCGACCGCGGCTACTACGACCACCTCGGGCCGGACGGCGGCACCGTGCTGGCGCGCGCCCGCTCCGGCCGCTACGCCCCGCGCTGGATCGCCGAGAACATCGCCAAGGGGATGTTCACCCCCCGCGAAGTCGTCGACCGCTGGCGCCAGAGCAGCGGCCACCGGCGCAACATGCTGCACCGTGACGCGCGCGAGATGGGGATCGGCGTGGCGTTCGGCGAGAACGCCAACGGCTTCGAGGTGCTGTGGGTGATGGTCCTGGCCGACGAGGGCTGAAGAGGCTCCGCCTCTAGCAGCTAGCGCCGGCGTGCCTTCTGCTCGGCCATCCGTAGCACTTCCGCGAACTCCCCGGCGGTCACCGGCTGCACGCTGAGACGTTGCCCGCGCTGCACCACCGCCATGCCGGCGAGCTCGGGGTTGGCCTTGAGCTCGGCGAGCGTCACCGGCGCCGGCAGCGCCCGGTCCGCCTGCACGTCGACCATCTGCCAGCGCGGAGCCTCGGGCGTCGCTTTCGGGTCGTGGTACGGCGAACCGCGGTCCCATGCGGTGGCGTCCGGGTAGGCCTCGCGCACCACGCGCGCCACACCGGCCACGTGCGGCGGCTCGGTGCTCGAGTGGTAGAAGAGCACCTGGTCGCCCACCTTCATCTCCCGCATGTGATTGCGCGCTCCGTAGTTGCGCACGCCGTTCCAGCAGGTGGTGCGGTCGGGCTCCGCCTGCAGGTCGGCGAAGGAGTACGTCTCGGGCTCGCTCTTGATCAGCCAGTAGCGCATGGGCGGCGTCTCCAGGGTGGTTCGAGGATCTGCGGGGCATGACGAGGCTCATCGGGCGTCGGCGGCATCGACGATACACTCCGCCGCCGCAGGGCCCCTCCCGCCGTCAGGAGATCCCAGAATGGCCGACGATCAGGACCAGAGCTACCACCTCCACTCCCGGCTATCCACGGCCGGATGCGCAGCCCGCACTGGAGCTACGGCGACCACATCATCCCGCCGATCAGCGCCTCGACCTCCTACCGGTTGGAGAGCTCCGCCCGCGGCGCCGAGGGCTTCCTGGAGTTCGCCAACCCCGAGCTCAACCGCAATGCGCAGCCGCCGATCTACATCTACGACCGCCTCGACGAACCCAGCCGGGGCATGCTGGAGGAGACCCTGGCCGCCGCGGAGGGCGGCGAGTCCTGCGTCACCTTCGCCACCGGCATGGCGGCCATCTCCGGCGCACTCGGCGTGCTGCTCAAGGCCGGCGACACGCTGCTCTGCCACCGCACGGTCTACGGCTGCACCTACTCGCTGTTCACCAACTGGTACCCGCGGCTGGGCATCGGCGTGCGCTTCCTCGACCTCTGCGACCTGGCGGGTCTCGAGCGCGCCCTGGACGAGGACCCGCGGGTGATGGCAGTCTACGGCGAGAGCCCGGCCAACCCCAACCTGGAGCTGCTCGACCTGCAGGCGCTGGCCGCCGTCGTGCCGCGTCACAACCAGAGCCGGCCGCCGCGACGCAGGATCTTCACCGTCCTCGACAACACCTTCGCCACGCCCTTCTGTCAGCGGCCGTTGCGCCATGGCTTCGACCTGTCGGTGCACAGCCTGACCAAGTAACGTCGGCGGCTTCGGTACCGACATGGGGGGCGCGGTCATCGGGCCCGAGCTCCTCGAGCCCGACCTGCTGCTGTACCGCAAGGATTTCGGTGGCGTGCTCTCTCCCAAGGCCGCCTGGCCCGCCCTGGTCTACGGCCTCCCCACCCTCCCCCTGCGAGCGCGGCGGCGGATGGCGACGGCGCTGACCGTGGCGCGGCACCTGGAGGAGCACCCGCAGGTGGCCCGGGTCGTGTACCCGGGGCTGCCCAGCCACCCGCAGCACGAGCTGGCGCGGCGGCAGATGACCGACTTCGACGGCGGCTTCGCCCCCGGCACCCTGATCTACTTCACCCTACGCGGCGCAGGGGACGAGGCGCGCGGCCGCGCTGCGCGCCTGATGGACCTGCTGGCGACCGATGCCTACACGGTGACGCTGGCGGTGTCCCTGGGGCAGATCCGCACACTGATCGAGCACCCGGCGTCGATGACCCACGCGCCGGTGCCGGCGGCGCAGCAGGAGGGGCTCGGCATCCATCCGGCCGGCATCCGCCTCTCGGTCGGGCTGGAGGAGCCGGCGGACATCCTCGCCGACCTCGACACCGCCCTCGCGGGGCTCTGAAGGCCGTGGGCGGTCGCCGCCGTCACGACGGCGGAGACGCCAGCCCATCCAGAAACCGCTGCAGCCGCTGCAGCCCGTCCCGTTCGAAGCCGAGGAAGCGGACCCCCATCCCCCGCGTCTGTTCCCGCCCCGGCGTGGTGTGGCGGACCACTTCCCCCTCCCCGCGCACCGCAGTGAGGTCCCGTCCGAGCGTGAACTCGAATCCCACCCTGCTGCCTACCGGCACCACGTCACCGGTGAGCAGCATGCCGGTGGTCGAGACGTTGGCGGACTGACACAGCATGCGCCCCCCTTCCGCCTCCACCCGGACGTGGAAGCGGGCCGCGGCCCGGGGAGCGCTGCGCGGCTCCATCGCCAGGAACCTGGAGAGCTCCTGGCGCAGCCGATCGGCGGAATCCTCGAGCGGCACCAGGCGGGTGACCCCCCTGCCGACGAAGCGCTCGGCCGCCTCCAGCTGCGCGCCCGCGGCGAGCAGCAGCAGCGGAGTTTGCCGACAGGCCGATCCCGGGGCTCGCAACGCGTCGAGGAACGTCTGCATCTCGATGTCGGGCAGCGGGTAGACCGCGAGCAGCAGGTCGAACGGAATGGCGGCGAGCAGCTCCAGCGCCATCGCCGCGCGCGGGAAGCGGTCCAGCTCGAGCTGATGACGGGCGAGCAGCGGCTCCAGCTTGGCGAACAGCTCCGGGTCTACGTTGACCACCAGGACGTTGCGCGTGTCGGAGGCTGCCATCGGTGTCGGTGCCCGGGGCCGGGAGCGGCGGCAGTATACCGGTCGCGGCCCGGCTCACTCGACCCGTTGGTGGTCGAGGAGCGTGAAGCGGTCGACGTCCTTGCGCTTCGCCGGCGAGCAGCTGACCAGCGCCGCCTCCTCCCGCCCCACCCGCACCCGCAGCCGGTGGATGGCGCCGGCCGCCGCATCCGTGAACCGGACCTCCCACTCCTCCCCCTCGCTGGCGGCGTCGACCAGGCGCAGCGCGTCGATCCCGGTGATGCCGGTGCGCCGCCGCAGGAAGCAATCCGCCGCCTGCACCGGAGGGGGGTGGAACACGCGGCCGCGATAGCAGGGCAGATGAATCGTGCCGCGCACCGCCGCCGCCGCCACGGCCGGGGCCTCCTGGGGCGTGAGAAAACCGTAGGAGACCCCGGCCGGAAGCCACAGGCCGGTGGCGGCGTAGCGATGGCCCCCGAGGTGGGTGCTGGCCCACACCTCCGCCGCCTCACTCGCGGCGGCGGCGAGGGCGCTCGAGGTCGGACCTCCGATGCGGGCGCAGCAGCGATCCCGTCGGCCGTTGGTGCACACCAGCAGCAGCGGCCGGCGGGCCGCGTCGCCGTCGGCGAGCAGCGCCGCTACGTCGGTCTCCGCCAGCTCCTCGTAGGTGCCGAAGGTGCGCCGCCCCAGGCGCCGCACCCCTTCGCGCGTCAGGGCCGCGTACAAGCACAGCGCCGCCCTGGACGCGGGCCGGCCGGCCGGCCGGATCAACAGCACGCGGCTGCGCGGCAGCGCCGACTGGGCCGACAACCACTCGCGTGCCGGCGGGGGCAGATCGTTCTCCTCCACCGCCCGCGGTCCCCAGGCTCCATGGTGCTCGATCAGCAGCCACCGCTCGGCGCGGGAGGCGGTGCCCGCCAGGTCGGCGCCCTGCTCCCGCGCCACCGCGGCGCAACCCTCCGCGCCGCGCTCGACTCCACCAGCGGCCGTCAGCGCCCCCCTCCCGCCGGCTCGGCGGCGTGACGCCGACACCACTCGTACATGGCCACCGCCGAAGCGGCGCCGGCGTTGATCGATCGCGTGGACCCGTACTGGGGGATCGACAGCACCGCCTCGACCCTCGCCCGCGCCGCCGGCGACAGCCCCGGCCCCTCCTGTCCGAACAGCAGCAGGCACGCCGCCGGCAGCTCCGCCTGCGGCAGCGGCCGTGAGCCCGGGAGGTTGTCGATCCCCAGCAGCGGCAGCCCGGCCTCCGCCGCCCAGGCGCCCAGCGCCCGGATCGACTCGTGGTGTCGGACGTGCTGGTAGATCTCGGTCATCATCGCCCCGCGGCGGTTCCAGCGGCGCTTGCCGACGACGTGCACCTCGGCGGCGAGGAAGGCATTGGCATTGCGGACCACGGCGCCGATGTTGCGGTCGTGCTGCCAGTTCTCGACCGCCACGTGGAAGGGGTGACGGCGGGCGTCGAGGTCCGCCACCACCGCGTCGACTCGCCAGTAGCGGTACCGGTCGACGACGTTTCGCCGGTCGCCGGCGGCGAGCAGCTCGGGGTCGAGCCGCGGGTCGTCGGGCCAGGGGCGGGGGTGGGGCCCGACACCCACCTCGTTCACGCGCACCACGCGGCGATGATATCCAGGCCACGCCGCGGCTGGCGAGGAGGGTTGCCGTCACGATACACTGCGCCGGCGCGGCCGCCGGCTGGGCCGCGCCGGCCGCGGGGAGCGTGCGATGGTGGTGGAACGACAGGAGGTTTCGGTCGAAGAGCAGCTGGGCTTCCTCTACGTCGTGTGCGCGGCGATGATCCTCGGGGTGGGCGCCTTCGCGGTGATGGCCTGGGTCCTGGTCGACCGCCCCGGTGCCACCCCGTTGGTGCCGGCGGACGCACCGGTGTGGCTCACCGGGTTCGGGCTGCTGGTGGCGGTCGCGCTGCTGCTCGCCGCCCCGCTCCTCCACCGCCGCCTGCTGGATCGCTCCGTCGCCCCCGAGGATCGCGGCCGCCTGGCCCCGGCCCTCGAGAACTATCGCCTCGCCACGCTGCTGGCGTTCGTCCTGCGGGAGGGCGCGGCGATGATCGGGCTGATGCTGGCGCTCGCCACTGGCCAGGCGCTGTGGGCCTACGCGCTGGCAGCGGCCACCGTGGTGGCCATGTTCTGGGGCTGGCCGCGGCGGGAGGAGGTGGCTTCGCTACTGGGCCGGGCCGCCGTCGAGATGCCGCCGGCCTGAGACGGGCGGCCGTCAATCGTCGCCATCGAGCCGCGCGTCGCGATGCCGGCCGCGAGGCCCTGCCTCTCCCTCGCCCAACACCCCCGCGGCCTCGAGCACGTGCAGCTCGGCCTGGCTCAACAGCTCCTCGAAGCGGCGCAGAGCGCCGCGCAGCGACGAGATCTCCTGCAACGTCCGGCTGACCCGCTGGCGGCTCGGGCGGCGCATGGTCATGTCGATGGACACGCGCGTGGAGAGGCCGAGGTCGGCGAGGGTCTTCTGGGCGGACTGCAACTGGCTCATGATGACGTCCGTTTCGCTGGGAGTGAAAGGGCCGGTGGCGGCTGGGGGCGGCTGCGCCGGGGTCGCCGGGGCAGAGACCGGCGGCGGCGCGCTCCCGGGGGCAGGCTCGACCTCGCCGCGGGCCTGCAACTCGATGGCGTCCTTGATCTCGTTGAACGCGCCGAGGGCGGACAGCGCCAGATCGCGATCGCCGGTGAGCGTGAACACCGAGCTGGGGAGCAGGTAGGTGAGGTCACCGCCGTGCGTCTCCTCGAAGTCGTAGATCAGCTCGATGAGGATGAAGGCGGAGGCGGAGCGCTCGTAGGTACGGGACGCCAGACGCTCGGCGATGATCTCGTACAGCGGCAGCAGCTCGGCGGAGGAGTCGTCGGCCGCACGCAGGCGCTCGACGATCGCCTCCCGCGGCGGAAAGTCGATGAAGTCGCTCATCGGCAGCGCCTGGTCCACCGCGGATGATTGTAGTGGCACCGCGCTGCCGATAGCAGGCGGCCCGCCGGTAGAATCGTCGCCCGCCGGAATGATCCACCTCGCCTACTCCAACCGCACGGAGCGGCTGCTCGCCACGCTGGTGGAGCGCCTGGAGGAGCGGCGCGCGCGCGGTGCGCACCCCCTCGCGCCGGTGGAGCTGGTGGTCCCCAATCGCAACCTCGAGGCGTACGTCCGCTTCGGAGTCGCGGAAGCGCTGGGCATCGCCGCCAACCTCCGCTTCCGCCGGCTGGAACGCCTGCTCGGCGAGCTGGCCCAGGCGGCGGGCCACCAGCTGCTCGACGGCGCCGCGTTGCAGGGCATGCTGCTGGCCATCCTGCTCGACGAGGAGGCCCTGCGGGCGCCCGAGCTGTCGCCGGTCCGCGACTACCTCGAGGTCGCCGATGGGCGGGGCCGCGAGCTGCGTCGCGCCCAGCTCTCGGCGCGCCTCGCGCACCTGTTCGCCGAGTACGGCTACTCCCGGCCCGGCCTGCTCGCCGCCTGGCGCGACGGCCGCGGCGGCACCGATGTCCACGACCGCGACCTCGAGGCCTGGCAGCGGGCCCTCTGGCTGCGTGTCTTCGGGTCCGGCGGGCTGTGCGAGCGGATCCCCCCGAAGCGCGGGCGCTGGCTGACGCCGCACGAGCTGCCGGCCTCCCTTCCTCGCCAGGCCCTACCGCCCACCCTCCACGTCTTCGGCCTCTCCTACGTCGCCTGGGTGTTCCACCAGCTCTTCGCCCGGCTCGGCCAGGAGGGGGAGCTGTACCTCTACACCCTCAACCCCTGCCGCGAGTTCTGGGAGGACGTCGAGACCGGCGGCGAGCACCGGCACCGGCTGCGGCGCCAGCGACCGGCCTCCGTGACCCCCGCCGACCCGGCCGACGATCCCTTCGGGCTGTTCGCCGACACCGAGTCGTTCCCGCTGCGCCGGTGGGGGCGCCCCGGCCGCGAGAACATACGGCTGCTCAACGACCTCACCGACTGCGATTTCGACGATCGCTTCGCGCAGCCGGCGGCCGAGGATCGACTCCTGCTGCACCGGCTGCAGCGCGACGTCCTGAACCGGGTGGCGAGCGGGCCCCGGCAACGATCGGCCGACCCGTGGCTCGACGCCGACGACAGCCTGCAGGTGCTGGCCTGTCCCAGCTCCGCCCGCGAGGTGGAGGTCGTCGCCGACGCGATCTGGGGCCTGCTGCGCTCCCCCGCCGGCCGCGACCTGCGGTTCTCCGACATCGCCGTGATCTTCAACCACGGGGCGCGCGACCTCTACCTGCCGCAGATCGAGGCCGTCTTTCGCGATACCCATGCCATCCCCCACTCCGTCGGCGACCTGCCGCTGGCGGGCGAGAGCCGGGTGGTGGAGGCGGCGAAGCTGCTCCTCGAGCTGCCGTTCGGCTCGCTCACCCGTCCCGACCTGCTGCGGTTCATGGTCCATCCGGCGGTGACCGGCGGCGACCCCACCGGCGCCGGCGCCTGGGTGGAGCTGGCCGACCGGCTGGGGATCCTGTTCGGAGCCGACCGCCAGGACCTGGCCGGCACCTACGCGGCGGAAGAGGACCTGCTCAGCTGGGACCAGGGGATCAAGCGCCTGGCGCTGGGCGCGTTCATGACCGGCGAGCCCAGCGGCGATTCCCGCCTCGTCACCCTCGCGGGGCAGCAGTACCTGCCGGCCGAGCCGGGGGCGGTCGAGCTGGGCGGGGCCGCCCGCTTCGGCCTCCTCGCCCGCTCCCTGCTCGCCGATGCCCGAGCCCTGCGCGAAGAGCGGCGGACGCTGGAGCAGTGGACCGCGTTCTTCCGCCGCCAGCTGCTGGCCTACCTGCGGCCGCCGGCCGGCGAGGAGGCGGCCCTGGGACGCTGCCTGGCGGCTTTCGAGGAGCTGTCGCGTCTCGACATCGCCGCCACGCCGGTCGGCGGCACGCTCGCCGCCTCGCTCGCCGCCGAGGCGCTCGCCGGCCTCGTCGGTGGGCGCGGCGCCTACCTCGCCGAGGGGGTGGTCATCTCCTCCTTCCTGCCGATGCGCGCCATCCCCTTCCAGGTGGTCTTCGTCCTCGGCCTCGGGGAGGGGCTGTTCCCGGCCGCCAACCGCCGCGACGCCCTCGACCTGCGCGCCGACCGCCGCCTGCCGGGCGACGTGCCGCCGGCCGAGCGCGACCGCTACATGTTCCTCGAGACGCTGCTGTCGGCGCGCCGGCGGCTGGTGCTCTCCTACCCCTCCCGCGACCAGCAGACCGGCGAGCCGCTGCGGCCCTCGTCGGTAGTGCAGGAGCTGCTCTCGCTGCTCGACCACAGCTACCTGGGCCCGGGCAGGGGCGGCGCGGTGGTGCGGGAGCTCCCCCTGCGGCGCCACGACGCTCGCTACTTCCCCGCCGATCCGGAGGCGACGCCGGAGCTGGCCACCGTGGCCCCCGGCGCCGCCGACGAGGCGTCCGCCCGCACCCTGGGCGACTCGCTGCGCCGAGCGCTCGGGAGGGGCGGCCTGGAGCCGCACGGCTGGCAGGAGCTGCGACGCGGTCTGCCTGCGGGAGAATGGCGAGAGCTGCGCCGTGTCCTGGCGCTGGCTCCGCTCCCCCTGGACCAGGCGCCGGCCGACCACGGCGAGCGACGCGGCCTGCCCGCCCGCGCCCTGCGCGAGCTGCTCGAGAACCCGCTGCAGGCGTGGGCGGCGACGGTGGTGGGGCTCGCCCGGGACGAGGACGAAGACCTGCTGGAGCGCGACGAGGAGCCGTTGGCCACCCCTCGTCTCACCGAAGCGCTGCTGCTCCGCGAGGCGCTCTTCATGGCCCTGCAGCCCGATGGCGACCCGGCGGCGGCCTATCGCTCCCGCGCACGCCGGCTCGCGCTCGCCGGGCGCATGCCCGTCGGCGTGCTCGCCCGCATCGAGGAGGAGCGGCACCTGGCGCTGCTGCAGGGTGCCCGCGACGCGCTGGAGGAGGCGCTCGCCGGCACCGCGGGCCGCGGCGAGCTGGTGCGCTTCGGCCGCGCCGGCGAGCACGAGGCGGTGAGCGCGGTCCTGCCGGGTCTGCTTCTCGACGACCCGGGGCCCGGCCCTGCCCTCGTCGCCGGCCGCGAGCTGTTCGGGCGTTCGCAGCTGCTGCTGGCCGATCGCCGGGTGGTGGTGGTCCTCGATCCCCGGCCGCCCGTCCGCGGCGACAAGTGCCGGCCCTGGCGTCTCGCGCTCCGCGGCTACCTCGACCACCTGCTGCTCTCCGCCACCGGCGACGCCGAGGTGCCGCGGGAGACCCTGGTCCTCAACGCATCGGCGGATGGCGCCGAGGTCACCCGCGTGCCGCTCGCACCGCTGGCGGCCGACGGCGCCCGCCGGCGGCTGTGCGCTCTCGCCGCCGACCTCCTCGCCGGTCCCCACGACTACGCCCTCCCCTGCGAGGCGGTGTTCGCCGCCTGGGAGGACGCCGGCCGGCGCTGGCAACGGGTGACCGACGAGGCGCTGCGCGAGCAGGTCGAACGCTACCGCGACGGCGAGCTGGAGGGGTCCGGCGGCTTCGGGCCGGTGCCGTTACCCCGCCGCTATCCCGCCCCCGCGCGACCGCTCGAGCTGGCGGACCGGCGGTTCGCGCCCTTCTTCTCGCTGGTCGAGGGATGAGCGTCGCCCGCTACGCGCACCCCGAGGTGCTGAGCCGCATCCCGGCGACAGGCCACGTGGTGATCGAGGCCTCGGCCGGCACCGGCAAGACCTACACTCTCGAGCACCTCGTCGTCCACCTGCTGCTGGCGCACGGCGTGCCGATGGAGCGCATCCTCGTCGTCACCTTCACCGAGAAGGCCACCGAAGAGCTGCGCGACCGGGTGCGGCGCAAGCTGTGGCAGCTGGCGCACGAAGAGGCGGCGGCTTCGCCGGCCGGCGGCGAGGAGGAGTGCTGGGTCCTCGACGACGACGCGCGCTCGCTGCTGCGCGACGCCGTGGTGGCCTTCGACGCCGCCACCATCTCCACCATCCACGGCTTCTGCCAGCGCATCCTCACCGAACAGGCGTTCGCGCACCGGCGGCTCTTCCGGCAGCAGCTGGTGGACGGCCGCGAGGCCTTCGGCCGCGCCTTTCGCGAGGCCCTGCGCGAGGGGCTGGCGACCGCCGACCCGCTGGCCGAGGGGCTGCGGTGCTACCGACTGCAGGGCCGCAGCTTCGACGGTCTGGAGGCCCTGACCTGGGAAGCCGTCCGCGAGCGCGGCGAGCTCACCCCGCGATGGGATCCCGGGGCGCTGCTCGGGGCGGCCGAAGGGCTGCTCGGCGCGACCCCCTCGGCCGCCGAGGTCCTCGCCGCGGCGGTGCGGGCGCTGGGAGGGCGACCGGCCGCGCCGTGCAAGGCGCTGGCGCAGCTGTGCGATCGCGCCGCCGTGCTGGTGGAGGGCGGCGATCCCCTCGCCTTCGGCGAGGCGTTCGTCGCCTGGGCCAGCAAGAGCAGGTCGGTCGCCAGCACCAGCGGCCCGTTCCTCCGACGGCTGCGGCAAGTGCTCCTGGCGCCGGGCTCGCGGCAGCCGGCGGCGGAGCGGCTGGTCGCCACCCTCGATCGGCTGGCGGAGCTGGCCACGCCGCTGGAGCCCTACGTCGTCGGCGAGCTCGCCCGGCGCACCGCTCGCCGTCTCGAGGAGCGCAAGCGCTCGCTGGGGCTCTACGACTTCGACGACATGCTCCGCCTGGTGCACGACGCGCTCGCCGGCCCCGGCGGCGAGGCGCTGGCGGCGGGCCTGCGGCAGCGCTGGCGGGTGGCGCTGATCGACGAGTTCCAGGACACCGACGAGCTGCAGTGGGGGATCTTCCGTCGCCTGTTCTTCACCGGCGGCGGCCAGCGGTTGTTCCTGGTGGGCGACCCCAAGCAGGCCATCTACGGGTTTCGCAACGCCGACGTCCACACCTACCTGGCGGCGCGCGACCAGGTGCGGGCCTCGGGCGGCGCGGTTCTGGCGCTGGAACGCAGCTTCCGCGCCGGCCCGGCGTTGCTCGCGGCCGGCAACCGCATCTTCGCCGGCGGGTTCTTCAGCGGCGAGTTGGCCTACCGGGAAGTGACCAGCGGACGCCCGGCGATGGCGGCCATCGGCCGCGACGGAGGGGAGCTGGCGCCGGTCAGCCTGCTGCACCTGGCCGGGGCGGAACGGAGGCTGCGCAGGGCGGACCTGTTCGCCGGCCTCGGCGACTTCATCGCCAGGGAAGTGCGCCGGCTGGTGGACGGCGGTGGCCTGCGCCTGCGCGACGGCGACTCGGTGCGGCGGATCGGCCTGCGCGACGTGTTCCTGCTCACCTTCAACCGCGACGAGGGCCGGCTGCTGGGCGAGGCCCTGCGGCAGGCCGGCGTCCCCCACGCCTTCTACCGCGAGGAGGGTCTGTTCCAGACCGCCGAGGCCGAGCACCTGCTGGCCGTGCTGCGCGCCGTCGCCGCGCCGCGCGATCGCGCCGCCCGCCTGCGCGCCTGGCTGTCGCCGTTCTTCGACGTGCCGCTGGCGGCGCTTCCGGGGCTGCGCGAGCTCACCGACACCCATCCGCTGTGCGAGCAGCTCGAGCGCTGGCATGCCCTGGCCGTGGCCCGCGACTACGGGTCGCTGCTGCGCTCCCTGGCCCGCGACAGCGGTCTGACGCGCCGCCTGCTCTTCGCCGTCGACGGCGAGCGGGAGCTGACCAACTACCTGCACCTCCTCGAGGTCCTGCTGCAGGAGGGGCACGCGGCGCCGCGCCACGTCTCGGAGCTGGCCGACTGGCTCGCCGCGGTCATCGCCCAGCGCCGCTCCCCCGGCGGCGCCGACGGCAACGTCCAGCGCCTCGAGGGGGATCGCGAGGCGGTGCAGATCCTCACCATGCACAAGGCGAAGGGGCTGGAGGCGGCGGTGGTATTCCTCGCCGGCGGCTTCACCCGCGGCGGCTCCAAGCTCGCCGTCTACCACCAGGGGCACGAGCGTCGCGCCCACCTGGGCAACCCGGTGGGCGCCATCGCCGAGGCGGTGGAGAGCGAGCGGCGACAGGAGGACGAGCGGCTGCTCTACGTCGCCGCCACCCGCGCCCGGCTGCGCCTCTACCTGCCCTGCTTCGCGGCGCCGCCAGCGGCCGACGCCGCGCCGGGCGGGCACTGGGGGTACGACTGCACGGGCCCCTACGGGGTGATGGCGCAACGCCTCCAGGCACTGCTGGCGGCCGGCGAGGCGGCGGCGCCGCTGTTCGACTCCCGCACCGTGCCCTGCCCTCCCACGCAGGCGGCCGGCGGCCAGCCCGCGGCGGAGTGGCGCCCCGGCCCCCGGCTGCTCGCCTCCACGAACCGCGCCGCCGAGGTGCGAGCGGAGCTGGGCCGGCTGCGCGCCACCCGCCGTGGCCCGCTGGTCACCTCGTACACCCGCCTGCGGCGGCTGCATCCGAACGAGCTGGTGGCCGGCGAGCGGGAGGCGGAGCCGGAGCCGGCACCTCTCGCGACCCCCGAGGAGGCGCTCCCCGGGGGGCGCGAGATCGGCATCTTCCTGCACGCCGCACTGGAAGAGGCGGCCTACGACCAGGTCCTCGCCGCCGCCGACCTCGCCGCCTGGCGCACGCAGCCCGAGGTGGTCTCGACCTTCGCCCGGCTCGCCGCCCGCCACGCGGTGCCGCAGACGGCGGTGCCGCCGGCCCAGGAGCTCGTCTTCTCGGCCCTGCGCACGCCGTTGCGCCTCCCCGGCCTCGAGCTGCCGCGCGGGCTGTGCGCCGTGACCACGCGCCAGGCCGAGATGGAGCTGCTCTACCCCATCCCCGAGGGCTGGCACCCGCAGCTCGGCGAGCCCGGGGCGGGAGACGGCCCGACCTTCCGCGTCGGCCGCGGCTTCGTGCAGGGGGTCGTCGACCTGGTCTTCGAGGCCGCCGGTCGGGTCTGGGTGCTGGACTGGAAGAGCGACCGCCTGGCGGCGTGGGACGCGGGCTTCCTCGCCGCCCACGTCGCCGAGCACTACGACCTGCAGGCCCGTCTCTATGCGCTGGGCATCGCCCGCCTGCTCGCGCTGCGCGCGGCCAGCGACCACCAGACCCGCTTCGGCGGCATCCTGTACTGCTTCCTGCGCGGCATGCCGCAGGGGGGCGGCATCTGGTTCCATCGCCCCGCCTGGGAGGAGCTACAGCAGTGGGAGGCGGATCTGCGGCAGAGGGAGGCGTGGTGGTGAGCGGCTGGACGCCCCACGGCGTGGCGGCGGCCGGGGCGCGCGGCGAGCCCCCGTTCCCGGAAGACCTGGCGCTCGCCGCCGGCGACCAGGAGGGCGCCCGCGAGCTGCTCTACCTCGGCTGGGAGATGGCGCGTCTCGCCGGGCCCCGCCCGCAGGCGGAGCGGCGTGCCCTGGCGCTGCTCGCCTTCGCGGTGCTGGCGGCCCAGCGGGAGGGGAGCACGCGTCTGCCCCTGACCGCCGGCGAGGCCGGCGGCGGCTCGCTGGCGTCGCTGCTCGGCGACCTCGGCGCCACGGCCGGCGATGCGGCCACCGCCGCCGAGCTGCTGCGCCGGGTGGCGGCGACAGAGGACGCGGGGCTGGCGCAGGTCATCGGTACCTCCCCCGGCGACTATCGCCCCCTCCTCCTGCTCGACGGCGGCCTCTACTCGCAGCGGCTGTGGGAGCTGGAGCGACGGGTGGCCGAGAGCCTGGGGCAGCGGCTGCCGCCTGCGCCCCGGCGCGGGGCGAGAGCAGAGCCCGCGCTGGCCGCGGCGGAGGCCGCGCTGGCCGCGGTGGAGGCGCGGCCGCCCGCGGCCGCCGACGGCGGCGCATTGCGGCTCTCCGACGAGCAACGCCGCGCCGTGCTCGCCGCCCTCGCCGCGCCGCTGGCGGTGGTGACCGGCGGCCCCGGCACCGGCAAGACCTCCATCGTGGTGACGCTGCTGCGGGCGCTGGCGCGGCTGGGGCAGCCGATGTCCGAGGTGGCGCTGGCGGCGCCCACCGGCAAGGCCGCCGACCGGCTGCTGCGCGCGCTGCAGGAGTCACTGGCCCGCATCGCCGATCCCTCGCCGCCGGACCTCGAGCTGCGCGCGGCACCGCCGCCGGCCTCCACCCTCCACCGGCTGCTGGGCTACTCCCCCGCCGCCGATCGCTTCCGCCATCACCGGCGCAACCCGCTGACGGCGCGGCTGGTGGTGGTCGACGAGGCGTCGATGGTCGACCTGGCGCTGGCGGACCGGCTGCTGCGCGCCCTGCCGCCCGACGGACGGCTGGTGCTGCTCGGGGACGCCGACCAGCTGCCGTCGGTGGAGGCGGGGGCGGTGTTCCGCGACCTGGTGGTGGCGGCCCGCCGCCGCTCGCCTGGAGCGGTGGTGGAGCTGACCCGCAGCTACCGCATGCAGGCGCGGGGCGGCGGCGGCGAGATCCTCGAGCTGGCCGGGCGCATCCGCAGGGGCGAGCCGGTGGAACGGGTGCGGGAGGCGATGGCGACGGCCGCCGACGCCGACAGCCTGCGGCTGGCGGGGGCGGAGCTGCTGCAGGCCGACGACGCGGCGGTGCGCGAGGGCTTCCTGCGCCGCTGGGAGCGAGAGCTGGCCCGGCCGCCAGAGTGGCGGGAGCTGACCGCGGCGACCTACGCCTGGGGGGACGGCGGCTTCGCCGACCAGGAGCTCGCCCGCCTGCGCCGCCTGTTCGCCCTGCTCGACGCCAGTCGCGTCCTCTGCGTCACCCGCGGCAGCGGCGGCGCCGGGGCGGCGGCGATCAATCGCTGGTTCCACCTGCGCGGGCACGGCCCCCGCGGCCCGGTTGGCGGCGAGGAGCCGGGGGTCGGCGAGCCGGTGATGGTCACCCGCAACGACTATCGCCGCGGCCTGTTCAACGGCGACCAGGGGGTGGTCCTGGCGGTGCGCTTCACGGGCGAGGAGACGCCGCGGCCGGCGGTGGCCTTCCCGCGCCATCCGGCGCCGGTGGCCTTCCCGCTGGGTCCCCTCCGCGACCTCCTCGAGCTGGCGTGGGCGACGACGGTGCACAAGGCGCAGGGCTCCGAGCACGACCGGGTGGCGCTGCTGCTCCCCGACCGCCCGGTGCGGGTGCTGTCGCGCGAGCTGCTCTACACCGCGGTCACCCGCGCCCGCCAAGGGGCGGTGGTGGTGGGCGGCGTCGAGCGGCTCGCCGAGGCCCTCGCCCGGCCGCTGCCCCGCCACTCGGGGCTCGCCGAGCGCCTGCTGGAAGGGGCCGAGCCGCCTCGCCCCGTCGCCGGCCGCCAGCTCGACCTGCCGCTGTGAGGATGTGAGCTCCCCGAATCGAGCTCGCCCCTGGGGCCGGCACGCTGGGTCGTCCCGCCTTGAACGCCGTCCTGGAGGGCACGGCACTTTACGCCTCGTTTGCGCCATGCTACGCTGCCGTGGATGCGGCCTGACCGACCTTCCGCCCCCTCGAGCGCCCCTCGCGGTCGCGGCGCCGGCGGCAACCCGCCGAACCGCTTCGAGCCGCTGTCGGTGGAGCTCGAAGAGCCGGGGCCAGACAAGGCCCCGACGCTCTACCTGCGCGACGCCACCCGCTCGATCATCGCCACCAACGACAGCCCCGACGTCGGCTTCGACGCCTCGATCAACCCCTACCGGGGCTGCGAACATGGGTGCAGTTATTGCCTGGACGGCGACACGCCCATCCTCATGGGCGATGGCACCCACCGGCCCCTGCGCGACGTGCGCGTCGGAGACGTGATCTACGGGACGCGGCGGCACGGTTGGTATCGCCGCTACCAGAAGACGCGCGTGCTGGCGCACTGGGAAACGGCGAAGCCGGCCCATGAGCTGACTCTCGCCGACGGAACCCGGCTGGTGGCCAGCGCCGACCATCGCTTCTTGACGGATCGCGGCTGGAAGCACGTCACCGGCGCCGAGCAGGGCAGTGCACGGCGCCCGCACGTGACCCTCCGCAGTAAATTGATGGGCACCGGCCGGTTCGCGGTACCTCCCGATACCGACGAGCTCGACTACCGCCGCGGCTACCTCTGTGGCCTCATCCGCGGTGACGGGCACGTGGGGTCCTATGAGTACGAGCGGGCCGGACGCGCGCACGGCGACCAACACCACTTCCGGCTCGCCCTCGCTGATCGACAAGCCCTCGATCGAGCGAGGGACTATCTCATCGCCTTCGGGATCGACGTCCACGAGTTTGCCTTCCAGGAGGCCGTCGGGGGGCGTCGCCAGCTGGATGCCATCAGGGTCTCCGCCAAGGCGGCAGTCGATCGGATCCGCGAGCTGATCGGCTGGCCCCTTGCCGCCTCCATCGCTTGGCATCGGGGATTCCTGGCCGGCATCTTCGACGCAGAGGGCTCCTACAGCTGCGGAGTGCTTCGGATCTCGAACACCGACGCCGAAATCATCGAGCGCATCCTGCAGTGCCTGCGGGTCCTGGGCCTCCGCTTCGCGGTCGAGGACCACCCTCGCCCGACCGCCCGCTCCCTGCGGGTCGTGCGACTCACAGGCGGGCTCGCCGCCTGCATGAGGTTCTGGCACTCGATCGGCAACGCGATCTCGCGCAAGCGCGACATCGAGGGCCATGCGGTCAAGAGCGCAGTACCGCTCGAGGTGGTGTCGGTCGAGCCGTTCGGCGAGGCGCTCCAGCTCTTCGACATCACCACCGGCACGGGCGACTTCATCGCCGACGGGGTGGTCAGCCACAACTGCTACGCCCGCCCCACCCACGAGTACTTCGGCCTCTCCGCCGGGCTCGACTTCGAGACCCGCATCTTCGTCAAGGAGGAGGCACCCGCGCTGCTGCGCCGGGAGCTGTCGTCGCGGCGCTGGCGGCCCAGGGTGCTGG
>DATKEH010000052.1:0-9835 GCA_035546355.1 Thermoanaerobaculia bacterium
AGAAGGCGCCCTGGAAGGCGGCGCCCTGCATGCGGAACTGCAGGTCGGCGACGTCGGTCTCGGCGCGGGCGATGGCGAAGGCGTCGAGGGTGAACAGGCGGATGCCGCGCTCGCGGATGACCTCCTGCGCCCACGCCGGGATGGCGCGCCAGGTGTCCTCCGGCGTGCCGCTGCCCTGGATGACGAAGGCGCCGCCGGCGGCGAGGCCGGCCAGCGGGTTGGAGTGGCGGAAGACGTTGGGGTCGGGCGACAGCACCACGTCGACCTGCTCGAGCTCGCACGACAGCCTCACCGGCTGGTGGGCGAAGACGGCGTAGAAGGTGGTGGGCTGCCCCTTCTTCTCCGACCCGTACTTGGGGTTGGCCTTGACCTGCAGCCCCGGCAGCAGGTCGAACAGGGTCAGCGTGAGGTTCTTGCCCATGGTGATGGCGCCCCAGCCGCCCACCGAGTGGATGCGCAGGGCGAGGGCGCCCTCGGGCAACAGGTTCACCGGCTCGCCGGGGGTCAGCGCCAGCTCCCCGATGCCGGGATAGGCGGCGGCGACCTTCTCCTGCCACTCGCCGAGGCGCCCGGCGCCCTGGCCCTCGTGGCGCAGGAACTCGACGCCCAGGTAGGCCTGGCGGCGCCCCTTGCCGTCGGGCAGGGCGTTGTCCACCGCGGCCACCACGTCGGCGGGCTGCAGGTCGCGGCTGCCGAGGCCGAAGCAGGCCGAGAAGCAGTCCGGTACCGCGTCGGGAGCGCAGCCGGGGATCGTCGGATGGGGCAGGGGAGCAAAGGCGGCGCGGGCGTTCTCCACCGCCTTGCCGAGCGCGGCGCGCACCTCCCGCAGCAGCGGCGGGTCGACCGCCAGCGGTTGGTCCACCCGCTCGAGCACCACCACCGCCCGCTTGCCGGCCAGCAGCTCGACCAGCAGGTCGGCGGGGAAGGGGCGGAACATCGTCAGGTTGACGACCCCCACCCGCAGCCCGCGCGTGGCGCGCAGCCAGTCGGCGACCGCCTCGGCCATCCCCACCACCGATCCCTGACCGAGCAGCAGCAGCTCGGCGTCCTCGGCGCGGTAGCCGGTGGCGCGGCGGTAGCGGCGGCCGGTGAGCCGTGCGTATTCCGCCATCGCCAGGTCGCTGAGTTCCTGCAGGTGGTCGAAGAAGAAGGGGCGCTGGGCAGCGACGCCCTGCGCGTAGCTGTCCTGGTTCTGCACCACGCCGAGCATCACCGGGTTGTCGAGGTCGAACAGCTCCGGGATGCGCCGCCGCCGCTCGCCGAACACCAGCCGCTGGGCCGGGGTCGGCGAGGGGATCCGGTCGGCGGGGTCGCCGAGGTACTCCTTCACCAGCGCCCGCTCGGGCAGGCGGATCGACTCCAGGACGTGACTGGTGAGGAAGCCGTCCTGGGCGCACACGCCCGGGTTGAGCGACAGCTCGGCGATGCGGTGGGCGATGAGGTCGAGATCGGCGGCCTCCTGGGCGTCCTTGGCGAAGAGCTGGAAGAAGCCGGTGTCGTCGATGGCGTGGTAGTCGTCGTGGCCGGCGTGGACGTTCAGCGCGTGCTTGGTCATCGCCCGGCAGGCCATGTTGAGCACGTAGGTCAGCCGCTTGCCCACCGCCGGGTAGAGCGACTCGTGCATGTAGGCGATCCCCTGGCCGGAGGAGAAGTTGGTGGCCCGCAGCCCGACCATCGCCATGCCGGCGGTGACCGCCGCGGCGGCGTGCTCCCCCTCGGGCTCGAAGAACAGCAGCCGGCGGCCGTGGACGTTGGTGCGCCCCTCGGCGACCGCCGCCGCCCACCCCTCGCCCATCTGCGTCGACGGGGTGATCGGGTAGGCGCCGGCGGCCTCGCTGGCGGCGGTCTCCATCGCCACCACGGCGGCGGTGCCGTCCATGGCGACGGGAGTGCCGGGGTAGCGGGCCGTCTCGCGGGTGGTGGCGTCGGGGATCGTCTCGAGGGGGGTGGTGGTCATGTCTCGATCTCCGGTGGGGGCGGGGCCAACAGCCCGAGCAGGCGGTCGCCCAGGAGGGCGGCTTCGCCGTTTCCCTGTACGGGGTTCTCGTCGGCTTCGCCGACGATCGCCAGCAGCGCCGCGGCGAGGCTGTCGACGTCGCCACTCGGCAGGGCGGGCGCGCCGCCGGCGCCGGCCGGCAGGGGCGGCAGGGAGGCGACGTCGACGCCGAGCAGCGCCGACACCAGCCGGTCGACGGCCTGGTCGCCGGCGGCGGCCCGCACCCGGGCGAGCTCCTCGGCATGGGCTGCCGCGAGCCGCTGGCGTTCCTCGCCGGCGGCGCTCTCGGCGGCCTCTCGGGCGCGCTGCTCGGCCGCCGCCAGCGCTTCGCCGCGCACGCCGGCGAGCTCCTGCAGGGTCCGCCAGTGGGCCAACCGCTCGCGGGCGGCGAGGGCCAGCGGCCGCGCGATCGCCAGCGGTACCAGCTCGCTGTGCGGGCTCACCGCCCAGGTCCAGGGGATGCGCTCCAGGGCCTCGTCGGCGGGCAGCGCCAGCCACTCGGCGAGCGGCAGCAGCTCCTCGTCCTCCGGTTCGACCGCAAGGGCCCGCACGCACCCGTCCCACGCCGGGTCGAGCAGGGCGAAGTCGGCGAAGGTGAAGGGGAGCGGCTGCGTCTCCTCCGCGGGCCGGAGCGGCTCCACCGGCCAGTCGGCGAGCGGCTCGGGGTTGCCGGCGAGGGAGAGCCGCCGCGACAGCGACGGGCCCGCCGCAGGGTCGTAGACGAGCAGGGGCGCCGCCCGCCCGGCCACCGCGGCCGACGCCGCGAGCCACGGCTCGACCCGGTGGTCCGCCGGTGCCGCGGCGACGACGTGCAGCGACGGCCGGCCCGAGCCCACGGCGCGGGCGAAACCCTCGGCGAGGGCCCCCGGGTAGGCCGGGCTGCCCTGCTGGACCCAGGCCTCGCGATGGGCGATCCCCAGCGTCGCGGCCTCCAACCGCACCGGTGCCGCACCGCTGGCCGCGGAGGGGGGCAGGGCGGCGAGCAGCACCTGCACCGGCTGGCCCGAGAGCAGGAGGCGCGACAGCGAGGCGATGCCGCCGGTCAGCAGCCATGCCTCGTCGGCGACGGCCACTACCGGGGGCACCAGCAGCAGCTCGGCGGCGGTGAAGGAGCGCCAGTCGAAGGCGGCCAGGCGGGGCTCATGGCGGTCGGCGTCGTACTGCTCGGCGACCTCGAGACGCAGGCGGCGGACGGATCGCAGCACCTCGGCGACCGCCCCGGCTTCGCGCTCGAACGCCTTGGCGGCGGCGGCGCAGGGGTCGGCGGCGGGGGAGACCGGCCAGCCTTCCAGCCCGGCGACTGCGGTGCCCTTCGGCACGATCAGCCGCGGCGAGGGCGTGCCCTCAACGAACCGGCGCAGGAGGGCGACGGCGGCGGCCAGCTCGCGGCGCCGCGGCTCGGGGAGCGGTGGCGCCGAGCGCCGGCGGGCCAGGGTGCCGGCGAGGGCCGAGGGGTCCAGCAGCCGTCCGCCGAAGCTCCCCAGCGCCCCGCCGAGGGCGGCGTCTTCGAGCCCCTCCGGCCGGCGCTGACGGTCGGCCGCCAGCAGCGCCTCTCCCGCGGTGGCCAGCTCGCCGAGCTCGGCGGCGAAGGCGCGCCGCGCCGCCACCGCGCGGGCACGGGCGACGAGAGCCAGCAGGTGGAGCGGCGCCTGCGGGCCGAAAGGCAGCAGCAGGGCATCCGGCGGCACCGCCGCCAGCAGGGCGTCGAGGCCGCGGGTCAGCGCCTCGGCGGCGGCGGCCGGCAGCGCCAGCTCGCGCCGCACCGCCTGGGCCGCCTCCGCCAGCCAGGAGAGGGCCGGGAGGGCCGGGCCGGGAGCCCCGGCGAGCCGTCGCAGGCTGGACTCCAGCCGCGGCAGGTTGTCGCGCAGCACGCCGCCGGCGTCCTCGGCCGGGGCCAGCGAGGCGAGGAAGTCGCCCAGCGGCAACGCGGCGAGGCCGCGGCCCCGGGCGTCGGGCAGCAGCGCCAGCGGCCAGCCGGTGCGCAGCTCCTGGCCGCGGAAGGGGTGCAGCGCCGCCGGCAGCAGGGTCCTTCCCTCCTCGCTCCCCCGGGACGGGCCGCGCTTGGCGCCGAGGTGGAACGATCGCAGCTCCGCCAGCGTCTCGGCGGCGAGCGAGGCGCGCGGGGGGCGGCCGAGGCTGCCCGTGCGGGGCGTCGTTGCCATGGCGTCCTCCTCAGATGGCAAAGCGGTCGAGCTCGCGCTCGAGCGCCTGCAGCTTGTCCGCCGGCGCCATGCCGAGGCCCTCGACGGTGTGCTGGTCGTAGCGAGGCGCGTCGGGATTGCGGTACAGCAGGCCGATCGGCAGCCGGTCGCGGCGTGCCGCCTGCTCGCGGGCAGCGGCGAGGTCGGCCGGGTCGTGCTCGCGCCGATTCTGGTAGAGGCGCAGCACGCCCTCGTCCGCCGGCACGCCGTCGGGGTGGGTGAGCAGCTCGATGCGGTCGGGGTCGCCGCGCAGCTCGTCGAACAGGTCGCCGGTGTAGGTCGGGCAGCGCTGCAGGATGTGCACGAAGCTGGTGCCGTCGTGGTGGTAGGCGGCGCGCAGCGTCTGGTAGAGGTGCAGCGGGTTCCAGTCGACGCTGCGGGCGACGAACGACGTGTTGGTGAAGCCGAGCATCGCCTGCACCGGGTCGAGCGGCGGCAGCCAGGCGCCGTCGGGATGGGTGTTGGTGCCGTAGCCGACGGGCGTCGTGGGGGAGGTCTGCTTCTTGGTCAGGCCGTAGATGCCGTTGTCGAACAGCATCACCACCATGTCGACGTTGTAGCGGGCGGCGTGCAGCCAGTGGCCGGCGCCGATCGAGCAGCAGTCGCCGTCGCCGGTCGCCACCCACAGGTGGAGGTCGGGGCGGCGCGACTTGGCGCCGCAGGCCACCGGCAGGGCCCGCCCGTGCAGGCCGTGGAAGCCGTAGCCGTGCACGTAGTGCGGAAAGCGGCTGGAGCAGCCGATCCCCGACACCACCGCCAGCTTCTCGGGCGGGATCTGCTCGTCGCGGCAGATCCGCTGCACCGCCGACAGCACCGCGAAGTCGCCGCAGCCGGGGCACCAGCGGGCGACGCCGCCGTCGTAGCTCTCGAGGGTGAAGTAGCGCTCGGGGACCTCGAGCGACCAGTCCGAGGGCAGTCCGAAGGTCATGCGGATTCTCCGGGTTCGGCGGTGGGGAGGCGGTGGCGGAGCCGGTCGGCGATGCCGCCCGGCGCCAGGGGTTGGCCGGGGACGGAGGAGACGCAGTCGACGTCGACCAGCGTCTGCTCGCGCAGCAGCTGGGCGAGCTGCGCCCGCCGGCGGGTCTGCGGCGGGATGCCGGGGGCGTCGGGCGCGTCGCTGTAGTTGATCTCCACGGTCAGCACCTGCCGGAAGCGGGAGAAGATCTCCTCCAGCCCTGGCTCCATCGGCGACAGGAAGCGCAGGTGCAGCGACGACACCGGGTGCCCCTCCTGCCGCAGCCGGTCGACCGCCTCCTGGATGGCGCCCACGGTCGAGCCCCAGCCCACCACCAGCAGCTCGCCCTCGGGAGTGCCGTAGACCTGCGGCGGCCGCAGGGTGGCGGCGAGGGAGGCGAGCTTGCGGCTGCGCATGGTGCACCCTTCCTGGTTCGAGTGCGGGTCGTAGGCGACCTTCCCCTTGCGGGTGTGAGCGAGGCCGGTGACCACGTGCTCGCCGCCGCGCTGGCCGGGGACCGGCCGCGGCGACAGCCCGGTGGTGGCGTCCCAGTCGTAGGGCAGCAGGCCCTCGGGCCAGGCCGCCTGGTCGATCGGCGGCGCCAGCCAGGCCGCGTCGGGGCGCGGCCGCGGGAACGGCGAGACGCCGGTGGCCAGGTTGGCGTCGGAGAGCACCAGCACCGGCCCGCGCAGCTCCTCGGCCAGCCGGCGGGCCAGCACCACGAAGTGGAAGCACTCCTCGATGGTGGCCGGGGCGAGCACCACCTTGGGGGCATCGCCGGGCTGGCCGAACAGGCTGGCGAGCAGGTCCCCCTGCTCGACCTTGGTGGGCAGCCCGGTGGCCGGTCCGCCGCGCTGGACCACCAGCACCACCAGCGGGATCTCCGCCATCACCGCGAACCCCAGGAACTCGGTCTTCAGCGCCAGGCCGGGCCCCGAGGTGATGGTGCAGGCGGTCTTGCCGGCCCAGCTGGCGCCGATGGCGTAGCCGATGGCGGCGATCTCGTCCTCCGCCTGATGCAGGTGCCCGCCGACTCTGGCGAACGCGCGCCCCAGGTAGTGCGATACCGAGGTCGCCGGGGTGATGGGGTACATCGCCACCACCTCGATGCCGGCGGCCAGGATCCCCAACCCCGCCGCCTGGTTGCCGTTCATCACCACCAGCGGCTCCGCGCCGGCCATGGACGGCACGTCCCAGGCCAGCGGGATCCGCGCCGCGGCGAAGGCGAAGCCATGGCGCACCAACTGTCGATTGGTCGCCACCACCTGCTCCCCCTTGCGCGCGAAGGCCGCCTGCACCTCGGCCAGCGCCTTGTCCAGGTCGCGGCCGAAGATCTGGCAGAGCATCCCCAGCACGAACATGTTCTTGCCTACCCGCGGATCGGGCACCACCTCGCGGCAGGCGGTCTCCATGGGCAGCTCGAGGACCTCCAGACCCTGGGCGCGGAGCTCCGCCACCGCTGTGGCGTACTGGCGGCGGATCTCCTCCTGGCCGTCCTCGGCCCACTTGCTCTCCAGCAGCACGACCGTGCCGGGCCGGTAGGCGCCGCTGGCGATGCGCCCGTACAGCACCTGCTCGTTGAATGCCACCACCAGGTCCGCCTGGTCCCCCATGTTGGTGACCGGCCGCGAGGCGAAGCGGACGCGGATGCCGGAGGCACCGGCGGGGGAGCGCGCCGGCGGCTTGATCTCGGCAGGGATGATCTCCACCGTCCAGACGCCGTTGCCCATCTTGGCGCAGACGGTGCCGAAGCTCTGCCCCGCCTTCTGCGCCCCCTCGCCGGAGTCGCTGACGATCTCGACGATGCGCTCGGTGACGCTCTCGCGGGGCACCGCGGAAGCGGGTCCGCCGGCGGCGACGGTGTCGGCTACGGTCATCGCGTCAGTCTCCGCTGCCCAGGTCGGTGGTCATGGTCTCGCCGAACAGGTCGGTCTCGCTCTCCTCGTGGCAGCGCAGCTCCCAGGCGAGCTGCGAGGCGCCGCGCAGCAGCTCGGCGATCGGGCCGTCCAGCAACTGGTGCGCCTGGCCGAGCAAGCGGTCGACCGTGCGCAGGAACTGCCGGTGCTCCGCGAACAGCCGCTCGAGAGAGCCGAGACGCTGGGGCGCGACCACCGCCACCGCCGCGTGCAGGCCGTCGCTGGCCTCCTCGTGCCGGAAGTGGTCCTGGAGCAGGGGTCGCAGCTCTTCCAGCAGAGCCGTCAGCCTGGAGAGCTCGTTCGCCTCCTCGAGGCGCTCGACCAGCCGACGCAGCACCACGTGCTCCTGCTCGATGCGGTCGTTGGCCTCGCGCCCGGCGGCACTGCCGGCTTCCGTCGAGGGGTCGTTCGCTGGTGGCAGCCCTGGTGTCTCTGGCCCTGGCCCGTGTGGCATTCTCGGCCCTCCTCTTTCCATCGGAGATTGACACCTGTCGTGGGGTGGGACGACCCCCGCGGGGGCGGTCGGCCCGACGCCGCCGGGGTGGCCGTTACCCACCCGCGAGGGTGGGAGCGCGGCGGCGCCGTCCTCCTCCCGCTGCGTCGCCCCGAGGCTGGCAGACGGCCGCACCCGGTGCGACGCCTGGCGGGGTGGCGACGCTCCGCCCGCCGGTGCGGGCCTGGCCGGAGGGACGGTCCGCGCGGCGCCGTCGCTCACAGTCCTGACGCTGCGTCGCCGGCAGGCGCGGACGGGTCAGGCGGCGCCGGCGGCCGTCCGTCGCGGCAGCGGCCCCGGCGGCTCGCCCACCGGCTCGACCACCACCTCGGCGGCGATCTCGGGGTCGAGGGCGAGATCGGTCTCGCCGACCCGCAGCACGAAGGCGGGACGGCGCTGCAGCAGCTCGACCTCGGTGCCGGGAGTCAAACCGAACACCGTCAGGTGGTTGCGGCGGCCGGCGCTGGCGCAGGCCAGGCCCAGGACCCGCACCCGCGCCCCCTCGTCCAGGTCGCGGACGGTGAGCGCGCGTTCGGGGAGGGGCGTGGGGCGGCTGCGTCCGGCGAACAGCGAGCGCCACCAGGAGGGCTTCTCGGGCCGGGTGGGGAACTCGTACTCGCAGCTCGGGCACCGCGTCAGGTTGCACATCGCCGACAGCGGGCAGCCGTGGCGGCAGAGCGTGTCGGTGCGCTCGAACTCGAAGCCGCAGAAGGGGCAGATCACCATGGCGAGACCCAGCGTCCGAGGTGGTTGACGAGCCCGCCGACGAAGAAGGCGAAGGGGAAGATGAAGGCGGCCATCGCCCACGCCATCCGCCAGCCGTGCTCCTTGGCGATCATCAGGAAATTGGCGAAGCAGGGCATGAACAGGGTGATGGTGACGATGGCGACGAACACCTGGTGCGGCCCCAGGATCGGCGCCGCCCCGGTCGCCGCCTCCAGCAGGTAGACGGCGCCGAAGTCGCGCCGCATGAAGCCGACCAGGAACGCGTTGGAGGTCTCCGCCGGCAGCCCCAGCCAGCCCGCCACCAGCGGCTCGCCGAGTCGCGAGATGGCGGCCAGAAGGCCTACCCGGTCGAGGAGGAAGAGCGCCGCGGTGCCGATCAGGAACAGCGGGATGACCTCCTTCAGGTACCAGTCGACGCGGCCCACCGTCTTGGTCACGACGTTGCGCAGCTGCGGCCGGCGCAGCGGCGGGATCTCGAGGATGAAGTCGGAGGCCTCCTCGCCGTCGAAGAGGCGCGAGGTCAGCCAGCCGACCAGCAGGATCACTCCCACCACCAGGCCCAGCCAGCCCAGGGCCGCCGCGGGCGACAGGCTCGCCATCATCGCCAGCAGCACGCCGAGCTGCGCCGAGCAGGGCACCGCCAGGGCCAGCAGCATGGTGGTCACCACGCGCTCCTTGCGGGTGCCCAGGATCCTGGTGGTGAGGGTGGCCATGGTGTCGCAGCCGAGGCCGAGGATCATCGGCAGCACCGCCTTGCCGTTGAGGCCCATCAGCCGGAACACGCGGTTGAGCATGATCGACAGCCGCGGCAGGTAGCCCGAGTCCTCGAGCAGGCTGAAGAGCAGGAAGAAGGTGGTGACGATGGGCAGCACGATGGCCAGGGCGTAGGCCAGCGCCATGGTCAGGGCGCCGTACTCGCCGACCAGCAGGTCGTGCCCGAAGCGCGCCACGTGCTGGCCCGGGGAGAGCGCGGCGGCGGTGAGCGCGTAGTCCGGCTGCACCACCTGCCGCTCGCTGGCGAACAGGGGGATGCCGCGCACCGGGGTGATCGGCAGCTCGACGGCCAGCTCCTCGACCGCCACCGCGTGGGCGTGGGGGAAGTCCAGCGCGGCGTCGACCGTGGCGATCGCCAGCGGCTGCACGCGGTGGTGGAAGACGCCGACCTCCAGCAGGTCGACCAGCGTGCCGGCGCCGAGCAGCCCGACGAACCAGAAGACCGCCGCCAGCACCGCCAGCAGCAGCAGCCACCCCTTGAGCGGGTGCATTGCCCAGAAGCCGAGGCGCACCGCCAGCGTCGGATGGCGAGGCGGAGCGATCGAGTACACTCCCGCCAGGATCTCGTTGACCCGCGCCAGCCGTTGCCGATTGCCGTCGTAGTCGTCGCGCGCGGCCGGCTCCTCTTCCCCTGACGGCAGCCGCGGCCGCGCGGCCTCCGCCACCGCGGCGGCGATCTCCGGGGTGCCGAGGCCGCGGATGGCCACCGCCGGCACCACCGGTATCCCGAGCAGCGCCGAGAGAGCGTCGACGTCGATGTGGCCGCCGCGCGCC
>DATKEH010000053.1:0-2702 GCA_035546355.1 Thermoanaerobaculia bacterium
AGCCGCTGGCGAGGAACTGCTCGCCGAAGGCGTTGAGCTTCGGCGGCAGGACGTGGCACTGACCGCAGCCGACCGCGTAGCGCCGCGCGAACTGCGGCGTGGCCTCGGCGGCGGCGGCGGCGAGCAGGCCGGCGAGGGCGATCCGCAGGACGGCGCGAGAGCGGTTTCTAGTGGCGGTATAATGGATTTCGTCCATTCAAAAAGCGTCTCGCAAAGAGCCACCCCTTGTCAAGCTCGGCGGCCCACGCTCCTGCGAGCCGGCTGGGCGGCGGCGCAGCATCGCGGCCGATCGTACCGCCGTGGCGCGCGCAGCGGCGCCTCTGGCCACAGCGGTCTGCTACGCTCTCTGCGATGGCTTTCGCGCTGCGCCTCGATCGGCTCGAACCGCCGTACGTCGTGTTCAAGCCAGGCGTGCGAGAGGAGGAGTTCTACGCCCTGGCCGAAGACAGCGCCTGGGAGTACCTGGACGGGAGGTTGGTGTTGTCCCCCGCGTCCGATCGGCACGAGGATCTCTTCGCCTTCCTCTTGACGCTGCTCCGGGGCTACCTCGACGAGCGTGGCGGTGGTGTGGTCCGCGGCTCCCGCTATCCGATGCGGCTCGACGAGCGCTGGTCGCCCGAGCCGGGCCTGCTCGTCGTCCGCGAGGAGCGACTCCACGTCATGGGCCGCCAGCGCCTCGAAGGGCCTGCCGACCTGGTGATCGAGATCGCCTCCGAGGGCGACCCGCAGCTCGAGGTCCGCGAAAAGCTCCCTCGCTACCGCCAGGCGCGGATCCCGGAGATCTGGCTCGTCGACCCCTTTGCCGAGAGGATCCACTGCGAGCGTCTGGCGGACGGAGAGTACGAAGCGCTCGCTCTCGCCTCCGGCCGGCTCTCGTCGACCGTCGTGCCCGGGTTCTGGATCGAAGCGTCCTGGCTGTGGCAGGAGGAGCTTCCTTCGACGCTCGCCTGCCTGCGCGGCATCCTCGGCGCATAGGCGCGACGAGGCGCCCCATGCCAGACCGCTAACCGCCCAGCGCCACCCCTTCGTGGGCCAGCAGCCAGCGCTTGCGTTCGAGGCCGCCGCCGTAGCCGCCGAGGGTGCCGTCGCCGGCGACCACGCGGTGGCAGGGGACGACCACCGGGATCGGGTTGGCGCCGTTGGCCTGGCCGACCGCCCGCGACCCCCGGGGGCGCCCGATACGGCGGGCCAGCTCGCCGTAGGAGATGGCGCCGCCCCAGGGGATGCGCGAGAGCTGCTCCCAGGTGGCGCGCTGGAAGGCGGTGCCGCGCGGCGCCAGCGGCAGGTCGAAGGCGCGCCGGCGACCGGCGAAGTACTCCTCGAGCTGCCGGCGGACGGGGGCGCAGCGCGCCGCGTCGGCCTCGAGGCGGGCGCGCAGGCGGCGCGCCCAGGTGGCGTGGGTGGTCTCGGCGCCCCCCGGCTCGAGGAAGGGGAGCGCCACCAGGCGCCCCTCGCCGTCGACGACGGCCAGCAGGTCGCCCACCGGCGTGGCGACGGGGTCGGTGAACAGGGTGTCGGTGACGTCGCTCATGCGGCTCCTCCGAGAGTGGTCCAGAAGTGGGTGGTGGCGAAGCTGCGATAGGGGGCGAAGGGGCGCATCAGGGCGGCCGTCTCGACCGCCTGCGGGCGCGTGGGAAGGGCGAAGAAGCGCTCGAGGGCACGCGCCAGGCCGGCGTCGCCCACCGGCACGCAGTCGGCGAAGCCGAAGCCGCGCATCATGACGTAGGCGGCAGTCCAGGGGCCGACGCCTGCCAGCGCCCGCAGCGCGCGTTCGCAGGTGGTGGCGGGCCCGCGCGCCAGCTCGTCGAGCGGGCAGTCGCCCGCGGTCACCGCGCGCGCCGCCGCGAGCAGGTAGCGGGCCTTGCCGCGGGAGAGCTGCAGCCGCGTCAGCTCCACCTCGTCGCAGGCGGCGATCGCCTGCGGAGCGGGATGGGTGGCGAGGCCGTCACCGGCGGCAGCGCCGCAGCGGGCGACGAGGCGGCGCCGCAGGGTATAGGCGAATCGGAGGTTCACCTGTTGCCCGAGAATCGCCCACACCAGCGCCTCGAAGGGGGTCGGGCACTGGGGGATGCGCAGGCCGCGCCGGCCGTCGAGCAGGCGCCCCAGCTCGGGGTCGGCGGCCACCCGCCGCTCGAAGGGCCGAGGGTCTCCCTGCAGGCCGAGCAGCCGCAGTGCCGTCGCGTGGGCGCTCGCCATCGCCGCCGCCGAGGGCGGTCGGTTCGCCGCCAGCTGGCAGAGCGCCGCGCCGGGGTGCAGCTCGACGGTGAGCAGGGCGGGCCCTTCCGGCAGCGCCAGCGCCCGCTGCAACGCGGTGCCTCGCACCCGCTCGGTAGGGCTCTCGGGGTCGCGGCCGAGGAAGGCGAGGGTGGACTCGGCGCGGAAGTCGCGCGGCAAGCGGAGCGTGAAGCCGGCACCCTCGCGTAGCCGCCGATAGTCGCCGGGCGCCATCCGCGTCACCGCGGCGAATGCGGCGTGGAAGGCGGAGAGGCTGTCGAAGCCCACCGCCATCGCCACGTCGAGCACCCGCTCGTCGCCCGCCAGCAGGCGGCGGCAGGCGGCGCCGATGCGCCGTCGCAGCAGCAGCTCGCGCGGCGTGGTGTGGAAGTGGGTGCGCACCAGGCCGTGGAGACGCGTCGCGCCGGTACCGAGCCGCTCCTGCAGCGCCGCCAGGTCGGCAACGGCCGCGGGGTCGTCGTCCAGCT
>DATKEH010000054.1:0-5711 GCA_035546355.1 Thermoanaerobaculia bacterium
TCGAGTGGGATCCGGTGCGGGCGCCGCGCGAGGCCTTCTGGTCCGATGCCTGGTCGCAGGGGCAGGACCTGGAGAGCGCCTTCCGCCGCTCGGCGGTGTGGTACTACCAGGAGCTGGCGCGCCGCGTCGGTGGCGAACGGATGCAGCGCGAGCTCGATGAGCTGGACTACGGCAACCGCGACATCAGCGGCGGCATCGACCGCTTCTGGCTCGGCAGCTCGCTGGCCCTCTCGGCCGACGAGCAGGTGGCGGTGCTGCGGCGCATCTTCGGCGGCGAGACCCACTTCGCCAGCGAGCACGTGGCGCTGCTGCGCCAGCTGATGGCGCGGCGGGAGCCAGAGGGTGTCCACTGGGGCCACAAGACCGGCGCCTGCCCGGCCGGCGACGCATGGGTGGGCTGGCTGGTGGGCTGGGTGGCCGACGACGACGGGCGCCTCATCGCCCTGTTCGCCATGAACCTCGAGGGCCCCGATCACGCCGCGATCGCGGCGCCGCGCATCCCGCTGGCGCGCCGCGTGCTGGCCGAGAAGGGGCTGCTGGCGCCGGCGGAGGGGCCCGGCCGATGAGCGACGACAGCGCCGTCGTGCTGGTGGCCGACGACCAGCCGGACGTGGTGGCGGCCCTGCGCCTGCTGCTCAAGTCCGAGGGGTACGCGGCGCGCGTCGCCCGCTCGCCGCAGGAGGTGCTGGCGGCGCTCGGCGAGCAGCATCCCGACCTGCTGCTGATGGACCTCAACTACAGCCGCGACACCACCTCCGGCCAGGAGGGGCTGGAGCTGCTCGACCGGGTCCAGGAGACCGCCCCCGAGCTGCCGGTGGTGGTGATGACCGCCTGGGGCTCGATCGAGCTGGCGGTGGAGGCGATGCGCCGCGGCGCCCGCGACTTCGTCGAGAAGCCGTGGGACAACGCGCGGCTGCTGTCGATCCTCGCCAACCAGCTGCACCTCGCCGGCGCCCTGGAGCGGGGGAAGCGCCTGGAGGCCGAGAACCGCGTCCTGCGCGGCGAGGGGCGGCCGGACTTCCTGGCCGGCTCGCGCGCCATGCAGCCGGTGCTCGAGCTGATCGAGCGGGTGGGGCCCTCCGAGGCCAACGTGCTGATCACCGGCGAGAACGGCACCGGCAAGGGGGTGGTGGCGCGGCTGCTGCACGCCGTCTCCCCCCGCGCCGAGCGCCCCTTCGTGCAGGTCAACCTCGGCGGCCTCGCCGAGACCGTCTTCGAGAGCGAGCTGTTCGGCCACGTCAAGGGCGCCTTCACCGACGCCAAGGGGGACCGCATCGGCCGCTTCGAGATGGCCGACGGCGGCACCCTGTTCCTCGACGAGATCGCCAACCTCCCCCTGCCGCAGCAGTCCAAGCTGCTGCGGGGGGTCGAGACCGGCGAGCTCGAGGCGGTGGGCTCGTCGCGCACCCGCCACGTCGACGTGCGCGTGCTGTCGGCGACCAACGCCGAGCTGCCGCAGGAGGTCGCCGCCGGCCGCTTCCGCAAGGACCTGTACTTCCGCCTCAAGACGGTGGAGATCCGGCTGCCGCCGCTGCGCCAGCGGCGCGAAGACATCCTGCCGCTGGGAGAGCACTTCCTGGCCCGCCAGGCGCAGCGCTACCGCAAGCCGGTGCGCGGCTTCGACCAGGCGGCGCGCGACGCGCTGCTGCGCTACCCCTGGCCGGGCAACGTGCGCGAGCTCGACCACGCCGTCGAGCGCGGCGTGCTGCTGGCGCGCGGCGAGCGGATCGCCGCCGCCGACCTCGGGCTCGAGCCGCTGGCGGGACCGGTGGGCTCGATCGAGAGCATGACCCTCGAGGAGGTGGAGGGGCACCTGATCCGGAAGGCCCTGGAGCGCTGCGGCGGCAACGTCAGCCAGGCGGCCGACGAGCTGGGCCTGTCGCGCAGCGCGCTCTACCGGCGGCTGGAGAAGTTCGGGCTGACGCCGGCGGGCGGGCCGGCGCCGGAGGACTGAGCGACTCTTGCGATACGAGACGCGCGTCCTGCTGCTGACGCTGGCCGCCGGCCTGCCGGCGGTGGCGGTCGCGGTGGCGCTGCTGGCCTGGCGGGAGGGCGCCTCGTGGCTGGGGATGGGGTTGCTGACGGCCGTCGTCGGCACCTGGCTCGCCTTCGCCTTCGCCGTCCGCCGCCGCCTCACCTACAGCCTCCACACCGTCACCAACCTGCTGGAGACGCTGCGCCGCGGCGACTTCTCGCTCCGCGCCCGGCGCAGCCACCCTGGCGACGCCCTCGACGGGCTGTTCCGCGAGACCAACGAGCTCGCCGAGATCCTGCGCAGCGAGCGCTTCGGGGCGCTCGAGGCCTCCGCCCTGCTGCGGCGGGTGATCGGCACCATCGACGTGGCGGTATTCGCCTTCGACGCCGGCGCCCGGCTGCGTCTGGTCAACCGCGCCGGCGAGCGGCTGCTGGCGCAACCGGCGCGCCGCCTGCTGGGCCGCGACGCCGCGGCGCTGGGGCTCGCCGAGCTGCTCGCCGGGCCCCCCAACCAGACCGTCGAGCGCCCGTTCCCCGGCGGTCTCGGCCGCTGGGGGGTGCGGCGCAGCGTCTTCCGCGAGGGGGGCGTGCCGCACCGGCTGCTGGTGGTCACCGACCTCTCCCACGCCCTGCGCGAGGAGGAGCGCAAGGCCTGGCAGCGGCTCATCCGCGTCCTCGGTCACGAGCTCAACAACTCGCTCACCCCGATCAAGTCGATGGCCGCCACCCTGCGCAGCCTGCTGGGGCGGCAGCCGCCGCCGGCCGATCGCGAGGAGGACCTCGAGCGGGGCCTGGCGGTGATCGAGGACCGCGCCGCCGCGCTGTCGCGCTTCATGGCCTCCTACTCGCGGCTGGCGCAGCTGCCGCCGCCGCGTCTCGAGCCGGTGCCGTTCGCGCAGCTGGCGAGCCACGTCGCCGCGGTGGAGACGCGGCTGCCGGTGGCGGTGCTGCCGGGGCCGGAAGTCGCGGTGGAGGTCGACCGCGCGCAGCTCGAGCAGCTGCTCATCAACCTGGTGCGCAACGCGGTCGAGGCGGCCGGCGAGACCGGCGGCGGGGTGCGCCTGGGATGGCGGCAGGACGGGCGCTGGCTCGAGGCCTGGGTCGAGGACGAGGGGCCGGGCCTGCCGCCCACCGCCAACCTCTTCGTGCCCTTCTTCACCACCAAGCCAGGGGGGTCCGGGATCGGGCTGGTGCTGGCGCGCCAGATCGCCGAGGCGCACGGCGGCACGCTGGCGCTGGAGAACCGCACCGATGGCGCGGGCACCCGGGCGCTGCTGCGCCTGCCGCTCGGCGCCGGCGAAGGGCGTCAGCCGCAGGAGCCGGCGGGGTGAGAGGCGGTTCGTTGCCTGCTGTACACTGCCGCGGATGACCCCGGCCCCCGCCGCGATCTCGCCGGTCCGCATCGCCGAGCTGCGGCGGGAGTTCCCGGTCAGCGAGCGCTATGCGTACCTGAACCACGCCGCCATCGCGCCGCTGCCGCAGCGGGCGGTCAAGCGGATGGCGGCGGTGGCGCGCGAGACCTCCCGCACCGGCGACCAGCGTTGGGACGAGCGCAACGAGATCGTGGAGCAGGTCCGCGGCCTGGCGGCGCGGCTGGTGGGTGCGCGCCATACCCACGAGATCGCCTTCGTCCCCAACACCTCGACCGGCCTGTCGATCGTCGCCCAGGGGCTGGAGTGGCGGGCCGGCGACAACGTGGTGGGGGCGATGTGCGAGTTCCCCTCCAACGTCTATCCGTGGATGGCGCTCGGCGCTCGCGAGGTGGAGTACCGCCAGGTGCCGGAGCGCGACGGCCGCATCGACCTCGACGAGCTGCTCTCCCGCGTCGACGGCCGCACCCGGGTGCTGGCGCTGTCGTGGGTGCAGTACGCCAGCGGCTATCGCCTCGACCTCGAGCAGCTCGGCCGCTGGTGCCGCGAGCAGGGCGTGCTGTTCGTGGTCGACGCCATCCAGGGGCTGGGCGCCCTGCGGCTGGCGGTGGAGCGGGACTTCGTCGACGTCGTCGCCGCCGGCGCCCACAAGTGGCTGTTGGGGCCGGAGGGGATCGGTCTGCTGTACGTCTCCGATCGCGTCGTCAATCGCATCCGCCCGCCGCTGCTGGGCTGGCGGTCGATGCGCCGCAAGTTCGAGTGGACGACCTTCGACCTGACGCCTGCCGAGGGTGCCCCGCGGCACGAGCCGGGCACGCTGAACGCCTACGGCATCGCCGCTCTGGGCGAGTCGCTGCACCTGTTGCTCGAGCTCGGGGCCGAGGCGGTGGAGCGGCGCGTGCTCACCCTGGCCGAGCAGGTGGCGAGCGGCCTCGCCGAGCGGGGTTTCGAGTTGTCGAGCCCGCAGTGGGAGGGGGAGCGGTCGGGGATCGTCGCCGCCTGCCACCCCGAGATCGCCGCCGACGAGCTGGCCGAGCGGCTGCTCCGCGCCAAGGTGGTGGTGGCGCAACGCGCCGGGCGACTGCGGGTGTCGCCACACGTCTACAACGACGAGGAGGACCTCGGGCGGCTGTTCGCCGCGCTGCCTTGAGGTGCCGTCCCGGTCGGATCGACTCAGGAGGAGCTCAGCATGATCCCGGTCAAGGACGAGATCGCCCGCCAGGCCCAGATCGGCTCGCTGCAGGAGTACCAGCGGCTGTATCGCGAGTCGCTGGACGACCCGGATGGCTTCTGGCGCCGACAGGCCGAGGCGCTGTCGTGGTTCCATCCGCCGCACACCATCCACGACGGGGACTTCCACGAGCTCGACTTCGGCTGGTTCCTCGGCGGCCGCCTCAACGCCGCCTACAACTGCCTCGACAGGCACCTCGCCGAGCGCGGTGACAAGACCGCCATCCTGTGGGCGAAGGACGAGGCGGGGGAGTACGAGGCGATCACCTACCGCCGCCTGTACCGGGAGGTCGGGCGCATGGCCAACGTGCTCAAGCGCCTCGGCGTGCGGCGCGGCGACCGGGTGGCGATCTACCTGCCGATGGTCCCCGAGCTCGCCTACTCGATGCTCGCCTGCGCCCGCATCGGCGCCATCCACTCGGTGGTGTTCGCCGGCTTCTCCGCCGAGAGCCTGCGCGACCGCGTCCTCGACGCCCGCGCCAAGATCGTGATCACCGCCAACGAGGGGCTGCGCGGCGGCAAGCGCATCCCGCTCAAGCAGACCGTCGATCAGGCGATCGAGGGGCTGTCCTTCGTCGAGCACGTCCTGGTGGCGCGGCGCACCGACAGCGTCGTGCCCACCCACACCGGGCGCGACCTGTGGCTGGAGGAGGAGGTCGCGCGCGAGCGCCCCTACTGCAGCGCCGAGTGGATGGGCTCGGAGGAGCCGCTGTACATCCTCTACACCTCGGGGTCGACCGGCAAACCCAAGGGGGTGCTGCACACCACCGCCGGGTACCTGCTCTACGCGGCGCTGACGCACCGGCTGGTGTTCGACCTGCGCGAGGACGACGTCTACGCCTGCGTCGCCGACGTCGGCTGGGTCACCGGCCACAGCTACATCCTCTACGGGCCGCTGGCCAACGGCGCCACCACGGTGATGTTCGAGTCGACCCCGGTGTACCCCGACCCCGGGCGGTACTGGCAGCTGGTCGACGACCTGGGGGTGACCGTCTTCTACACCGCCCCCACCGCCATCCGCGCGGTGGCGCGCGCCGGCGACGAGTGGGTCAAGAAGCACGCGCGCAAGAGCCTGCGCATCCTCGGCACGGTCGGCGAGCCGATCAACCCCGAGGTGTGGCGCTGGTATCACGACGT
>DATKEH010000055.1:0-25297 GCA_035546355.1 Thermoanaerobaculia bacterium
CTCGACGGCGCCGGTGGCGGGGAGGGGCCGTCCGACCCGGCTGGGGCGGTAGCTCCGCCCGCGGCGGCCCCGGCGCAGACCCCCGCGGGCCCCGACCCGCCAGCGGCGGACGCCGTCCCCTCCCTCGCCGAGGCGCCCGCGCCGGAGACCGCGCCCGAGCCCGCCTCCGAGCCGCCACCGCCCGAGCCGGGCCGCGTGGTGGTGGCGCGGTCCTGGAGCCCGGAGATCTACGTCAGCGTCGACGGCGGGCCGCGCCACCGCCTCGACGGCGAGCGCAGCTTCCAGGTGCCCCCCGGCCAGATCACCGTCCGCTTCACCTATCGCGACGGGGAGTACAGCGACTCGGCGCAGACCCGGGTCACGGTCGGCGAAGGGAAGACGGTGCGGCCGGCGATGCCGCTCCAGCGCCCGGGCTCGCTGCGCGTCCAACCGTTCGTCAACACTCCGCCGGGAGAGGTGTTCCTCGATGGCGCCCCCCTGGGCCGCAGCCCGGTGACGGTAGCCCACGTCAGGCCGGGGCCGCACCAGCTGCGCATCGAGCGCCAGGGGCCTGCCGGACAGGAGGTGATCGAGGCCCAGGTGGAGATCGCCTCGGGGACGCTGCACACCGCGACCTTCGATCTCGGACGCGGCCAGCTCGTCAACGTCCACCCGAGACCGCTGGACTAGCGGCCAGGGGCCGGTGGAGGCGGAGCCTCGCTGGCCTGCGGGTAGAATCCTCCCGATGCACCGCCACCGTCGCCTGCTGCTCGCCGTCGTCGGGATCCTCGTCGCCGCGCTGCCCCTGCCGGCCCAGGAGGGGCAGATCGAGGAGGAGGAGATGGGCGAGGAGCAGGGCGAGCCGATCCGCGAGACCCAGACCTTCCTCGTCGACCCCGACGACGGGGACCCCCCCGAGGAGGCGCCGGACGCCACCACCATCCCCACCCACCCGGTCGAGCTCGCCGCCCTGGCGCAGCAGAAGTACCTGGAGGGGGAGCTGGAGGTGGCGTCGCAGCTCTACCAGCGGTTGGCCGAGGCGGTGGAGGAGCCCGCGGTCAAGGCCGAGCACCTGATGACCGCCGCCTGGCTGGAGAACCAGCTCTTTCGCCCATGGGTGGCGAAGGAGCTGATCGGCCAGGCGCTCGCCCAACAGCTCGACTACCCGTTCGCGGCGGAGAACTACAGCCAGGAGTTCGTCGACCTCTACCAGCAGGCCCTGGACCAGGCCCGCTCCCAGCGCCGCAATCGCGCCGGGGACCTGGTGCGGGTGGCGTTGCAGGACATCGCCAGCGACGACTTCGCGCGCGCCCGCCTCCGCCTGCAAGAGGCGCTCGAGCTCGCACCCGCCGATCCGTTCGCCCTCTACAACCTGGCGTTGGTGGAGGTCCGGTCGGGCCGCGCGGAGGAGGCTATCGCCGGATTCGAGCGGCTGCTGGCCATCGAGGCCGCCAACCCGGGGAGCCTGACGCTGGAGCTGCGGGCCCAGAGCTTCGCCAACCTCGGGCTGCTCTACTACGAGCGCGAGTACCTGGAGGACGCCCGCCGCCATCTGCGGCAGTCGCTCGACCTCGATCCCGCCAGCGCCCGCACCTGGAACAACCTGGGCTTGACGCTGCGCCGCCTGGGAGAGGAGGGAGCTGCCGAGGAGGCCTTCCGTCGCGCCATCGGACTCGCCCCCGAGGACGTCCAGATCGCCAACAACCTGGCCGCCACCTACCTCGGCGCCGGCAAGCACGCCGAGGCGGCGGCGGTGCTGCGGCAGGTCACCGCCAGGGCACCCGATGACGCCGCCACCTGGCTCAACCTGGCGCTCGCCCAGCGCGGTGGCGGCGAGCTGGATGCGGCCGCCGCCTCCCTGGAACGGGTGCTCGAGCGCGACACCACCAACCGCCTGGGCCTCGCCGACCGCGCCGCCACCTACCTGGCCATGGTGCGCTTCGAGCAGGGGCTCCACCAGCAGGCCATCGCCGCCGCCGACCGCGCCCTGGTGCTGGCTCCCGGCAGCGCCGAGGCCCTCATCTATCAGGGCCTGTCGCGACAGGCCTCGGGCGACCTGCAGGGGGCGCGACAGAGCCTCGAGCGCGCCGTCGCGCTCGATCCCGGTCGACCCGAGGTGCACAACAACCTGGGCACGGTGCTGGTCGAGCTGCGGGAGTACGCCGCCGCCGAGGAGGCCTTCCGCCGCGCCCTCGCCATCCGTCCCGGGTTCCCCGAGGCGGCGGGCAATCTCCAGCAGGTGGTGGCGCATCAGCAGGCGCTCGCCGAGCAGTCGACGATGCGCGGGACGCCGGCGCCGACCGATCGCCGGCGGCGCGACTTCCAGCCCAAGTCGCTGGGGGTGCACTTCGACCCCAACGACTACACCTACCTCGGCATCCGCGGCGCCGTGGTGGAGACGGTGATGGGCGACAGCCCGGCATCCAAGGCGGGGCTGCGCAAAGGGGACGTGGTGCTGGGGGTGGACGGGCGAAAGCTCGACGGGCCGCAGGACCTGTTCAACTACATCCAGCGCCAGAAGCCCCGCCAGATCGTGCTCGACATCCTCCGCGAGGGCACGCCGAGGCGGCTCACCGTCGACCTCGACTAGTGTCGGGCTAGCGCCTACGACTCCTTGACGGAGTAGCTGTCGGCGCGGCGGAAGTTCTTGTAGGTGATCATCTCGCCGAGCAGGCCGGTGGTCAGCACCTGGATGCCGATCAGCATCAACAGGACGCCGAGCAAGAGCAGCGGCCGGCGACCCAGCGGCTCCCCCTGGAACCACAGCACCGCCAGGTAGCTGTTGGTCAGCAGGCCGGCGGTGGACAGCACCAGGCCCACCAGGCCGAACAGGTGTAGCGGCCGGCGGTTGTAGCGGGTGATGAACAGCACCGTCATCAGGTCGAGCAGGCCCTTGTAGAAGCGGTCCCAGCCGTACTTGCTGACCCCGTGGCGGCGCGGGTGGTGGGCCACCTCGATCTCGCCGATGGTGAAGCCGCGGCGGCTGGCGAGCACCGGGATGTAGCGGTGCAGCTCGCCGTAGACCGCGATCTGCTCGAGCACCTCGCGGCGGTAGGCCTTGAAGCCGCAGTTGAAGTCGTGGAGGTCGACCGCGGCCACCTTGCGCGTCACCCAGTTGAAGAGCATGGACGGATAGCGCTTGGACGCGGGGTCGCGCCGGCGCCGCTTCCACCCGGAGACGAGGTCCAGCTCTCGCTCCTCGAGAGCGGCGAGCATGCGGGGGATCTCCAGCGGGTCGTCCTGGAGGTCGCCATCCATGGTCACGATCACCTCGCCGCCGCAGTGGTCGAAGCCGGCGGTCAGCGCCGCCGCCTTGCCGAAGTTGCGGCGCAGCCGTATCAGCTTGACCCGCGGGTCGCGCTGGCGGGCCTGGCGGATCGCCGCCACCGTGCCATCGCGCGAACCGTCGTCGATGAAGACGATCTCGAAGCTCTTGCCGAGGCGCTCCAACACCGCCGCCACCCGCGTCGCCAGCTCGGCCACCGTGCCCTCTTCGTCGACGACCGGCACCAGCACGCTCACCTCGACGCGATCCGGGAGGAGGCGCTCGACGGCCTTGTCCAGGGTGACCGGCAGGGGGTCCATGGCGGGAATGATACCGGAGACGCCGCTATCATCCCCGCCCATGGCGGGTCGCGATCGTCAGCTCGCGGTGCTGGTCGCGGCCATGGTCTTCCCCACCGTCGCCAGCTGGCTCTACTTCCTCACCTTCGCCGATCGCGAGTGGATGCGGCAGCTCTACTTCGGCAGCAAGCTGGTGCAGGCGGCGCTGCCCCTGCTCGGCTGGGGCCTCGCCGGGCTGCCGCGGGACCGCCTTCGCCGAGCGCCCGCCGCGGGCTGGCTCGCCGGCGCGGCGAGCGGGGTGTTGCTGGCCGCCGGCATCGGCCTCGCCTACCTCCTCTTCGCCGGGACGACGCTCGAAGAGGTGGCGCGGGCGCCGATCCGGGCGCGGCTGGAGGCGTTCGCCGCTACCTCGACGACGGGGTTCCTGGCCCTGGCCGTGGCCCTCTCTCTGGCCCACTCCCTGTTCGAGGAGTACTACTGGCGCTGGTTCCTCTTCGGCAGCTTGCGCCGGCGGCTGCCACGGGCGGCGGCGGTGACGGTGGCGGCGGCGGCGTTCGCCACCCACCACGTGGTCATTCTCCACGCCTTCCTCGGGCCCCGCTACCTGCTCGCCGCCACCCTGCCGTTCAGCGCCGCCGTGGCCCTGGGTGGCGTGCTCTGGTGCCTCCTCTACGACCGCTGGCGGTCGCTCGCCGCGCCCTGGCTGAGCCACGCGCTGGTGGACGGCGCCATCATGGCCGTGGCCTGGGCCCTGGTGCTGCGGCCAGGCGGTCCCTGACCACCTGCATGTCCTCCCAGGTGGGGCGCTTGAAGGAGGCGTTGCGCAGCAGCGCCGCCGGGTGGTAGGTCACCCGCACCGGCACCCCCAGGACCTGGTGCCAGGCTCCGCGCATGCGACCGACGGGGAGGTCGTTGCCGAGCAGGGTCTGCGCCGCCACCCGCCCGAGAGCGACGATGACGCGCGGCGCCACCAGCCGGATCTGCGCCTCCAGGAAGCGCCGGCATGCGGCGACCTCGTCGGGCTGCGGGTCGCGGTTGCCCGGCGGACGGCACTTGACCACGTTGGCGATGTAGACCTGGTCGCGCTCGAGCCCGATGGCCTCGATGATGCGGGTGAGGAGCTGCCCCGCGGGGCCGACGAAGGGCAGCCCCTGGCGGTCCTCCTCGGCGCCCGGACCCTCGCCCAGGAACATCAGCTCGGCGTCGGGGTCGCCGGTGCCGAAGACCACCGTCCGCCGCCCCTCGCTCAGCCGGCAGCGGCGGCAACTCCGGGCCTCGTCGGCGACGCGCAGCAGCGCCGCGCGCCGCTCCTCCGGCGTCGCCGCCGCAGCCGACGGCGCCGGCGGGGGCGCCGGCTGCCCGGCTGCCCGGTAGAGCTCTTCGTAGCCGATGGCGGCGAGGTACTCGAGCAGCGGCGCCAGCTCGCCCGGCACGCTCATCGCGGCACCAGGGCGGCGGCGAAGAGGTCGAGGAGCGGCCCGGCCAGCTGCCGTTTCGCCGCCCGCGGCAGCGCCACCGGCTCGCCTTGCCGTCGGAACACCACCACCTCGTTGAAGTCGCTGCCGAAGCCGACGTCGCGACGCGACACGTCGTTGGCGACCAGGAAGTCGACCCCCTTGCGCTCGAGCTTCGCCCGGGCCGTGGCGCGCAGGTCGTCGGTCTCGGCGGCGAACCCCACCACCACCGCCCCGGGCGCCGCGGCCACCAGGTCGGCGAGGATGTCCGGGGTGGCTTCGAGCTCGAGTCGCGGCACTCCCTCCTGCCGTTTCAGCTTGCGGGAGGCGGGATCCCGGGGGCGGAAGTCCGCCACCGCCGCCGTCATCAGCACCAGGTCGGCATCCGGCGCCGCGCCGAGGGCGGCGTCGCGCATCTCCCGGGCGGTCTCAACGTCCACCCTCTCGACCCCCCAGGGCGTCGGCAGCGCCACCGGCCCGGCCACCAGCGTCACCGCGGCCCCGCGCGCCGCGGCCTCGGCGGCCAGCGCGAAGCCCATCTTGCCGCTCGAGCGATTGGCCAGCACCCGCACCGGGTCCACCGGCTCCCAGGTCGGGCCGGCGGTGACCAGCACCCGCGCCCCCGACAGCGGCCCCGCGGCGAGCATCCCCGCCACGGCATCGGCCAGCACCTGCGGCTCGCTCATGCGCCCCACGCCCTCCTCCCCCGACGCCAGAGGACCCACCTCCGGCCCCAGGAAGCGCACTCCCCGCCCCGCCAGCGTCTCACAGTTGCGCCGCGTCGCCGGGTGCTCCCACATGCGGGGGTGCATCGCCGGCGCCACCACCAGCGGCCCCCGGAAGGCGAGGGCCGCGGTGGTCAGGAAGTCGTCGGCGAGGCCATGGGCGAGCCGCGCCAGCGCGTGCGCGGTGGCGGGGGCGACCAGCAACAGCTCCGCCCACCGGGCGGCCTCGACGTGTTGCTCGACCCCGTCGCGGCCCGGGCTGAGATAGGCCTCGCCGTAGACCGGATGGCCGCTGAGGACCTCGAGCGCCAGCGGGGTGACGAACGCCTCGGCCGCGCGGGTGAGGGCGCAGCGCACCTCCAGGTCGCGCTCGCGCAGGCGGCGGACCAGATCGGGCGCCTTGACCGCCGCGATGCCGCCGCTGACGCCGAGCAGCAGGCGTCGGCTCAGTGCTCTGCGCCCTCGGCGGCGACGCCCTCCTCCGCCGCACCCTCCCCTGCCGCCTCCTCCTCGGGCTCGGGCGGCAGCCCGTACTCCCACGAGATCTGGCCGCGCCGCAGCTCCTCCATGGCGATGCGGCTGGGCTTCTTGCCCGCCAGGTCGAGCTTCGGCCGCGCGCCGCGCAGCAGCTGCTCGGCGCGGGCCGAGGCCAGGAGGACGAATCGGAACTTGCTGTCGTACTGCTCGAGGGTGCGGTCCATCGAGGGGAGCTTCCCCGTCAGTCTGTCGCTCATCACACCTCCATGGGGAGCCGGTTCAGCTTCCCGTGATCTCGGATGGCTCGTGGTGCAAGGCGGCCTGGAAGTCGCGGACCACCGCCTCCGCGCGCTCGCGCATGCGGCGGGCCCGATGGCGCCTGGCGAAGATGATCGCGGCCAGTGCATCGGCGGCACGGCGCGCGTCGTCGTTGATGATAACATAGTGATACTGGTGGTAACGCCTTATCTCCCATAGAGATATCGCCAGGCGCCGGGACACTGCCTGCTCGTCGTCGAGGCGGCGTCCGCGCAGGCGCTCCTCCAGCGCCGCATAGCTCGGCGGCATGACGAACACGCCGGTGGCCTCCGGGTAGCGCTGCAGCACCACCTCCGCCCCCTTGACGTCGATGTCGAGGATGACGTCGAGGCCGCGCTCGAGCCGCGGCACGACCTCTTCCCAGGAAGTGCCGTAGAGGTTGTTGTAGACCTCCGCCCACTCCAGGAAGGCGTCGGTGGCGATCATCTCCTGGAAGGCCTGCTGGCTGACGAAGTGGTAGTCGACTCCGTCGCGCTCCCCCCGGCGCGGCGGCCGGGTGGTGTGGCTGACCGAGAAGAGCAGATCGGTGCACTCGCGCAGCGGCCCTTCCATCATCGCCTGGATGAGGGTCGTCTTGCCGGCGCCCGAGGGGGCCGAGAGCACGAACAGCTCGCCGGGGACCATTCCTAGCGACACTCCCCGGCGCACTGCCGAGCCGACGCGTCGAGCTCTGGGGCCACCCTTGTCAGTCTACTCCACGTTCTGCACCTGCTCGCGCAGCTGCTCGCAGAGCACCTTGGCGTCGAGCACCAGACGTGTCGCCTCGGCGTCGCGGCACTTGGCGCCGAGCGTGTTGAGCTCGCGGAGGATCTCCTGGCTGAGGAAGTCGAGGCGCTTCCCCAGGCCCCCGCCGCCCGCGGCGACGCCACGGAAGTGCTCGAGGTGGAGGGCCAGCCGGTCCAGCTCTTCGGCGACATCGCTGCGGTCGACCAGCAGCGCCACCTCCTGGGCGAGCCGGACCTCGTCGAGGGGCTGCCCCGCCAGGAGCTCGCGCAGGCGCCGCTGCAACCCCTGGTGCAACGCCTCGCGCACCGCCGGCGCGCGCCGCCGCAAGGCCACCGCCGCCTGCTCCAGCTCTCGGACGCGCTCCGCCAACAGGGAAGCGAGCTGCGCGCCCTCCTGCTCCCGCGCCGCCACCAACTGCTCCAGAGCCCGGCCCGCGACCTGCGCCACGAGCGCCTCGTCGTCGCCGTCGAGGGTGTCCGGCTCGACTCGCACTTCCAGCACCTCGGGTAACCGCATCAGGTCACCGAGCGCCAGCTCGGTGGCGATCAGCCCCTTCTCGGCCAGTCCGTGCGAAGCCAGGTGGAGCGCCTTGACCACCTCCATCTGCACCTCGACGCGGGCGGGCAGGGGCGTGCTGGGGCGAACGTCGACGGTGGCGTCGACCCGGCCCCTGTGCAGCTGGGCTTCGAGGATCCGGCGCAGCAGCGGCTCGAGGCTGCGGTACTCCTCCTTGAGCCGCAGGGAGAGGTCGAGGTAGCGGCCGTTGACCGAGCGCAGGGACACCGCCACCTGGTGGCGGGGGTTGGACCCGCTGGCCTGGCCGAAGCCGGTCATGCTACGCATCGCCGACTCCTCGTCCCCTCACCCCTGGAACTGCAGGTCGTAGAGGCGCTTGTAGACCCCGCCCGCGTCGAGGAGCTGGTGGTGGGTGCCCTGCTCGACCACCCTGCCGCCGTCGAGGACGACGATGCGGTCGGCGTTGATCACCGTCGACAGACGATGGGCGATGACCAGGGTGGTGCGGCCGCGCGTCAGGTTCGACAGCGCCTTCTGCACCAGCGCCTCGGACTCGCTGTCGAGCTGCGAGGTGGCCTCGTCGAGGATCAGGATCGGCGCATCCTTGAGGATCGCCCGGGCGATCGCCAGGCGCTGCCGCTGCCCTCCCGACAGCTTCAGCCCGCCTTCGCCGATGACGGTGTCGTAGCCGTGCGGCAGCTGGGCGATGAACTCGTCGGCGTAGGCCGCCGCGGCGGCCTCGCGCACCCGCTCCAGGGGCAGGTCGGCGCGGCCGTAGGCGATGTTGTTGCGGATGCTGTCGTTGAACAGCACCGTCTCCTGGGTGACGATGCCGATGAGCGACCGCAACCCCGCCAGCGACAGGTCGCGCAGGTCGACGCCGTCGAGGGTGAGGCGGCCCTCCGTGGGGTCGAAGTACCGCGGCAGCAGGTTGACCAGGCTGGTCTTGCCGGCTCCGGAGGGACCCACCAGGGCGACGATCTCGCCGCCGTGGATCTCCAGATCGATGTCGCGCAGGACGGGTTCTGTCTCGTAGGAGAAGCTGACCCCCTGATAGGCGATGCCGCGCTCCACCCGCTGCAGGGACCCCGCCCCGGGACGCTCGACCACGTCCACCGGCAGCTCCATCAGGGAGTGCACCCGCTGCGCCGCGGCCACCGCCTGCTGCAGGATCAGGTTGACCTTGTTCAGCTTGCGGACCGGGTCGTACATCAATAGCAGGGTGAGCAGGAAGGTGACGAACTCCGAAGCCGTGAGCTCGCCGGCGTGGATGCGGCGGCCGGCGTAGATCAGCAGCAGCGCCGCGCCGATGACCGCCAGCGACTCGACCACCGGGCTGGAGGCGTTGGACAGCACTTGGGCGCGGAGGTTGACCCGCAGGTGGCGGCGCGACGCGACCTGGAACCGCCGGTACTCGAACTCCTCCATGTTGAAGGCCTTGACCACCCGATGGCCGCGCACCCCCTCGCCGACCAGGTTCGCCAGATCGGCCATGTGCTCCTGGCTGCGGTGGCTGGTGCGCCGCATTCCCTTGCCGAAGCGCACGATCGGATAGAGCAGCACCGGCGTCGCCACCAGGCAGACGAGGGCCAGCTCGAGGTGGATGGAGAGCAGGAACCAGAGCAGCACGAGCAGGGTCAAGGGCTGCTGGAAGACGTCCAGCAGCCGGGTCGAGATCGCCGCCTGCATCACCCCGACGTCGCTGACCACCCGGCTGACCAGCTCGCCCGAGGGGTGCTCGGCGTAGAAGCGGCTCGACTGCTCGAGAATGCGGCGGTACAGGGCGTTGCGCAGATCGGTGGTGGCGCCGAGACCGATCCGCTGGAAGGCGTAGCCGTTGGCGAAGTGCGCCAGGCTGCGTAGCAGGAAGATCAGCAGGAAGAGCACGGGCACGAACCACACCACCTCGCGCCGGTCGATCCCCCAGTGCCGCTTGAGGCTGTGGTAGGCGTCCTGCAGGTGGCTGGTGAGGTCGGCCTTGCCCTCCAGGCCCGCGGCGCTCCCCGGCTCCTGCGGCTCCTCGGCGGCGGCAGCGGGGAGCCCCGGCGCCCGGTAGTCGGAGAGCAGCACCTCCGAGAACACCGGCTCGACCAGCGACACCAGGGCCACCGTACCGGCGGCGAACAGCAGGCTGCCCACCAGCGCCACCGCGCCCCAGGCGACGTAGCGGCGAAAGAAGCGCCAGAGGAACGGGTAGACGCCCGCCGACTCTCTCCTGCCGCTCATGCCCCCACCTCGGCGGCGAGCTCCAGCGGCGCGCAGCCGAGCACCGCCGCCACCTCGCGGGCCGCGCGTTCGCTGGCGCCGCCCTCGCCGAGCCGCTGGCGCAGTCCGGCCAGCCCCGCGCGCAGCCGCTCGCGGCGTTGGCGATCGCGCAACAGCGCCAGCGCTTCGGCCGCCACCCGCTCCGGCTCGACCTCCTCCTGCAGCAGCTCGGGGACCACCCGCTCGCCCAGCACCAGGTTGACGAGGCTGAAGGCGGGCAGCTTGACCAGCAGCCGCGCCAGCCGATAGGTCCACGGCTGCACCCGGTAGAGGACCACCATCGGCGTGCCGAGCAGGCCCACCTCGAGCGTCGCCGTCCCCGACGCGCAGAGGGCGAGGTGGCTGTCCGCCACGGCCGCGAAGCGCTCCCGCTCGACGACCTCGACCCGCTCGCCGCTGGCGGCGACCAGCCGCTCGATCAGCGCTCGCGGCACGGTGTGGGCCCTCACCACCCGCGCCTCGATCGCGGCCTCCCGGCGCATGCGTCCCACCGCAGCGAGCATGTCCGGCAGCAGCGCCTCCACCTCGCTGCGCCGCGACCCCGGCAGCAGCGCCACGCGGTAGGCGCCGGCGGGCTCCGGCCCCCGGTCCCAGACCTGGGGCAGCTGCGGGACCTCGTCGACCAGCGGATGGCCGACGTGGACGGCGTCGACGCCGCGCGCGCGGTAGAAGTCGAGCTCGAACGGGAACAGCACCAGCATGCGGTCCACCGTGCGGGCGATGGTCCGCACTCGCCGCGACCGCCACGCCCAGACCTGTGGGCTGACGTAGTAGACGACCGGGACGCCCAGCCGCGCCAGACCACGAGCCAGGCGTAGGTTGAAGTCGGGGAAGTCGACCAGCACGGCCGCCGTGGGCCGCCGCCGTCGCGCCTCGTCGAGCAGCAGCCGGAAGACCTGGCGCACCCGTGGCAGCACCTTCAGCACCTCGGTGATGCCGACCACCGCCACCTCGCCGCTGTGGGCCACCAGCTCGACGCCTGCCGCCGCCAGCTCGTCCCCCCCCATCCCGAAGGCCGCGAGCCCCGGGCAGTGCCGCCGCAGGCAACCCACCAGCCGGGCTGCATGGAGGTCTCCCGAAGCCTCCCCCGCGACGACCAGCAGAGTCGGCTGCGGCGGCCCCTCGGCGCCGGAGACGGTCATGGCAACGGGGCCGGCGGGCCGGAAGGAAACGGGTACATCAGCCAGGCGATGAGCAGCCCGCCGCCGACCATCCCGAGAAAGAGCTGGAGGAACAACCGCACCTGCTCGCGGCGGTTTCGCCGCCACAACGCGGTGAAGAAGACACTCAGGACGAGCGCGTAGAGGACCATCAGCAGGAAGTGGCTCAGCACCGGGTCACTCTTTGCGCCCGCTGGCGATGTCCCAGGCGTCGAGCACCAGCAGCAGGTTCATCAAGCCGGCCGACAGCAGGAAGGCGGTGCCGTACTCGAAGCCGGGAGCGGCGACGTCGCCGGTGTAGCCGGCGGTGAAGCGCAGCAGGAAGTACGGCAGGCCCATGCCCATCGCCCCCAGCGTCGCCAGCACGGTGAGCGGGCGCCCCGGCACTGGGGTATAGAGCTTCCCCTCGAGCGCGTAGCCGATCCCCACCGCCGCCAGCACCAGGAGGAAGAACAGCGAGGCCCGCCCGCGACGCCCGAGGAGCAGGTGCCCCAGGCCGGGGAGCACCCAGGCCGCGATGCTCGCCACCCAGCCCGGCAGCGCCGAGACCCGCTCCGGCCGCTCCCGCGCCTGCCCTTCCTGTCTCGCCGGCTCGGCCATGACTCGCTCGCCGGGTCAGCCGGCGCCGCACCGAGCGAGCTCGGTGAAGATCGGCCGCAGCAGCTGCCGCGTCTCCTCCAGGGCTTGCGGTACCAGCCGCGTCTGGGCGACCACTCCCATGAAGTTGGTGTCCCCTCCCCAACGCGGCACGACGTGGAAATGAGCGTGTCCCGGCAGCCCGGCGCCGGCGAACGAGCCGAGGTTCATCCCCAGGTTGAAGCCGTCCGGGGAGTAGGCGCGCCGCAACGCCTCCAGACACAACAGCACCATGGGCCAGAGGGCGGCCTGCGCTTCGGCCGACTCCTGGCCCGGCCAGGCGACGTGCTCGCGGGGAGCGATCATCAGGTGCCCGTTGGTGTAGGGATGGCGGTTGAGCAACACCACGTGGTGCGCGGTGTGATGGACCACCAGCCGCTCCGGCGCGTCAGGCTCGGCCACCGCAGCGCACAGGAAGCACCCCGCCGCGTCGTCGCATCGTCCCGTGATGTACGCGTACCTCCACGGGGTGAAGAGGGTGTCCATTCGCAGCCGCGCTCCCGGCTGAGCTAGTCGGCCTCGTTCAGCAGCTCGCGCAGCTCCTTGCCCGGCTTGAAGTAGGGGATCCGCTTGGCCGGCACCTCCACCCTCTCGCCGGTCTTGGGGTTGCGGCCGACCCGCGAGTCGCGCCGCCGGATACGGAAGCTGCCGAAGCCACGGAGCTCGATCTTCTCCCCGGTCTTCAGGGAATCCACGATGCTCTCGAACACCGTGTTGACGATCACCTCCGCCTGCTTCTTCGGCAGCCCAGTCTTCTGGGACACTTCTTCGACCAGCTCCGCCTTGGTCATCCCGCCCCTGGACACCTCGTCCTCCTCTTGGATCGCAACGGGGGCTCAGCCCTCCTCGTCGCCCCCTGACGTCTCGGCAGCCCCCTTGCGCGGCTCCTCCTCTTCCTCTCCGCCCTCTGCGCTCACCTCGGCTTCGGCGGCCTCGGCTTCAGCGACCTCCTCGGCCTCCGCGGCCTCCCCGGTCGCGGCGGCCTCCTCGACGGCAGCGGCGCCGGCCGCCTCCTCGGCCTCCTCCTCACCTTCTTCGGGAGCGGCGACCTCCACGACGGCGGCCTCCTCGGCTTCGGCCTCCCCGGGCGCGGCAACCTCCTCCGCCTCGGCCTCTCCGCCCTCGGCCTCCTCGGCTTCGGCCTCCTCGGCCTCGGCGACGGCGGCCTCTGCCGCCGCGGCCTCGCGCTCGAGCTCCTCGATCTCGGCGGCCGTGGGCTGGGGCACGCCTCGCATGGTCAAGCCCACCTTGCGCTCGGCGTCCTCGATACGCAGGATGCGCGCCCGCACCCAGTCGCCGACGGTGAAGTGGTCCTCCAGACGGGCGCCGGCGGGGAGGTCGATCTCGCTGATGTGGGAGAGCCCCTCGAGCCCCTCGTAGATGTCGATGAACAGCCCGAAGTCGGTGACGTTGACCACCTTCCCCTCGAGCGTGTCGCCGACCCGGTGGTCCTCGACGAAGGAGTCCCATTCGTCGTGGAGGAACTCCTTGATCGACAGCGACACGCGCTGGTTGCCGGCATCGATGTTGGTGATCCGGGCCTTGACGCTGTCGCCCTTCTTGAGCACCTCGCTAGGGTGCTTGATGCGCTTGGTCCAGCTCATGTCCGAGACGTGGATCAGGCCGTCGATCCCCTCGGTGATCTCGACGAAGGCGCCGAAGTCGGTGAGGTTGCGCACCTTCCCCTCGACGATGCTGCCCACGGGATGGCTGTCGGAGAGCTCGTCCCAGGGGTTGCGTTCGGTCTGCCGCAGCGACAGGCTGATGCGCCGCTGGTCCATGTCGAGCTCGGAGACGATGGCCTCGACCTCTTCGCCGACGTTGACGATCTTCGACGGGTTGACCACCTTCTTGGTCCACGACATCTCGCTGACGTGGATCAGGCCCTCCACGCCCTCCTCGAGCTCGACGAAGGCACCGTAGTCGACGATCGACACCACCTTGCCCCGCACCCGCGAGCCCACCGGGTACTTCTTGTCGACCAGCGTCCAGGGGTCCTCGCTCTTCTGCTTGTAGCCCAGCGAGACGCGCTCGGTCTCGGGGTCGAACTTGAGCACCACCACCTCCACCTCCTCGCCGATCGAGAAGTGCTCGGAGGGGTGGTTGACCCGGCCCCAGGAGATGTCCGTGATGTGCAGCAGCCCATCGATGCCCCCGAGGTCGACGAACACCCCGTAGTCGGTGATGTTCTTGACCACGCCGGGCAGCCGTGCGCCCTCGACCAGCTTGTCGATGGTCTCGGCCTTCTTGTGCTCGAGCTCCTTCTCCAGCACCGCCTTGCGCGACAGCACGATGTTGTTGCGCCGGCGGTCGAGGCTGATGACCTTGAACTCGAGCTCCTTGTGCTTCATCGACTCCAGGTGCTTGACCGGCTTGATGTCGGCCAGCGATCCGGGGAGGAAGGCGCGCACGCCGACGTCCACCGTCAACCCGCCCTTGATGCGGTCGAGGACCCGGCCGCGAATCGGTTGGTTGTCGCGGTAGGCGCGCTCGATCTCCTCCCACACCTTCATGCGGTCGGCCTTGGTCTTGGAGAGGAGCACGTGCCCCTCCTGATCCTCGGTGCTCTCGAGCAGCACGTCGACCTCGTCCCCCACCGCCACCGACACGTTGCCGTCGCGATCGAGGAACTCCTCGACGGGGATGAGCCCCTCGGACTTGTAGCCCACGTCCACCACCACCGAGTTGGAGGTCACGTCGATCACCCTGCCGGTGACCACCTCCCCCTCGGAAAGATTGCGCAGGCTCTCGTCATACAGCGCAAGAAGCTCCTCCTGCGAGAGCTCCCCCGCGGGGCGCTCCGCGAGCACCTCGCTCGACGCGGGCGCTTCCTGGCTGTTCTCCTTGGTCGAAGCCATGAACCGGTCTACCTCCTTGGCGTGGATTGCTTCCCGGGCGGGAACCTCGAGCTCGGCTAAGTGCTGAGAACTCGGGACGTTGGAGTATAGGGGCCGCGGCGAGAGGTGTCAACCGCGGCCGCCGGCGGCGTCGCGGCCCGAGCGGGCGATCGAGCCCAGCGCACGCTCGAGCTCGCCCCGCACGTCGGCATCCCCCTCCACCTCCCGAGCCTGCGCCAGCGCCCGGCGCGCCGCAGCACCGCCGATCCGCCCCAGCGCCCAGGCGGCGTGGCCGCGCACCAGGGCCGACGGGTCGTCCAGGGCGGCGGCGAGCGCCGGGACGTACCCGGGGTCGCCCCGGTTGCCCATCGCCACCGCCGCGTTGCGCTGCAGGCCCTCGCGCTTGGCGCGCTTCATCGGGCTGCCCCGAAAGCGCTCCACGTACGCCTCCCGAGACAGCCCCAGGAGGCCGGCGAGGTCGAGCTCGCCGCGCGCGGCCGGCAAGCGGAGCTCGGGATGGTCCGCCGGCTGCTGGCGCCGCCGGTTCCACGGGCACACCTCCTGGCAGACGTCGCAACCGAAGACCCAGTCGCCCACCATCTCGCGGGCGGCCCGCGGCAGCGGTCCGCGGTGCTCGATGGTCCAGTAGCTGATGCAGCGGTTGCTGTCGAGGAGGTAGGGGGCGGGGAGGGCGCCGGTGGGGCAGGCGTCGAGGCACAGGGTGCAGGAGCCGCACATGTCGCTCAGCGGCTGGGAAGGGCTTGGCTCGAGGGTCAGGAAGAGCTCGCCGAGCAGGAACCAGGAGCCCATCTCGCGCTCGAGCAAGCAGGTGTTCTTGCCCACGGCGCCGAGACCGGCGCGCGCCGCCAACTCGCGCTCCAGCACCGGGCCGGTATCGACGTACCAGCGCGTGGCGCACCCCGGAAAGCCCTCGACGATGCGGGCGGACAGGGCCCGCAGGCGCCCCTCCATCACGTCGTGGTAGTCGCGGCCCCTGGCGTAGCGGGCGACGCGCGGCCACAGGTCGCCGCCGGCCTCCTCCTCGCCGGCCAGGGGATGGTACCGCAGGGCGACGCACAGGACGCTGCAGGCGCCGTCGAGTACCCGCGACGGCTCGAGCCTGGCCTCCACCCGCCGCTGCAGATAGCCCATCCCGGCGTGGCGCCCCTCCTGCAGCCAGCGCAGCAGGAAGCCGCCGTGCTCGGCCGGCGCCAGCGCCGCCACACCGGCGCGGTCGAAGCCCGCCTCGAGAGCCCAGTCGACGAGCCGGTCGCGCAGCGCGGAGGAGCTCACCCCGCGATTGTAGGGTTTCGGTGGCGCAAAACCAGGGCCGCGAGCCCAGGCGGTCGCCGCCGCCACCGGCCTGCCAGGCCGGGCACCGCTCGCGACCCTGGCTCCGCCGCCCCGCTTTCACTACACTATTGCGGGTCGCGCGACCCCCCATTCGATGTCTCGGGCTCCGGCCGTCGCAGCGCCGGCACCGTTGGCCCGGGAGCGGGCGATCACCGTCGACGCTTTGGAGGAGAGAGGCATGCCGTTCTTCGAGCAGATCGAGAGCATGGGGCACGAGCGCGTGGTGATCTGTTCCAACCCCGACGTCGGCCTCAAGGCGATCATCGCCGTCCATTCCACGACCCTCGGCCCCGGCCTGGGGGGCGTCAGGATGTGGAAGTACAAGTCGGACGAGGAGGCGCTGGTCGACGCGCTGCGCCTGGCGCGCGGCATGACCTACAAGGCGGCGGCGGCCGGCCTCAACCTCGGCGGCGGCAAGGCGGTCATCCTGGGCGACTCGAAGAAGGAGAAGAGCGAGGCGCTGTTCCGGGCCTTCGGTCGCTACGTCGAGTCCCTCGGCGGGCTCTACATCACCGCCGAGGACGTCGGCACCGACATGGAGGACATGGAGCTGATCCTCACCGAGACGCGCTGGGTCACGGGCGTCTCCCCGGCCCACGGCGGCAGCGGCGACCCCTCGCCGGTGACCGCCTATGGCACGCTGCAGGGGATCACGGCGGCGGTACGGTGGAAGTACGGCGAGCCCGAGCTGGCCGGCCGCTCGGTGGCGATCCAGGGGCTGGGTAGCGTCGGCCACCACCTCGCCGGCTACCTGGTGGAGCGCGGCGCCAAGGTGTTCGGCTGCGACATCGACCCCGACGCCCTCTCCCAGGCCGAGGAGATGGGCGTCGAGATCGTCCCACCGGACGACATCTACGGCGTGGACTGCGACATCTTCGCGCCCTGCGCTCTCGGCGCCGTGCTCAACGACCGCACCATCCCCCGGCTGCGCTGCGACATCGTGGCGGGCGCGGCCAACAACCAGCTCGAGCAGGAGCAGCGCGACGCCGACCTCCTGACCGAGCGCGGCATCCTCTACGCGCCCGACTTCGTGATCAACGCCGGCGGGTTGATCAATGTCTACAACGAGCTGCTGGGCCACTACAACCAGGAGCGGGCGCTGCGCATGACCCGCACCATCTACCTCAACCTGACCCGCGTCTTCGACATCGCCGAGCACGACGGCATCACCACCGCCCTGGCGGCCGACCGGCTGGCCGAGGAGCGCCTCGCCACCGTACGCAAGCTCGGCACCAAGCACTGGGGGCGGCTGCTGCAGCCGGCCAACGGCAGGGGCTGAGGCAGCCGCTACGACCCAGGGTCGTCGATCAGCTCGACCAGCCGCTCGACGACCTCCTGCGGCGACAGCTCGGAGGTGTCGACCACCACCGATCCCGCGTCGCGGCGCAGCGGCGAGTCGGCCCGCTGGCTGTCGCGGGCGTCCCGCGCCGCCACCTCGCGGGCGACCTGCCGGCGGTCGGCGGGGCGCCCCTGGCGGCGTAGCTGCTCGAGACGGCGCTGCACCCGCACCTCGGGACGGGCGTCGAGGAAGAACTTCCAGGGGGTCTCGGGGAACACCACGCTGCCGATGTCGCGACCCTCGAGCACGGCGCCGTGGGCGCGGCCGAACTCCCGCTGCAGCCCTACCAGGCGGCGGCGCACCGGGCTGCAGGCGGCGAGCCGCGAGGCCAGCTCGCCGATCTCCTGGCTGCGGATGTGCGGCGCGACCGACACGCCGTCGAGCAGGATGGCGGCATGGCCGTCGGCGCCGAGCTCGAGCGCCAGGTCGGTGCCGGCGGCGAGCTCGTCCACGGCGGTCTCGTCTTCGGCGTCCACCCCCCGCCGCGAGGCCGCCAACGCCACCGCCCGGTACATCGCGCCGGTGTCGAGATAGGGGAGCCCCAGCCGCTCGGCCAGCTTCCTGGTGACGGTGCTCTTGCCCACCCCGGCCGGCCCGTCGATGGCTACCACCGGCGGCGTCAACCGCCGCCTCCCGCCCGGCCGCCGCGCCCGCCCTTGCCACCCGGCTTCCGGCGCTTCCCGGCATCCCCGCCGCCGCGCTCCAGCAGCCGGACCTCCCGCTCGTCGAGCTCGCGCCAGGCGCCGAGCGGCATCTGCTTGTCGCGAAGCGGCCCGATGGCTACCCGCCGCAGCCTCTGCACCGGGTGCCCGACGCGGAAGAACATCTCGCGGATCTGCCGGTTGCGCCCCTCGCGCAGCGTCACCTCCCACCAGCTGTTGCCGGCGTCCCTGCCGCGCCCGGTCGTGCGCAGCAGCCGCACCTCCGCGGGAAGGGTGCGCTTGCCCTCGATCCACATACCGCGACGCAGCCGGTCGACCTCGTCCTCCGCCGGTACTCCCTTGACCTTGACCTCGTAGGTCTTGGTCGATCCGTGGCGCGGGTGCGCCACCTTCTGCGCCCATTCGCCGTCGGTGGTCAGCAGCAGCAGCCCTTCGCTGGCGAAGTCCAGCCGCCCCACCGGCACCAGCGCCTTGCGCATCCCGGGCGGCACCAGGTCGAGCACCGTCGGGCGCCCTTCGGGGTCGGAGACCGAGCTCATGGTGCCGGTCGGCTTGTTGAGCAGGAGGTAGCGCTGCGGCACCGCCGGCGGCACCCGTTTGCCCTCGACCTTGATGGCATCGGTCGCCGGGTCCGCCTTGTCCCCCAGCTCGGCGACCCGGCCGTTGATCGTCACCAGGCCGGCGGCGATCAGCTCCTCGGCCTTGCGCCGGGAGGCGATCCCGGCCCGCGACAGGATCTTCTGCAGCCGCTCCTCGCCCATCAGCGCGTCGCCTCCGCGTCGTCCCGCTCCTCGTCGCGCTCCGCCTCCCGCTCCTCGAGCGCGACGGTCAGGCGCGCGATCTCCTCCTCGCGGTCCGCCACCGCCCCCACGTCGCCTTCGCCGAACAGCGCCTCCTCGAGCTCCTCGAGCGGCGGCAGGTCGTCGAGGGAAGCGAGCCCGAAGTGCATCAGGAACTCGCGGGTGGTGCCGTAGAGGAAGGGCTTGCCCACCACCCGCTTGCGGCCGGCGATGCGGATCAGCCGGCGCTCCAACAGCGTCTTGAGCACCGCCGCGGGCTGCACTCCCCGCAGCTCCTGGATCTCGGGGGCGGTCAGCGGTTGGCGGTAGGCGATGATGGCCAGCGTCTCGAGCGCTGCCATCGACAACCGGGTCCTGCCGCTCACCTCGAAGAATCGCTTGAGATAGCCGTGCAGCTCCGGTCGGGTGACCAGTCGCAGGCCGCCGGCCACCTCCTCGACCACCACTCCGCGACCCTCGCCGGCGCCGCGGTAACGACGGACGACCGCCTCGAGGGCGGCGGCCGCGGCTTCGCGCTCCTCCTCGTCGAACACCTCGAGCAGCCGCGCCGGCGGCAGCGGCTCGCCGGCGACGAACAGGATCGCCTCCAGCGCGGCCTCCATCTCCTGGCGATCGGTGCTCATCCGCGGATGCCCTCGAGGTCCGCCTGCTGCAGGTCGCGGGTGGTGCGGTAGAGCAGCAGCCTGCCGTTGGCGGACTGGTGGAGGCGCACCAGGGTGAGCCTGGCCATCTCCAGCACCGCCAGGAACGCCGCCACCGCTTCGGCGCGGCAGCTGCGGTCCCGCAGGTCCTCCACCAGGTCCAGGGGGCGACCGCCCTCGAGCCGGCGCACCAGCCGCAGCAGCTGCTCTCGCACCGAGAACCCCTCGCCGCGCAGTTGCAGGGGGTCGGGGTGCTCGCGATCGTAGCGGTCGAGTACCCGCTGCAGGGCGCCGAGCAGGTCGAACAGCGAGACCTCCCCGAGGTCGAGCCCCTCGTCGCTCCCCTCGTTCCCCCCCTGCGCCGCGATGCGGGCGAGCTCGTCGGAGCGCCGCGTCCACACCCCCTGGCGCACGCCGTGCACCTCGGCCAGCGACTGCGCCGCCTCCTTGAGCCGCCGGTACTCGAGCAGGCGCTGCACCAGCTCCTCGCGGGGGTCCTCCAGCGGCCGCCCCTCCGCGTCGACCGCTCGCGGCAGCAGCATCCGCGACTTGAGCTGGATCAGCAGCGACGCCTCGTAGACGTACTCGCCGGCGACGTCGAGGTCGAGCTCCTCCATCAGCGCCAGGTACTCGTGGAACTGATCGCAGATGGTGGCTACCGGGATGTCGGCGATCTCCACCTCGTTGAGCTTGACCAGGTGGAGCAGCAGGTCGAGCGGACCCTCGAAGATCGGCAGGCACACCCGCCAGGACTCCGGCAGCGCGCCCTTGCTGGGTATCGGGGTCTTCATCGGCTCCCCCGCCGCGGCCTCAGCTCGGCGGTCGCGCGGCCGCCAGGCCCGCCACCACCTCGCTGGCAGCGTACTCCAGTCCCACCGCTTGGCGCACCCGCTGCATGGTCTCCCGCGCCCGCTCGCGCGCCTGGCGCGAGCCCTCCACCAGGATGTCGAGCAGGGTGTCCGGGGAGGCGAGCAGCTCCTCCCGGCGGCGCCGGAAGGGTTCGAGGTACGCGATCAGGACCTCGGCCAGCAGGCGCTTGTCCTCGACGCAGCCGAGGATCGCGCCGCGGCACTCCCGCGCCACCCGCTCCTGCAGCTCGGGGTCGGAGACCAGCTCGTGGAAGCGAAAGAGGTTGCACACCTCGGGCCGCCCGGGATCGGACTTCCGCAGCCGCTGCGGGTCGGTGAACATCTGCATGCACTTGGCGCGGATCTCGTCGGGCGAGTCGGTGAGGTAGATGGCGTTGCCGTAGGACTTGGACATCTTGCGGCCGTCGATCCCCGGCACCTTCGAGGCCCTGGTCAGCAGCGGCTGCGGCTCGGGGAAGACGTCGCCGTAGAGCGAGTTGAAGCGCCGCGTGATCTCGCGCGAGATCTCCAGGTGCGCCACCTGATCCTCCCCCACCGGCACGTAGTTCGCCCGGTACATGATGATGTCGCCGGTCTGCAGCACCGGATAGCCGAGGAAGCCGTAGGTCGCCAGGTCCTTGTTCTCGATCTGCCTGATCTGGTCCTTGTAGGTCGGCACCCGCTCCAACCAGCCGAGCGGAGTGATCATCGACAGCAGCAGGTGCAGCTCGGCGTGCTCGGGCACCATCGACTGCACGAAGATCACCGAGCGCTCGGGGTCGAGACCGGCGGCGATGCCGTCGACCACCGCTTCGAGGGTATTGACCGCGACCTTCGACGGGTCGGCGTAGTCGGTGGTCAGGGCGTGCCAGTCGGCGGCGAAGTAGTAGCAGGAGTACCGGTCCTGCAGCTCGACCCAGTTCTTGATGGCGCCGAAGTAGTTGCCGAGGTGGGGCCTGCCGGTGGAGCGCATCCCCGAGAGGACGATCTGCTTTTCGGGCTCGGCCACGACACCTCCTGCGGTCGCTGGGCGGGGGTTGGCGGCGGCGCTGCGCCGCGAGTCGGCAAGTATACCTAGGAGCCGGGCAGCTGTCCGTCGAGATCGCGGAACAGCGCCTCGCTGCGCGCCACGTGCACCCGCAGCCGCAACAGCGCCGCCACCTCCACCGCCGCAGTGAGCAGGAACAGCCCGTGATGCACCCACGGCTCCCAGCGGGCCGTGTAGGTGGGCAGCCCGGAAGCGAAGAGGGCGGCTACCGGTAGCGCGGCGGCGGCGGCCCAGAGGACGCCGCGGCGGCGCAGCGAGCGGTGCCGCCGGCTCCACTCCCTCGGCAGCTGGTGGTGGCGCACGGCGTGGTCGACGACGCGGCCGACGCCAGGGAAATAGAGCAGCAGGCAGAGGTGCACGAAGAGCAGGACGCTCCCCGCCCCCAGCGCCAGCGCCAGGTGCAGGAGGAAGGCCTGCCCGTCCCCCTCGAGAGCGTAACCCGATGCCCCCGCCGCCAGCAGCAGTAGCACGCCCAGCCAGCCGAGGACCACCAAGAGACGGATCACGGAGCGGGGAGTGTAGTAGAGCCCATGTCGCGCTTCAAAGGGGAGGGGACCGACTCCCGGCGCCCTTCCAGGCGATCTCACGGGCGTCGCCGCGGGCGCGCTCCAGCCACTCGCCGTCGCGCGGCAGCTGGGCGAAGCGGAAGGGGAGCTCGCCGGCCTGCCGCTCCCCCAGCAGGTCGCCGGGACCGCGCAGCGCCAGATCCGCCTCGGCGAGGGCGAAACCGTCCTGCTCGCCGGCGAAGACGGCCAGCCGGCGACGCCCCAGCGGGGTCAGCGGGCCGTGCAGGGCGGCGCACCACGCCGGGCGCTCCCCCCGCCCTACCCGGCCCCGCAGCTGGTGCAGCTGCCCCAGGCCGAAGCGCTCGGCGCTCTCGACGATCATCGCGCTCGCCTCGGGGACGTCGACGCCGACCTCGATGACGGTGGTCGCCAGCAGCAGCCGCACCTCGCCGCGGCGGAACGACTCCATCACCGCCTCCCGCGTGGCGGCATCCATGCGGCCGTGGAGCTCGGCGCTCGGCACCTCGGCGAAGCTCTGGCGGATCGCCCGCCCCACCCCCGCGAGGCTGGCTCCCCCCCTCTCCTCCCCCTCCGCGATGGCCGGAAACACCACGTAGCCGCGGCCGCCGGCTGCCAGCTCCTGGCGCAGCCGTCGGTAGGCCTCGCGCCGCCGCGCCGACGGCAGCACCAGGGTCTCCACCGGGTGGCGCCCCGGCGGCAGCTCGTCGAGAACTGCCAGGTCGAGGTCGCCGTAGGCGGTGAGGGCCAGCGACCGTGGGATCGGTGTGGCGCTCATCACCAGCACGTCGGGGTCGGGGCCCTTGCCGGTCATCAGCTCCCGCTGCCGCACCCCGAAGCGGTGCTGCTCGTCGATCACCACCAGGGCCAGACGGTGGAAGTCCTGCCCCTGCTGGAAGAGGGCGTGGGTGCCGACGGCCAGCACCGCCGCCCCCCGCGCCACCGCCCGGCGGGCCTCGGCGCCGCTGCCGGCGGTCAGCAGCTCGACGCGGTGGAAGCGCCCGAGCAGCCGCCCCAGCGTGGCCGCGTGCTGTTCGGCGAGGATCTCGGTAGGCGCCAGCAGCGCCCCCTGCAACCCGCTCTCGGCGGCGAGCAGCAGCAGCAGCGCGGCGACCAGCGTCTTGCCGCTCCCCACGTCCCCCTGCAGCAGACGGCGCATCGGCCAGCGGCGCTCGAGGTCGGCCACCAACTCGCGCACCACCCGCTTCTGGGCGCCGGTGAGGCGGAAGGGCAGCACCTCGCGGGCCCGCCGCCGCACTGCGTCGTCGAGGCGGTAGCGGTGGGGTTTGCGTCGGTCCCGCTGCGCGCGGGCGCGCTGCGCGAGCTCGAGCTGATGGGCGAGCAGCTCGCCGTACACCAGCCGGCCGTGGGCCGGGTCGCTCCACGAGCGCAGGGCCGCGAGCTCCGTGTCGGCTGGCGGCTGGTGGAGACTGCGCAGCGCCTCGCCGAGCGGCGGCAGCCGGTGCCGGAGCCGCAGCTCCTCCGCCAGCGGCTCGTCCAGGGCGTCGGCCGCGCCGGCGGCGAGGGCCGCCGCCAGCCAGCCGCGCAGCAGGCTGCTACCACAGCCTCCGATCGGGGGGTAGACCGGCAGCAGACCACCGGCCCCACCCTCGGCGGCGACCGCCTCCCATTGCGGGTGCTCGAGGCGCAGCGCGCCGCCGCGGCGGACCGCGCGGCCGCGCAGCAGCAGCTCGCCGCCGCCGGCCAACCGCTCGGCCAGCCACGGCTGGTGGAACCAGCTCACCGGCAGAGCCCCGCTGGCGTCGCGCACCACCGCTTCGACGACGCAGCGGCCGCGACCGGGCAGGCGCCGCAGCCGCAATCGCTCGAGCCGCCCGCGCACCAGCCACGGGCCACCCGCCGTCACCGCCGACAGCGGCACCGTGCGGCGGCGGTCCTGCCAGTCCCGGGGCAGGTGCCAGAGCAGCTCCCCGACCCGCTCGATGCCCGCCGCCGCCAGGGTCGCCGCCCGTCGTGGACCGACCCCGGGGAGCGCGGTGACGGCCGTCCCGGGGCCGACCGCGGCCGCCCTCGTGCCGGACGGCTCCGGTGCCTCTCCTCGTTGAGCGGCCGGTGGCCGCGTCACTCGCGAAACGCGAGCTTGACCAGCCCGAACTGCACCTCGTCCCCGGGCCGGATCTCCACCGGCACGCCGGTCTCCACCCGTTCGCCGTTGACGAAGGTGCCGTTCATGGTGCCGATCTCCTCGCAGACGAAGTACTTTTTGGCGCGGCGGTAGATCTTGGCATGGCGGCGGCTGGTGGATCGCTGCGAGTCGGCGGGAGTGAGGTCGATGTCGGGCTGGATGCCGGTGACCGGGTCGCGGCGGCCGACCAGGGTCTCGGCGCTCGCCGCCAGGTGGAACTCGATTCCCGAGCCGAGGTGGACCAGCTTCTGCGGCGCCTCCGCCTTGGCGGCAGCTTCCTCGTGCGGGATCTCCGGCGCCGAAGCCGCCTCGGCCGAGCCCAGCGCCTGCTTCAGCATCTGGTCCGTCTGGCGCAGCCGCCGCGACAGCTTGCGCATGATGCGCACCGCGATCTCCGGCCGCGACCGCAGCATCTGGTCGAAGGTGGCGCCGTTGATCTTGATCACCTTGCAGTCGGTGAGCGCGCGCGCCGAGGCGGTCCGCGGCAGCTCCTCGAGCAGCGACATCTCGCCGAAGAAGTCGCCCTTTTCGAGCACCGCCAGCTGCTCGTCCACCCCCTTGAGGTTCTTGAGGATCTCCACCTGCCCCTCCTGCAGGATGTACATCTCGGTGCCGAGATCCCCCTCGCGGAAGAGGAGCTCGCCCGCGGCGACCTCCTCGGTATAGGTGGGGAGGCCCTTCCTGGCGGTGGACTTGAAGACGGTCTTGGCCATGGGCTGCCGCCGCGCCGGACGGCTCAGTCGAAACGCAGCTCCCCGCGGTCGGCGTCGAGCACGGCCTCGCGGCCCAACGGCAGCGTGTGGTTGGGGACGCCGTGCCCGACCGGGAGCCCGAAGCTGACCGGGCCAGGCGTCGCCAGCAGGCTCTGCCGCTGCCACGCCGCCGCGGGCCCCTGCTCCCAGCCGCGCCCCAGATGCCCCACCACCGTGCCGTGGACGTGGGACAGCGTACCCGAGAGCCCCAGGTGGGTCAACATGCGGTCGATCCGGTACTCCGGCTCGTCGATGTCCTCGAGGAACAGGACGGCACCGGCGAGCGGGGGCAGCCAGGGGGTGCCGACGGTGGCCGCCAGCAGCGACAGACAGCCTCCGAGCAGGGGGCCGCGGGCCACGCCTCCGCGCAGCGCGAGGGGCGCCGGCAGCGGCGCCGGCGGCGCGCCGGCGAGGGCCGCCAGCAGGCTCTCCGCCTCCGCCGGCTGCAGACCCCGCGCCAGGTCGGTGGCCACCATCGGTCCGTGGTAGGCGACCCGTCCGAGCCGCGCCACCACCTGCAGCAGGAA
>DATKEH010000056.1:0-8006 GCA_035546355.1 Thermoanaerobaculia bacterium
CCTTGCGGGCTCGCGGCGCGAGGCGGTGGCGGCAGGGGTGGCCCCGCAAGGCCTCGCCGGCGCCTCCGCCCGGCTTCGCGCCGGGTCGGTCGCTGGCTGCCGCGGCCCTGCACGAGCGCTCGCCGGGAGGCCCCCGCCGGCATCGCTGCCGCGGCCGCTCCCGCGCCCTCCATCGCGGCCCATTCGGATCAGTGGGGAAACCGCCTCGGGGAACGAGAGGTGACGGGCCGGGCTCGAGGGGCTCGAGCTGCTCGTGCCGCACGACGGATGCTCTCAGGGTCGCGGCCGGGAGCAGCCGACCCCCTGTCGGCCCCGGACGGCCACGGGTACCACAGTCGCTGCTCGCGAGGCGCGGAAGGGATCGGTGCGGGATGTAGGCTAGGGCCCCTTGGTGCCGCGAACCTGCACAAATGTGACGAGATGTTTCCGAGAAGCCCTGCTCTGGACCCCTCTTCCCCCGAGAGGGGGGAGAGGGGCAGGGGAGTGGGGGGCGACAGAGAGACCTCGTCTGCCGGAGGGGGGACGGTGACGGGCGCTGGAGTGACGAAGAGGTTCATGGAAGGCCCCCCGAGAGCATTCGTGGTCCCTCCCCCATGATCCTCGGCATCTCCTGCTATCCCACCTACGGGGGCTCCGGGGTCGTCGCCACCGAGCTCGCCATGGCGCTCGCCGGCTCGGGCGACGAGGTGCACATCGTCAGCTACGCCCTCCCCTCGCGGCTGGCGCTGCTCGAGGCCGCCGCGCCCGAGGCGCGGCTCTTCTATCACGAGGTGGTGGTGCCCCACTACCCGCTGTTCGAGTACCCGCCCTACTCGCTGGCGCTCGCCACCAAGATGGTGGAGGTGGCGCGGCATCACTCCCTGGACCTGCTGCACGTCCACTACGCGGTGCCCAACGCCGTCTCCGCGGTGCTGGCGCGTCAGATCCTGGCGCCGCTGCCGCTGCCGGTGGTCACCACCCTGCACGGCACCGACATCACCCTGGTCGGCAACGATCCGAGCTACCTGGAGACGACCCGCTGGGGGATCGAGCAGAGCGACGAGGTCACCGCCGTGTCGGAGAATCTCACCGCCGACACCCGCCACAAGCTCGGCGTGGACAAGCCGATCACCGTGGTGCCCAACTTCATCGATCCCAGGCGCTACGACCGGCTGGCCGGGACGCCCGGGGCTCGCCGCTGGGCGGGGGCGGGAGAGCGGCTGCTGGTGCACATCTCCAACTTCCGGCCGGTCAAGCGGGTGGACGACGTGGTCGAGGTCTTCCACCGCGTGCGCGAGCGCTTCCCGGTGCGCCTGCTGATGGTCGGCGACGGACCCGAGCGGCCGCGGGTCGAGCAGCGCTGCCGCGAGTACGGCAGCTGCAAGGACATCACCTTCATCGGCAACCTGCCGCTGGTCGAGGAGGTACTGATCGGCGCCGACGTGTTCCTGCTGCCGTCCCAGAGCGAGTCCTTCGGGCTGGCGGCTCTCGAGGCCATGTCCTGCAAGGTGCCGGTGGTGGCCACCCGCGCCGGCGGGCTGCCGGAGGTGATCGCCGACGGCGAGTGCGGGCTGCTCTTCCCGGTCGGCGACGTCGACGGGATGGCCGACGGGGTGGCCCGGCTGCTCGCCGACGAGCCGCTGCGCCGGCGCTTCGGCGACGCCGGCTTCCAGCGGGCGCGCGAGGTATTCGCCGTCGACCGGGTGGTGGCGCGCTACCGGCAGGTGTACGAGCGGGCGATCGCCGGCACGGACGGTGGGCCCCCGCGCCGAAGCGCAGCGGCGGCCGCCGCCCCGCGCTAGGGACCCGCGAGGCCGCCATCGCCGAGTATGCCGCGCCCGCCCGCCCCGCCGCCGCCGAGCTGCGGGAGCGGGGATCGCGCTTCCTGGCGCTGGCGCTGCCGGTGGCCGACGAGCCGGCGGCACGCGCGGCGCTGGCGGCGATCGCCGGCGACCATCCCGACGCCACCCACGTCTGCTGGGCCTGGCGCCTGGGCGCCCCGCCGCGCGAGCGCAGCCACGACGCCGGCGAGCCGCGCGGCACCGCCGGGCCGCCGATCCTGCGGGCGCTGCGGGGCGCGGACCTCTCCGACGCCCTGGTCGCGGTGGTGCGCTGGTACGGCGGCACCCAGCTCGGCAAGGGGGGCCTGGCGCGTGCCTACGGGGCGGCGGCGCGGGAAGCGCTGGCAGGGGTCGGGCGCGCGCGGCGCCTGGCGCGGCGCCGTCTGCGGCTGCGGGTCCCCTACGCCCACCTCGGGGCAGTGCAGCGGCTGGTGGCGCCGCCGCAGGTCGAGGTGGTGGGGGAGGCCTACGGCGAGAGCGTGCTGCTGACGCTGGAAGTGACCGAGGAGCGCCGCCGGGCGGTCACCGAGCTCGCCGCCGCCCTGCGGCTGGAAGTGGTCGAGGAGTAGCCGCCTTGGTGCGGGCGGGGCCCTCGGTTATGCTGGCGCCGTCGCCAAAACCCTCTAGCTCTTCGAGGAGGCCAGCATGAGCGAGCCGCCCACCACGCCCCCGCCGTTTACCCCGCCGCCGCCGTCGCCGCCGCCGTCGCCGCCGCCTCCCGCCGCGCCGCCGCCCACTCCGCCCCCCGCCAGCGGCGGCTCCGGCGACACCCGCAACCTGATGCTGGTGCTCGCCTACCTCGGGCCCTTCGCGATCATCCCCCTGCTCGCCGAGAAGGACGATCGGGAGGTGCAGTGGCACGCCAAGCACGGGCTGGTGCTGTTCGGCGCCGTGGTCGCCATCTCCATCGCCCTGGCGGTGGTGAGCTTCGTGCTCAACTTCATCCCGGTCGTCGGCCAGGTGGTGGGGGTGTGCCTGGGGTGCATCGTGCCGCTGGTGCTCGGTATCGGCTATTTGGTGGTGATCGTCATGGGCATCGTCAAGGCGACCAAGGGTGAGCGCTTCCTGATCCCCGGGGTTTCCGAGTTCGCCGACAAGTTCTGAAGCGGGGCGGCGGTGCGCCGGCGATGAACGAGGTCCGGGTGGACGAGCCGATGGCGCTGCCGCCGGCAGGCGAGCCGGCTGCCGCGTCGCCCACGGCACGACGCCTGTGGTGGGGCTGGGGGGCCGTGGGCATGCTGGGGGCGCTGGCGGCGCTGGCCGTCCGCTGGATCGCCGCCGCTCCCCCCACCTGCGCCATGCGGACGCTGCTCGGGGTCCCCTGCCCGGGCTGTGGCACCACCCGCGCGCTCGCCGCCCTGATGGAGGGGCACCTCGCCGAAGCCCTGGCGTTGCACCCGCTGGCGCCGCTGCTCGCCCTCGAAGGGCTGGTGCTGTGGTGCGCCGCCGGCTGGTGGCTGTGGCGTCGCGGCCGCCTGCCCTCGCCACGGCCGCGGACGCTCGAGGTGGCGGTGGTCGTCCACGCCGCCGTCTACCTGGCGCTGTGGCTCGGGCGCCTGGCGAGCGGGACGCTGCCGTGGTGAAGCGCTGGCGCTGGCGCCTCGCCGGCCTCGCCCTGCTCCTGCTGCTCGCCGGCGACTTCGCCCGCGCACCGTCGCGGCAGCTGTCGGCGCGGGCCCTGGTGATGGCCATCCACGGCTATCAGGCGACCCTGTCGCCAGCCATGCCCCACTTAGGCGTCCGCTGCCGCTTCCAGCCTTCGTGCAGCCGCTACGCCGCCGGCGCGATCCGCCGCCACGGAGCCCTCGGCGGCAGCCTGCGCGTGGGCTGGCGCGTGGCCCGGTGCGGGCCGTGGACGCCGGCGGGCACGGTCGACCCGCCCTGACCGAGGCGCCTCAGTCGATCCGCCGCGCCGTCTCGATGACCACCGGCTCGGCCGGCACGTTCTGGTACGATCCCCGGTCGGCGGTGCGCACCCCGGCGATGGCCTCGACGACCTCCATCCCCTCCACCACGCGCCCGAACACCGCGTAGCCCCAGCCCCTGGGGTTCTTGCCGGTGTGGTCGAGGAAGGCGTTGTCGGCGAGATTGACGAAGAACTGGGCGGTCGCGCTGTGCGGCTCCATGGTGCGGGCCATCGCTACCGTGCCCCGCTCGTTGCGCAGGCCGTTGTCGGCCTCGTTGGCGACCGGTGGGCGCGTGCTCTTCTGCTGCAGGTCGGGGGTGAAGCCGCCTCCCTGGATCATGAACCCCGGGATGACGCGATGGAAGACGGTGCCGTCGTAGAAGCCGCTGTCGACGTAGGCGAGGAAGCTCTCCACCGTCTGCGGCGCCCGGCTCGAGTAGAGCTCCAGCACCACCGTGCCGTGATTGGTGGTGAGGGCGACCCGCGGCGTCGCCGCCTCGGGGGTCACGTCGCCGGATGCGGCGAGGGAGGCGAGGAGGAGGAACAGGATCATCAGCGGACTCCTTGCGCCCCGGCCTCTTCCCGCTCGCCGCGGCACTCCCGGCACGGGCAGAGCGCGCGCAGGAAATCGTAGCGATAGATCCCCGTGCCGTGGCCGTCGGAGAAGGTGAAGGACAGGGCGTAGTTGCCCACCGGCGCGATCTGCTCGAGGGCGACCGGCGCGGCGGGTGGGTGGAAGCGCACCGTCGGGGCGTGGTGGCCCTGGCAGGCGGCGCAGGGGCAGTACCCCCGCAGGTAGGCGTAGTCGTACTCGCCGACGTGGGCATCGCTCCAGGTCAGCCGCAGCCGCCCCTGCTCGGGCATCCGGCGCGCCTCGACGGGGTGGGGCCCGCGGCTCATGGTTTCGATGCGGGAGCGGATCGCGGGGTGAGACGAGGGGTGCCGGCGGGTGGCGCCAAGACCCTGCCCCGGCGCGGGGTGGGATGGTGCCGAAGGCCGGACTCGAACCGGCACGGGTCGCCCCACACGGCCCTCAACCGTGCGCGTCTACCAATTCCGCCACTTCGGCCCGGCGGTGAGTCTAGCATGGCTCCAGGCGGCTCCTGGCGCACCGCCGCAGGCGCCTCGCCCAGCCGTTGGGGCCCGTGCCGCAGCCTCGCACCGCCCGCTTACTGCGGGTCGTCGCCGCCCCCCTCCTCGCGGGTGCCCGGCGGCAGGATCTCGGCCTCGACGTCGCCTTCCGGCGCCATCTCCTCGATCATCAGCTCGGTGGTCGGGGACGCCTCCGGTGCCACCTCGGGCTCGACCGCCTCCGCGCCCGGCGGTACCACGTCGGGCGTGGTGGCGCCGGGGACCCCCGCTTCGGTGGCGACGCCGCGCATCACCGACGAGGCCGAGGGGCCCCCCTTGAGGACCGCGATGCCGAGGGTGAGCACGATGAAGGCGACGAAGAACCAGACGGTGAGCTTGTGGATGAACTGCGTGGTACCGCGGGCGCCGAAGGCTGTCTGGGTGGCGCCGCCGCCGAACACGCTCAAGTCCGCCCCCGAGCCCTGCTGCAGCAGGACCACCAGGATGAGGAACAGGCAGACGATGACTTCCAGCGTATACAGGACGTAGATCAAGGCGAACCTCCGCTCTCTGCGGCTCGGCCGCCGCAGGCGGCGATGATAGCCAGAAACGACACCGCGTCAAGGCTGGCGCCGCCGACCAGGAAGCCGTCGAGGTCCTGCCGCGCGAACAGCTCGGCGGCGTTGTCGGGCTTCACCGAACCGCCGTAGAGGATCCGCGAGGCCGCGGCCGCAGCCCGCCCGGCGCGCTCCTCGAGGCGGCGGCGCAGGAAGGCGTGCGCCTCCTGCGCCTGCTCGGGAGTGGCGGTGTCGCCGGTGCCGATGGCCCACACCGGCTCGTAGGCGACGGTGAGCTGCTGGCCGGCGGCGGCCTCGACGGCGGCGTCGAGCTGCCCGCCGAGGACCTCCCAGGTGCGGCCCGCCCGGCGCTCCTGCCGCGTCTCGCCCAGGCAGAGGATCGGCGCCAGGCCGGCGCCGAGGGCGGCGGCGAGCTTGCCAGCGACCAGGGCATCGTCCTCGCCGTGCCCGTGGCGGCGCTCGCTGTGCCCCACCAGCACCCAGCGACAACCGGCATCGGTGAGCTGCAGCGGCGAGACCTCGCCGGTGCGGGCGCCCCAGAGCTCGCGGCTGAGGTCCTGGCCCCCCCAACCGACGGGCGATCCCGCGAGCTCGTCGGCGACCGCCGGCAGCAGCGGGAAGGAGGGGAAGACGACCACCTCGGGGCCGTCGGGCGGCAGGCCCTGGCGCAGGCCCCGCGCCAGCGCGCGGGCCGCGGCGGAGGTCAGGTGCATCTTCCAGTTGCCGGCGGCGATGGGGCGGCGGCTCACGACGCCTCCAGTGCCGCCACCCCGGGCAGCGTCATGCCGGCGAGCAGCTCCAGGGAGGCGCCGCCGCCGGTCGAGACGTGGTCGATGCGATCGGCCACGCCCGCCCTGCGCACCGCCGCCACGGTCTCGCCGCCGCCGATCACCGTGAAGCCGCCGCAGGCCGCCACCGCCTCGGCGACGGCGCGGGTGCCGGCGTCGAACGGCGGCTTCTCGAAGACGCCCATCGGCCCGTTCCAGAACACCGTGCCGGCGCCGGAGATGAGTGTGGTGAAGCGGCTGCGCGTGGTGTTGCCGATGTCGAGCGCCATGCGTTGACCGGGCACGCCGGATGCGACCTCGACGGTGGTCACCGCCCCCGGCTCGGCCACCGAGTCCGCCACCACCAGGTCGCTGGGCAGCTCCACCCGCACGCCGCGCGCCACGGCCTTCTCCAGCAGCTGCCCCGCGAGGTCGACCTTGTCGGGCTCGAACAGCGAGCCGCCGAGGTCCCGCCCCTGGGCGGCGAGGAAGGTGTTGGCCATGCCGCCGCCCAGCAGCACCGCGTCGACCAGCCCCAGCAGGTGGTCCAGGGTGTCGATCTTGCCGGTGATCTTGGCGCCGCCCACCACTGCCACGAAGGGCTCCTGCGCGCCGTGCAGCAGACGGCCCAGGGTCTCGACCTCGCGCACCAGCAGGCGGCCGGCGGCCCGGCGCGCCAGCCGCCGCGGCACCCCGACCACGGAGGCGTGCGCGCGGTGGGCGGCGCCAAAGGCGTCGTTGACGTAGGCGTCGGCGAGGGCCGCCAGGGCGTCGGCAAAGGCGTCGTCGTCGCTCGTCTCGCCAGCATGGAAGCGCAGGTTCTCGAGCAGCGCCACGCCGCCCCGGCCGAGCGCGTCGGCTGCCCGCCGCGCCGGCGGCCCGACGCAGTCGTCGGCGAAGGCCACCGGGCGCGCGAGCAGCTCACCCAGCCGGTGGGCGACGGGTCGCAGGCTGCAGCGCGGGTCGGGTGCGCCCTGGGGCCGCCCCAGGTGCGAGCACAGCAGCAGCCGGGCGCCGGCGTCGGCGAGCTCGCGCAGCGTGGGTAACGCCTCGCGCAGCCGGGTGTCGTCGGTCACCCGCTCGCCGTCGAGCGGCACGTTGAAGTCCACGCGCAGCAGTACGCGGGAGCCGGCGAGGGCGTCGCGGTCGAGGTCGTCGAGCGTCAGCAGGCGTGCCATGGGTTCCCTCCAGGGCGTCGGCGGGGGTGTGCGGCCGCTCAGCCGCCGATGCGCGCCACCAGGTCGGCCAGCCGGGAGGCGTACCCCCACTCGTTGTCGTACCACGCCACCACCCGCAGCAGGGTGTCGTCGAGGGGCTGCAGCAGCGGCAGGTCGACGATGGCGGAGTGGGGATCGCCCACGAAGTCGGAGGAGACCAGCTCCTCCTCGGCGACGGCCAGGATACCGGAAAGCGGTCCGGCGGCGGCCTGGCGGAACGCCGCGGCGACCGCAGCGAGGGGCGCCGCCCGCTCGAGCTCGACCACGAACTGCACCATCGACACGTCGGGCACCGGCACCCGCACCGCCTGCGCCTCCAGCCGCCCGGCGAGCTCCGGGAGCACCAGCCCGACGGCGCGGGCGGCGCCGGTCGAGGCAGGCACCAGGTTGATGGCCGCCGCTCGCGCCCGCCGCGGGTCGGGGTGCGGGCCGTCGAGCAGCTCCTGACCGCGGGTATAGCTGTGCACCGTGGTGAGCAGGCCGCGGCGCACCCCGAAGGCGCGGTGCAGCACCAGCGCCACCGGCGCCATGCAGTTGGTGGTACAGGAGGCGTTGGAGAGCACCCGCTGGCGCGCCGGTTCGAGCCGCTCGTCGTTGACGCCCAGGCAGACCGTCAGATCGGCCTCGGCGAGGTTGGCCGCCACCAC
>DATKEH010000057.1:0-9388 GCA_035546355.1 Thermoanaerobaculia bacterium
CAGCGCCCGGTCGACGTCGGCGAGGCCGGCCGCCAGGTGCGGCGCCGCGTCGTCCCCGCCCGCCAGCGCCCGCCGGCCGAGGGCGGCGGCCAGGCGCGCCCGCTCTTCGTACCCCTCGGCCTGTTCCGGCTGCAGGGCCAGGTAGCGCTCCAGGGCCCGCCGGGCGCGAGGCAGGTCGGGCTGCGGGTCCTCCCCCGCCGCCACCCGGCGGCGGACAATTTCGACCTCGACCCGCGTCGCCGCCAGCCACGGCTCGTAGGCGTCTTCCCGCGCCGCCACTCCGCGCTCGGCCGCGTTGCGGGCGGCCGCCAGGGCCGGCAGCGGGTCCCCTCCATGGCGGGCCTCCGCCCGCGCCCGCTCGAGCTCGGCGAAGGCCAGGGTCACGGGCAGGAAGTGATACTCCGGCGCCTTGGCCTCCTGCTCCTCGAGCAGCCGCACGACCTCCGCGAGCCGGGGCCGGGGGTCGACCCCGTGCTCCCCCTCCCAGCTGGCGCGCTCGCGCATCACCAACGCCACGTTGCCCATCAGCAGCACGTTGTCGGGGGACCTCTCGCCGGCGCGGCGATAGTACTCCTCGGCGCGCTGCATGGCGGGCAGCGGGTCGCGGCCGCTGCGGATGTCCTCGCGGAACTTGAAGAAGTAGGCGTTGCCGGCGCCGTTGGCGGCGCCGGTGGTGGGGTCGAAGACGAAGGCCTGGTCGAACAGCGCCGCCGCCCGGTCGAGCAGCTCGCCGGCGTCCTCGCCGCGCTGGGTGGTGACCTTGGCCAGCTCCAGGGTGAGGTCGGCCAGCGAGCGGAAGGCGGCACCCGACTCGGGGTTCAGGTCCACCGCCCGCTCCGCCCGCTCCAGCCCCTGCGCCAGCTCCGGCCGAGGGTCGCCGCCGCGCGCGTACCGCCAGCGCGCCGTCATCAAGTGGGTATTGGCCTGGTGCAGCGGCAGCTCGGGGTGGTCGGGGCGGATCTGCCCCAACGCCTCGCAGGCGGCGAGCGCCGCCTCGCGCCGGCGCTCGAACTCCTCGGCCGGGAGGCTCGCCACCATGGCGCGGAAGAGGCCGTAGACGCGGGTGCCGCAGGCGCCCTTCCAGGGCTCGGCGGCGCTCGGCGCCAGGGCGGTGGCGGCGGCGAACGAGGCCTCCGCCGCCTCCAGCGCCGCCGCCCCCTCGGCGAAGCGGCTGGCCTCGTACAGCTCGCCGGCGCGATGACGGTGCACGTCGCCGGCCAGCTGGTGGGCCTCCCAGAACCAGGGGGCCGCCGCCAGGGTCGCCGCGACGCCCGCCAGGGCGTCGTCCCAGCGCTCTTCGTAGAAGGCGATCAGCGCCTCGACGTAGGGTAGCGGCGCCACCGCGCTCGAGCGGCTGTCGGCGACGGCGACGAGGGCGGTCAGCGCCGGGTCGCGCCATCGCTGCTGGGCCTCCGCCAGGCGCCGCTGCCGCTCGCCGGGGTCGCGCACCGCCTTGGCGCGCAGGGCCTCCCGCCAGTACTGCCGCCCCAGCGCCACGCCCCGGGCGAAGGCGAGCTCGGGGGTGCGCAGCCCGAGCCTCCAGGCGCGGTCGAGATGCTCGGCGGCGGCGTCGGTCTCGTCGAGGACGAGGAGGCCGCGCCCCAGCGCGTACTCTCCGGCGGCGCTGCCGGCCGATCCCGCCGCGCGCGCCGTGGCCTCGATGTCGGCGAGGCGCTCGCGGATGCGCTGCCGGTCGGCGGTGAGGTCGTGCCGCGGCGCCATCTGCGCCACCCGCAGCTGCCACTCGATGTCCCGCACTTCCTGGCCGAGTAGCTGGGCCGCCTCCGCGCCGCGCACCGCGCGCCAGCGCTCCACCGCCACCCAGCCGCCCAGGGCGGCGGCGACGATCAGGCCCGAGGCCGTCACCGCCGCCAGCGTGCGGTGGCGGCGCAGCCGGCGCCGCATCCGGTAGGCGACGCTCGGCGCCCGCGCCAGCACCGGCATCCCCTGCAGCCAGCGGTCGAGCTCGTCGGCCAGCTCGCGGGCCGAGCCGTAGCGGCGCTCGGCCTCCTTCTCCAGACACTTGAGCGTGATGTCCTGCAGGTCGCGCGGTAGCGAGGGGTCGTGCTTGCGCGGCGGCACCGGCTCCTCGTCGAGCACCTGCAGCAGCACCTCGGTGGTGGTGCCCTCGAAGGGCGGCCGGCCGGTGAGGATGGTGTACAGGGTGGCGCCGAGGCCGTAGACGTCGGTGCGCCGGTCCAGCCCGGTAGCCTCCCCGCGCGCCTGCTCGGGAGCCATGTACGACGGCGTCCCCATCACCAGCCCGGTGTGGGTGAGCCCGGGGGCGGACACGTCGCGTACCAGGCCGAAGTCGAGGACGTAGGGCACCAGCCGCCCCTCTTCGTGGCGCTCGACCATGACGTTGCCCGGCTTGATGTCGCGGTGCACCAGCCCTTCGCGATGGGCGGTGTGGACCGCCTCGGCGACGTCGCGCAGCACCCGCACCTTCTCCTCGAGCGTCATGCCGCCGGCCGCCTCGCCCAGGGTCTGGCCGTCGATGAGCTGCATGGCGATGAAGGGCACGCCGTCGCGCTCGCCGACGTCGTAGACCCGGCAGATGTTGGGGTGATCGAGCCGCGCCTGGGCTCGCGCCTCGCGCAACAGGCGCTCGAGCAGCGCCGGGTCGTCGCGGCGCAGGAACTTCAGCGCCACGTGCCGGCCGAGCTGCTCGTCGTACGCCTTGAAGACGTCGGCCGTGCCCCCCTGGGCCAGCGGGACGGCGGTGCGGTACCTCATGGGAGCGCGTCCGGGAGGAGCGGCGACGGGGGCGTCGGGCGTGGTGGGCAAGGCTAGCACACGGGTGGCGGGGCCGCCGCAGTCGGCGAGCGGCCGCCGCGCCGGCGCGGCGGCGGATCCGGCTCGCGGTCAGGCCGCCGCGGCGGCGGCGCGGTCCAGCTCCTCGACGGCCAGGACGCCGCGCGCCATCGCCTTGCTGGAGGCGAGCAGCAGCGGGCGGAGCTCGGCCAGGCTCCAGCCGTAGCCGGCGATCTCGTCGGTGATCGTCGCCAGGTCGAGCGACACGGCGTCGCGCAGGCGCTCGTACTCCTGCCACGGGCGTGAGCCTCTCTCGCCGCGGTGGGCGGCGACGGCGGCGCCGGCCAGCAGCTCGGCGTCGCGCAGGGCGGAGCTGATGCCGTGGGCGCTGAGCGCATCGACGTACGAGCCGGCGTCGCCCACCAGCGCCCAGCCCGGCCCCCAGGGCCTGCGGAGGTAGCCCGGCACGCCCGGGAAGCCGCGCAGGCGGCCGCGGCGCTCGCCGCCGGCGACCCGTTCGTAGGTCGAGGGCGACACCTCGGCGAGGACGCGCAGGAAACCCTCCTCGAGGTCGTGGCGCAGCTCGCCGAGGAAGCGCTCGGTCGGCGCGCCGATCCAGACGCAGGCCTCGCCGTCGTGGGTGGGGATGATCCCCGCGCCGCCCCCCTCGCGATAGAGCCACTCGTAGCCCTCGAGGTCGACGCCCGCGAAGTAGCCGTAGACGAAGGCGCTCGAGTGCCGCCCCTGCCACGAGTAGGCGGCGCCGACACTGCGCGCCACCAGCGACAGCATGCCGTCGGCGCCGATGACCAGCGGCGCGCGGGCCGACAGCCGCGAGCCGGCGGCGTCGCGCCCCTCGACGCCCACCACCCGCTCCCCCTGCCACAGCAGGCCCTGCACGGCGATGCCGTAGCGGACGTCGGCGCCGGCCGCCGCCGCCGCCTCCACCAGCAGCGGGTCGAGCACCGTGCGCCGCGGCCCGTACAGGCTGTCCACGCCGCCGCGCTCCTTGAGGTCGATCGGCTCGGCCTCGTCGCCGTAGTGGATGGTCACGCGGCGGACCGCCGGGGCGCCGCTGGCGCGCAGGGCGTCGAGCAGCCCCCAACGGTGCAGCTGCAGCACGCCGCCGCGCATCAGCGCGTGGGTCGACAGGGTGTCGCTTCCCGGGGCCGCGGCGCGATCGAGCAGCAGCACCCGCAGGCCCTGCCGAGCGAGGAGCATGGCGGTGGCGGCGCCGGCCACGCGGGCGCCGACGACGATGGCGTCGTGCGTCGAGGCGGCGGGCTCGGCGGCCCGGTCGAGATCCGGTGGGGCGGCGTGGAGTGTCATCGGGTCGTCTCCTGTGGAGGTCGAGTCGTGCCTGGGGCTCACGCCGCCAGCCGGTCGTGTGGCCGCGGCTCACCGGCGATGGAGTCGGCGATCTCGGCGGCGTCCAGGCCGACGCCGTCGAGGAAGTGGGAGCGGCGGCGGATCATGAAGCGCAGCCCCAGCACGTACAGGCCCGACAGCGGCGTGCGGCCGCGCTGGTGCCGGATGTCGCCGCGCTCGTCGAACACCGGCGCGTGCAGCCAGGGGAACGAGCGGCGGTAGCCGGTCGCCCACAGCACGGTTTCGATGCCGGCGGCGCGCAGGTCGAGGCGGGTGGGGATGGAAGCGGGCAGCCGCACCGGCGACCAGGCGTCGGGAGCGGGGGCGTGCATGCCGTTGGCGGCGATGAAGGCGTCGATCCGCTCGAGGAGCCGGCCCAGGCGCCCGTCGGCGTCGGCGACGTTGTGGGCCAGGTCGGGGGCGAACAGCAGCCGCGAGCCGTCGGCCCGCACCAGCCGCCCCACCAGCTGCACGCCGCGGGAGGCGAGGGTGCCGAGGTCGAGGTCGCCCCGGTCCTCGCGCCCCACCAGTTGGAAGGAGGGCTCGCGGCGCGCCGCCTCGGCGTCGGGCATGTCGGCTATCGAGCGGTCGAACAGCCCCATGCGGTCGAACCACCACATGATGTCGCGGCCGCGGTAGCGGCGCAGGGCGCGGGTGTGGCCGCCGACGGCCAGCGTCACCTGCCGCCCGGAGCGCCGCAGCTCGTCGGCGAGCTGCACGCCGGTGGCGGAGGCGCCGACCACCAGCACGCCGCCGCCGGGCAGCTGCCGCGGGTTGCGGTAGCGATCGGGGGTGAGCTGCAGCAGGTCGGGTGGCAGCCGGCGCGCCAGGCGCGGCACGTGGGGCTTGGCGCAGTCGCCGGTGGCGACCACCAGGTTGCGCGCCAGCCAGAGGCCGCGGTCGGTCTCGATGCGAAAGCCGCCGCCCTCCCGGGGCGCCGCCGACAGCACGGTGGTCTGCTCGCGCACGGGAGCGGCGAACGAGTCGGCGTAGCGGCCCAGGTAGCGCACCACCTCGTCCCGGGCCATGAACCCGTCCGGATCGTCCCCCTGGTAGCGGAAGCCCGGCAGGCGGGTCATCCAGTTGGGGGTCAGGAGCCGCAGCGAATCCCAGCGGGCGCTCCGCCAGCTCTCGGCGACGCGGCCGCGCTCGAGCAGCAGGTGCTCCTGGCCGCGATCGGCAAGGCAGCGGCTGACGGCGAGGCCGGCCTGGCCGGCGCCGACGATCAGGGTATCGATCTGTTCCATGGCGGCTCCTCCTCGGAGACGGCTCCCGGCCGGCCCGCTCGCGGGCCGGCCGGGGACTGTCCTGCTCTGCGTCAGGCGCTCACCGCGGCGCCCATCTCCTGCTTCTGCTCGCGCATCGCCTCGACCCGCAGGTCGACCGGCACGCCGTTGGTGATCACGTCGTAGACCGCCGAGCGGGCGCGGGACTGTTCGACCAGGCCGCGCAGCACCTCCTCGGGCGCGTCGCCCCGGATGCGGAAGGAGGCGCGGATCCCCTGGTAGCCGTTGCGCACCTCGTCCGACATCCCGAAGATGCCCAGCAGGTCGATGTCCCCCTCGACCGTCGACTCCACCTCGGTGAGGTCGACGCCGCGGGCCGCGGCGATGTTGATCAGCCCCGCGGTCAGGCACGCCGCCAGCGCGTGCAGCAGGAACTCGACCGGGGTGGGGCCGTTGTCGGCGCCCACCAGCACCGGCGGGTGATCGGCGTCGTAGGTGTAGGCCTGCCGGTGCGTCATCTCCTGCCCGGCGCCGTAGTAGCCGTGGAGGGTGGTGCGGCTGTGGGTCCCCGTTTGCCAGCGGTTCTGCGCCCGGAACTGGAACTTGGCGATCTCCGGCTGCCCCTTGACGGCGTCGAGGGTGGCGAACAGCGTCGGCACGTCCACGCCGTTGCGGGCGATCGGGGTCTGCTTCTGGGTGTCGTTCTGGCTCATTTCCTGTCTCCTCTGGTCTGGGTTGTCGTTCCGTCGGACGCCCGGCACCATGGCAAGCCGGGTGCCACCCCGTGCCATGAGGGACAAGTCGAGCATAGAGAACGACTTGTGAAGAAATCGCCAGGGTCGGCTCCGGCGCTCGCTGTCGCGACCTCGCGACAGGATTCGGGGGTGTGGGACGACCGCTTCCCCCTCGCGCCGAGGGGAGGGGGGCAATCGCAGCGCCGAGACGCGCTGTCGCAGTGTCGCGACAGCGCGCCGCGGGCGCCCATCGGGTCGTAGGGGCCCCTCGAGCGGTCGTAGGGGCCGGCCTCCGTGCCGGCCCGGCGCCGAGGCGACGCACCATCGCCCGGGCGGGGGCGGAGCCCCGCCCCTACGGCCGGGGGTCGACTCCTCGAGCGGTCGTGGGGCCGGAGGTCGACCCCTCGAGCGGTCGTAGGGGCCGGCCTCCGTGCCGGCCCGGGGCGCGCGGCAGGCGGCGTCCTTGCAGGTAGGCTCGCGAACGACTGCGAGGGGGATCCATGACGACGAAGGGAACGATCGCGATCCTGACGGGGGGCGGCGACGTCCCCGGGCTCAACCCGGCCATCCGCGCCATCACCATCCGCGCCCTGCGCGAGGGCTACCGCGTGCTCGGCATCCGCCGCGGCTGGGCCGGCCTGGTCGACGTGGTGCCGGAGCCCGAGGCCGACAACTCCGGCAGCGTCCAGCTGCTCACCGAGGAGGTGGTCAACCGCGCCGGCCGTACCGGCGGCACCTTCCTGCACACCTCGCGCACCCGGCCCAGTCACCTGCCCCGGCCGCTGGTGCCACCCCACCTGCAGCACCGCTACGAGGACGACGTCAACGACATCACCCCCGACATCCTGCGCCACCTCGAGTTCCTCGGCATCGACTACCTGATCCCGATCGGCGGCGACGACACGCTCAGCTACGCCCAGCGCCTGCACCGCGAGGGGGTGAAGGTGGTGGCGATCCCCAAGACCATGGACAACGACGTGCCGGGGACCGACTACTGCATCGGCTTCTCCACCTGCGTCACCCGCACCATCGAGCTGTGCCACCGGCTGCGCACCACCGCCGGCTCGCACGAACGCTTCCTGGTGATCGAGGTGTTCGGCCGCTACGCGGGGTTCACGGCGCTGCTGCCGACGATGGCGGGTGGGGCCGACCGCTGCGTCATCCCCGAGCACCCCTTCGACCTCGAGCGCCTGGCCGAGCTGATGCTCTACGACCGCAGCCGCCACCCCAGCCACTACAGCGTCTGCCTGGCCTCGGAGGGGGCGACGATGATCGGCGAGACCGAGATGTCCTACGAGGGGGAGGAGGTCGACCAGTACGGCCACCGCAAGCTCGGCGGCATCGGCGACCGGGTGGCCGACGGGCTCAAGCGGGTGTCCGAGCGCCTCAACCAGGGGCGGCGGGTGAACGTGGTCAGCCAGCGCCTGGGATACCTGGTGCGCTGCGGCGACCCCGACGCGCTGGATTCGGTGGCGCCGATGGCCTTCGGCAACCTCGCCCTCGACCTGGTGCTGCGCAAGGTCTCGGGGCGACTGGTGGGGGTGCGCAGCGGCGTCTACGACAACGTGCCGGTGGACGTCGTCACCGGCCGCAAGAAGGTGGTCGACGTGCAGCGCTACTACAACGTCGAGCGGCTGCGGCCGGTATACGACTTCCATCGCCAGCCGATCTTCATCATGACCAGCGACGTATAGGGGCCGGCCTCCGTGCCGGCCCGGGGCGGGCGGGGGGCGACGCGGCCCCCGAACGGTCGTAGGGGCCGGCCTCCGCGCCGGCCCGGGGCGGAACGACGCACCATCGCCCGGGCGGGGGCGGAGCCCCGCCCCTACGACGATCCGGCCCGGGGGGGCGCCTCGCTAGAATCGGCGGCACCATGAGACACCGCCCCCCGCGCTCCGTCCTGGCCGCCGTCTGCCTCGCTCTCGCGCCCGCTTTGGCACCACCGCTTGCCGCCGCCGACGAGCCCGCGTCCGGCCTCCACCGCTGGCAGGTGCTGATCATGGGCAATCCGGCGGGCGAGATGACCGCCGCGCGCCAGGACGACGCCTGGCGCGTGCACTTCGAGTTCCACGACCGCGGGCGCGGGCCGGCGCTCGATGCGACGATCCGCCTCGCCGCCGACGGCACGCCGGTGGCGATCGCCATCGACGGCGTCGAGTATTTGAAGGGCGCGGTGGCGGAGCGCTTCACGCGGCGCGAGGGGGAGGCGTCCTGGGAGAGCCGCTCCGACGCCGGCGAGGCGAGCGTGGAGGGCCCCGCCTTCTACCTGTCGCTGGACGGCACGCCGTTCGAGGGCGGGCTGCTGGCGGCGGCGCTGCGGCTGGCTCCCGGCCATCGCCTGGCGCTGCTGCCGGGGGGCGAGGCCACCCTGCGCGAGGTGGGGCGACTGGAGGTGACGGGCCCAGCCGGCCGCCGCCGCCTCGTCCACTACGAGATCAGCGGCCTGGGTTTCACGCCGCAGGCCCTGTGGCTCGACGAGGGGGACGCCTTCTTCGCCGCCGTCAGCGAGTGGATGAGCGTCGTGCCCGAGGGGTACGAGGACGCCGTGCCGGGCCTGCTGGCGGCGCAGGAGGCGGAGGAGGCGGCGCGCTACCGGCGGCTCGCCACCGAGCTCGGCCGCCGGCCGCAGCGGGGGATCGCCTTCACCGGCGCCGCGCTGTTCGACGCCGACGCCGGGGTGGTGCGGCCGGGGATGACGGTGCTGGTCGAGGGCGACCGCATCACCGCCGTGGGGCGCGACGCCGCGGTGGCGATCCCGGCGGGCGCCGAGGTGGTCGACGCCAGCGGCTCGACGCTGGTGCCGGGCCTGTGGGACATGCACGCCCACCTCTCCGACCGCGACGGCTTGCTGAACGTCGCCGCCGGCGTCACCACCGCCCGCGACCTCGCCAACGACACCGAGTCGCTGCTCGAGCGCAAGCGCCAGTGGGACGCCGGCGAGGCGATCGGGCCGCGGGTGGTGCTGGCCGGCTTCATGGACGGCCCCGGCCCCTTCGCCGGCCCCACCAGGGTGCTGGTGTCGACGCCGGACGAGGCGCGGGCGGCCATCGACCGCTACGCCGACAGCGGCCACGAGCAGATCAAGATCTACAGCTCGATCGACCCCCAGCTGGTGCCGGCGATCGCCGAGCACGCGCACGCCCGCGGGTTGCGCCTCTCCGGGCACGTCCCGGCGTTCATGACCGCCGAGCAGGCGGTGCGCCAGGGGTTCGACGAGATCCAGCACCTCAACATGCTGGTGCTCAACTTCCTGCCCGACGTCGAGGACACCCGCACCCCGGCCCGCTTCACCGCCGTCGCCGAGCG
>DATKEH010000058.1:0-9734 GCA_035546355.1 Thermoanaerobaculia bacterium
TGCTGATACCTGGCCGGCACCGCGAAGTAACGGAAGATGACGACGAAGACGAAGATGTTGTCGACCGACAGCGCCTTCTCGATCACGTAACCGGTGAAGAACTGCAGCCCCGCGACGCGCCCGGCCTCCAGGTAGACCCAGGCGTTGAACGCCAGCGAGAGGCCGATCCACACCGCGGTCCAGGCGTAGGCCTCGCGGGTGCGCACCGCGTGCGCCTCACGGTGGAAGACCAGCAGGTCGACCGCCAGGGCGACCACCACCACCACCGCGAAGACACTCCACAACAGCGGACTGCCGATGGTCGTCAACTAATGCAGCTCCGCCCCTGACCGCCGAGGGCGCTCTCCTTCCTGCGCGGCAGCCACGGCGGGCGCATCCGGCGGTGTCACCAGCCCGGCGTGATGACGATGCCGAAAACCCCGCTCTCCTCGGGCCGCTGGAAGGGCACGGCGTAGTAGAGCTCGATGGGCAGGGCCCCCAGCAGCAGGATGCGGGCGGCGATGCCGGCGGAGAACACCGGCACCCGCTCCAACGAGTCCTGGTCGAAGGTCAGCTCCGGCGACTGGTCGGCGGTCCAGGCGGCGCCGCCGTCGAAGAACAGGGCGAGCTCGGTGGGCAGGGCCGGGAGCTCGATCAGGCCGTACTCCTCGACCCCGAACAGCGGCACCCGGAGCTCGAGGTTGAAGACGCCGATGCGGCTGCCCACCAGACGGTCGAACTGGGGGCAGTCGCTGACCCCGGCGATGGGCGTGCACTCGCCGATGTCGATGTCGCCGACGGCGTAGCCGCGCACCAGCGTCTCGCGGCCGACGTAGAGGGGCGACAACCGACCGCTCTCCGCGTCACCGCCGTAGCGGCCGAAGTGCAGGCCGCGCACCGCCAGTGTCCAGGGCCGGCGGAAGAAGTACCGCCTGACGTCCGCCAGCGCGGTGTTGTAGGCGAGGTCCCCCTGGGTGACGTCGATCCCGAGCCGCATCCGCCCCCCCCGCACCGGGGAGACGAACCCCCACGAGGAGTTGTCGCCGACGTAGGCGACACCGGTCTCGATCAGCCCCAGGGATCCGCCGCCGCCGAGCTCCTCGGTGTCGTGGAACAGCACGGTGTTGCCGGCGAGAATCAGCGTCTCCACCTCGAAATCGAAGCTCATGTGGGTATAGCCCGCGGAAGCTTCGAAACGGCGCGTCTGCGTCAGCGGGTAGCGCGCGAGGGCGGAGACCTGGTCGATCACCACCCGCTCGCGCTGCTGCTGGATGACGTCGGCGAGCACCACGTCGCCGTCCACCTCGACCGGCTGACGGGTGACGAAAGTGATGGCCGAGCGCAGGGGGATGTGCGCCCCGCCCACTCCCCACTGCAAGCGGTGCTGGCGGTTGAGGTACAGGGCCTGGGCGCCCAGCAGGTCCTCGAAATTGTCCGAGGTCGCCCCCCCCTGGAAGGCGATCGCCAGCTGGTGATCCCCGAGCAGATCGCTGAAATAGGCGCTGACGCTGCCACCCAGCCCGACGCCGTAGCGGTCGCCGAACAAGCCGACGCCGACCGGGCCGACGAAATCCAACGACAACCTGGGTTCGTAGCCGCGGACCTCGAGCTCGCTCGGCGGCGGCAGCGGCGGCGCGGGCTCGGGAGCATCCAGGTACGCGCGCACCGCCTCCCGGCCGGGGGAATCGGGCGGCGGCAGCAGGGCGGCGGCGGCGATCTCCGGCTCCGGCTCGACCGGGCGGCCGATGCCGGCCACCTGCGCCGCTTGCAGGCGATGGATGACGAACTCCCCGTCGAGGAGCAGCGAGAACGCCACGTCCCCGGCCCCGCCGACGCTCAGCGCCGGCGACAGCGCGGTGATGCCGCTGACGCCGGTGGAGACGCGGGTGATGCGCTCGATCCGCTGGTCGGCCAGCGAGTACCGGAACACGTCGGAGATCCCGTCGGGGTCGGCGACGAAGTAGAGATGGCGCCCATCGGCGGTGAAGGCGGGGCTGATCTGCTTGCCGCGGGCGAACAGCGGCAGCGGCCGGATGGCGCCGGTGGCGACGTCGATCAGGTGCAGGCCGGGCGGGGCGTACACCAGGGCTTCGAGGTCGGTACCGCGGCCGCGATCGGAGACGAAAGCCAGCGTCGAGCCGTCCGGCGACCAGGCCGGCTGCATGTCGGCGTAGAGGTCGTCGGTGAGCTGCCGGGTCTCGCCGCTCTCCAGGTCGTAGACGTAGAGGTCCATGACGCTGTCCGCCATTCCCGACAGGGCGATGCGGCGGCCGTCCGGCGACCAGGCCGGGCTCGACATCTGGCTGACGCGAGGCATGGCGATCCGTCGTTCCACCCTGCCCGAGCCGGCGTCGACGATGACCAGGCGGTTGTCCCCTCTCGCCACCGCCGTGAAGGCGAAGCGCCTGCCATCGGGGGACCAGGTGCCCGCCGACTCGAGGAAGCGCAACGAGTCGAGGTGGGGATCGGCGGCGGCCGAGAACAGCCGATGCTGCACCTCGCCGGTGCGCGCGTCGGCGACGTAGAGGTCGAGGGAGAAGAGGTCGCGGGTGGAGAGGAAGGCGATGCGGGAGCCGTCGGGGGACAGCACCGGCGCCAGGTTGACGCGGCCGCTGCCCCGCTGCCGCGCCAGCAGCGGCTCGCCGAGGGTCTCCGGCGGATCGCGATAGCCGATGACCGGGTTGTAGTGCTCGCGCAGCATGCTGCGCCAATCGGCGAACAGCTGCTCCGGCGGGACGCCCAGCACCTCCTCGATCGCCGGCTCGACACCCAGGGCCAGCATCGCCTTGAAGGTCCGCATCGCGGCGTCGTCCCCCCAGCGCCCGGCCACGTAGGCCCAGAACCCCTGCCCCCACTGGTAGGGATTGAAGCGCGGGTCGCGCCACATCGCCCGCTCGTCGGGAAGCCGGTCGTGCACCACGCCGTCGCGCAGCACCATCGCGGTATGGGAGTCCTCCCTCCCCTGCGACAGGTACTCGGCGAGACCCTCCACCACCCATAGCGGCAGGCGCATGAGGCCCATGCTGCTGCGGCGCACCTCGCTCATCCGGCGGCTGATGTCGAACTGGAAGGCGTGCACCAGCTCGTGCCCCAGCACGTGATCGGTGTCGGCATAGCTGCCGGTGAGCGGCATCACCACCCGGTCCTTGAACCCCTCGGTGAACCCTCCCGTGCCCTCGCCGATGAGCCCGCCGGTGATGTCGGTCTGCTGGAAGTCGGCGTGGTCGGCGTAGAGCACGATCGGCTTGCGCTCCTCGAAGCCGTGGCTCATGGTGGCCGACAGCCGGTCGTACCATCGCTCGGCCATGCGGCCGGCGTCGAGCGCCGGGGCGTTGCCGTGCGGGTAGTGGTGCAGGTCGAAGTGGGGCAGCTCGGCGACGCGGAAGTCGAAGCGCTCCCATTGCACCTTGTTGCGGCCGAAGTACTGTGCCGAGGCGGCGGCCGTGAGCAGGCAGAGGAGGACCAGGACGCACCCCGAGAGGCGCAGCGTCGGACGCGGCGATCGGCTCTTCATGAGCGCGCAGAGAAGCAAGAATAGTACCGCGGCACCGCCGGCGACGAGCCTGGCGAGTAGACTGCCTGCGTGACCTCGCAACCCGATCTCTTCACGCCTGACCCGCCAGCTCCTGGCAGCGAGACGTTGGAGGGAACGCTCGAGCGGGTCGTCTATGCCAGCCCCGAGTCGGCCTGGTGCGTGGTGCGGCTGCGCGTCCCGGGGCGTCTGGGCGTGGTCACCGCGGTGGGCGCCCTGTTCGGCATCCAGCCGGGGGAGCAGGTCAAGCTCACCGGCCGCTGGATGCAGGATTCCCGCTACGGCGAGCAGTTCGCCATCGAGAGCTGGCTGTCGCTGAAGCCGGCGACGCTGCAGGGGCTCGAGAAGTACCTCGGCTCGGGCCTGGTGCCGGGGCTGGGGCCGGTCATGGCGAAGCGCCTGGTGGCGCACTTCGGGCTCGACACGCTGGAGGTGATCGAGGGCCACCCCGAGCGGCTCACCGAGGTGCCCGGCATCGGCCGGGTGCGCAGCCGGCGGATCCAGCAGTCGTGGGGCGAGCAGAAGGCCGTGCAGCAGGTGATGATCTTTCTGCAGTCGCATGGGGTGTCGACCCACCACGCGGTGAAGATCTACCGCACCTACGGCGACGACGCGATGCGGGTGGTCGGCGAGGACCCCTACCGCCTGGCCACCGACGTCTACGGCATCGGTTTTCGCACCGCCGACCGCATCGCCGAGCGGCTGGGCATCCCCAGGGACGCGCCGCAGCGCCTCGCCGCAGGGGTTCTCCACGCCCTCGGTCAGGCGTCCGAGGAAGGCCACCTGTTCCTGCCGCGCGCCCGCCTGGTGGAGCGCAGCGCGGCGCTGCTCGAGGCCCCGGAGGCCCCCGTCGCCGAGGCGCTCGAACGGCTGCGGCGGGCCGAGCAGGTGATGGTGGAGCCCCTGGAGCTGGACGACGCCGTCTACCTGCGGTCGCTCTTCCTCGCCGAGCTGGGGGCGGCGCGACGCCTGCTGCGACTGCAGGCGCACCCGGTGGCGCCGGTGGCCGTCGACCTCGACCGCGCCTTCCGCTGGCTCGAGGAGACCCAGGGGCTCGACCTCGCGGCAGCCCAGCGCGAGGCGGTACGCACCGTCCTCACCCGGCCGGTGGTGGTGATCACCGGCGGCCCCGGCACCGGCAAGACCACCCTGGTGCGGGCGCTGGTGGAGATCTTCTCCCGCAAGGGGGAGAAGGTGCTGCTCGCCGCCCCCACCGGGCGGGCCGCCAAACGGCTCGCCGACGCCAGCGGCCGCGAGGCGGTGACCCTCCACCGACTCCTCGAGTTCGCGCCCCAGAGCATGACCTTCGACCGCAACGCCGAGCGGCCCCTCGGCTGCGACCTGCTGGTCGTCGACGAGCTGTCGATGGTCGACATGGTGCTCGCCCACCACCTGCTCAAGGCGGTGCCCGAGGGAGGGCGGCTGGTGTTGGTGGGAGACGCCGACCAGCTGCCTTCGGTGGGGCCTGGCAACGTCCTCGCCGACCTCCTGCAGAGCGGCGTCATCCCCGCCGTCCGGCTGCGCGACGTCTTCCGCCAGGCGCGGGAGAGCCTGATCGTCACCAACGCCCACCGCATCCTCGCCGGGGAGCTCCCGCGGCTGCCGCAGGAGGGCCGGCCGAGCGACTTCTTCTTCATCGAGCGGGAGAGCCCGGAGGAGGCCATCTCCACGCTCGAGCAGCTGGTGGGCGAGCGCATCCCCAGGGGGTTCGGCTTCGACCCCTGGGCCGACATCCAGGTGCTGTCGCCGATGCGGCGGGGCCCGCTGGGGACGCACGCCATCAACGCCTCGCTGCAGGCCCTGCTCAATCCCGGCGGCCGCCCCGCCGGGGGCGCCCGTGGCCTCTGCGTCGGCGACAAGGTGATGCAGCTACGCAACAACTACCAGCTCGAGGTGTTCAACGGCGACCTCGGACGGGTCGAGGGGGTCGACGAGGACGAGGGCGAGCTGCTGGTGCGCTTCGAGGACCGCGTGCTGCGGTACGCGGCGCGCGACCTCGACGAGCTGGAGCTCGCCTACGCCTGCTCGATCCACAAGTCGCAGGGCAGCGAGTACCCCTGCGTGGTGGTGCTGTTGCACGGCCAGCACCACGTCATGCTGCAGCGCAACCTGCTCTACACCGCCCTCACCCGCGGGCGGCGGCTGGTGGTGCTGCTGGGCAGTCGCCGGGCGGTGGCGCAGGCGGTGCGCAATCACAGCCCACGGCAGCGCCACAGCCTGCTGGCGGAGCGATTGCGGCGGTAACCGGGCCCATGGCCGGTGGATGCCGGCCTCGCTGCCGGTAGGCAGCCGGGCACCGGCTCCTACTCCCTCTCGTCGCGCTCCCAGTCGGGCTCGCCGGTCGCCGGCTCGTCGTCCGGGAACAGCGGCTCCTCGTCGAGGCCGCTCTGCGGCGCCTGGGCCGGCAGCGCCTCCCCCTGCGCGGCGTCGGCGACGGGTGCCGCAGGCCGCGGCGCCGGAGGGGGCGCCGGAGGTGGCGCAGCGGTCACCGCGTCGCCGTCGTTGCGCCGCCGCCAGCCGAGCAGCACTCCGCCGAGACCCGCCGAGGTCGCCATCAGCGCGACCACCAGCCAGAAGAGCCAGAGCAGGAACGACAGGAAGCCCGCCAGGTCGTGCGGGCCGTCCAGCACGTCGACGAGGTCGGCAAGGATGCTCCAGCCGTGGATCCACATCAACCCCACGACCAGCGCCACGAAGCCGCCCAGCGGCCGCCAGCCGAAGCGCACCGCGCTCCACATCCCCAGCCGGTGCGCCGCCACCAGGTAGCCGAAGACGACCAGCAGGACGAAGGCTGGCAGGGCGAACACCTGGAGCAGGAGCAAGGGGATGCCGACGATCGAGATCAGCAGCAGCACCGAGACCACGAACATCGCCGGGATGAAGCAGACCAGGGTGGCAGCCCCCACCAGGCCCGCCTTCCACGGTTCGCGCGCCAGCCGCCCGGAGGCCCGCTCCAGCGGCGCGCGCAGCAGCAGCATCGCCAGGCCGCCGAACAGGGCCAGCATCATCAGCGAGACGATGCCGACGAAGAGATCGCCCAGCGCGCCGTCGAAGTAGTCGAGCCTGCCGCGGCCGAAGCGGTCGCCATGGCGCAAGCCGCCGAGCAGGGCCGGCCACAGGCTGACCTCGACGATCTCGCCGCGGATCTGGGCTCCCGAGGGCCGGTCCAGCTGCCCGCCGACGCTCACCGCATCGCCGAGGATCACCGCCTCGGGCCCCAGGCGCAGGTCGCCGCCCACGGAAACCACACTGCCGTGGACCTCGCCGCGCACCCGCGCGCCGCCGAGGATGGCGACGACATCGCCGAACACTTCACCGTCGATCGTCACCGGACCGCCTATCGCCACCACCTCGCCGACCGCCTCGTCGGCCGCGACGTGGACCGGCGCCCAGAAGACCACCCGCGCATCGGAGGTACGCCCCCGCGAGCGGCGAACCTGGCGTTCGACCCGCTCGCGGATGCGTTCGGCTTCCTCGCGGGCCCGTTCCGCCGCGCGCACCGCCTCGCCGACGTCGCCGCCCTCGCGCAGCCGCTCCTCGATGTCGCGGCGCAGCTCCTCCTCCAGGTCGGTGGGCAGCGGCGGCGGTGGGGGTAGCGGCGCCGGCGGGGCGATTCCCTCCCCCGGCTCGTCCCTCTCCTCACGGGCGGCGGCGAATGCTTCCGAGATCTCGTCGCCCGGCAGGTCGGCCAGCAGCAGGAGCCGCTCCGCCTCGGCGGCGCCGACCCGACGGATCAGCTCCCGCTCGGACACCACCTGGCCGTCGATCGCCACTTCGCCCGCTGCCAGCTCGATGGTCTCGAGCTCGGCCGCCCCCCGGGGGCGCAACAGCACTCCCTGGCGCAGCGGCAGGACGTCATGGGTCGTCAGCACCTCCCGCGCCGCCGCCACCGCCTCTCCGGGCTGGCCGAGGGCGGGCGCGGCCAGCGCCGCCGACAGCAGCGCCAGGGTCGCCAGGCGCCGGATCCCGTATCGTTCAGTCCGCATAACGCGGGCTCCTTTCGTCGAGCAGGCCGTACAGCAGCCGCGCAGCCATCGCCGACAGCAGCGTACACAGGCCGAGGAGAGCGGCCCCCTGCGGGTCGGCCACTGCCAGCGACGCCCAGTGCGCCACTTCGGCCAGGCCGCGCCAGAGGGGCAGCAGCAGGGAGACCCCGCGCGCGAGGCCGAGGCCGAGGCCGGCCAGCGTCCCGGCGGCCCCTGCCGCCAAGGCCGCGAGCCAGCTCGCGGGCAGCAGCGCCAGAGAACCGAGGGCGGTGGCGAGCGCCACGAACAGACCCGCGGCGAGGCGGTCGAGGCCCCAGGCGGTGGCTGCGGGCGGCAAGCCGACGCGGGCGAGCACGCGATCGGCGAAGCCGACCGGCAACACCGGCTGCGGCAGCGCGGCGAAGAGCGCCGCCAGGGCCGCCTCGGCCTCGTCGTCCCGTGTGGCGCGCTCGGCGGCGAGCCATCGGGTCAGTGGGTTGCGGTCGAGCTTCGGCATCACGTCCCGGGTTCCTTCCACCGAGCCCTACGGAATCCCTCGCCGGTGGGTTTCACGGTGTCCACCCACGCTCTGCGAGCAGCTCGGCCAGCCGCTTGCGGCCGCGGTGCAGCCGCGTCTTGACGGTACCCAGGGGTAACCCGGTCACCTCGGCGATCTCCTGGTATTCGAGCCCTTCCTGGAAGCGTAACAGCACCAGCTCGCGGTAGCGGAGGTCGAGCGCCGCCACGGCCGCCGTCAGGTCCCGCGCCAGGTCGGCGCCCCGGGCCCGCTCCTCGGGGCTCGGCAGCGAGGGGTCGGCGAGGCGATCCAGGGGCCCCTGCACGTCCCCCTCCTCCGCTGCGAGCGGCGTGGTGGCGAGCTGGCCCCGCCGCAGGTGGTCGATGGTGGTGTTGTGGGCGATCTTGAACAGCCAGCTGGCGAGGCGCCGCCCGGGGTCGTAGCTGCCGAGGGCGGCGAAGGCCTTGACCAGGGTCTCCTGGGTCAGGTCCTCGGCCAGCGAGTCGTCCCGTACCATGCGGCGCACGAGGCGGAACAGGGGCGTGGCGTAGCGGCGCACCAGCTCGCGATAGGCGTCCTGCGACCCTTCCAGGGCCTCGGCGACGAGCTGTTGATCGCTCTGCATGGGGTCGTGGGTAGCGGCGCCGGCTTCCCACCCGGCGAGGCGGCCCCGCTCCGCTGTCGGGCCGCTATACTCGATTCCTGCGCCGCTTCCGCCTCTAGATACGAAGATCGCCCGCTTCGGGGTGCGGCGCGCACATGACCGGAGGAGATCACGATGTCACGACCGCTCCTCGTCCCCGGTGCGCTCGCTCTCTGCCTGCTGCTCTCCACGCCGGCGCTGGCCGCCGAGCTCGCCGGCGTCACCCTGCCGGAGCGGGTGGAGGTGGATGGTACCGCCCTGACCCTCAACGGCATGGCCCTGCGCAGCAAGATGATGTTCAAGGTCTACGTCGGGGGGTTGTACCTCCCCGCCCGCGAGTCGAGCTGGCAGCAGGTGCTGCAGCAGGACGCGCCGCGGCACATGGTGATGCACTGGCTGCGCAGCGTCGACAAGGGCGCCATCTGCGAAGCCTGGCAGGACGGGCTGGCCGCCAACACCCCGCAGGCCTCCGCCGAGGTCCAGCAGGGCTTCGCCCGGCTCTGCGACTGGATGCAGGACGTCCGCGCCGGCGACCGCTTCGCGTTCACCTACCTGCCCGGGGAGGGGACGCGGGTGGCCGTCGCCGGCAAGACCCGGGGGACGATCGCCGGCAAGGACTTCGCCGACGCGCTGTTCGCGTCGTGGATCGGCCCCCGGCCGGGACCGGGCGAGGGATTCCGCGACGACCTGATGGGGCAGTGAGCGACGCGCTTTGCCCGGCCTGCATGCAATTTCTTCCCTGGGCCGTTGTAGGTTCTGCAAGCGACCACGCCGCCCGGCAGCGCCACCCGCCTACGGCGGCGGGGTTGGCGTGTCGGTTGCAGAGCGAGCCCGGGTTTCTGGTATAACGAGGGTGGGCGGAAGCGGCCGGAGCCGCGGAGGGGGCACTGATGAAATCCAAGCTGACGATCATCCCGGCGGTCCTGCTCGCCGCGAGCACCACTGCCGCCGCCGCAGAGCTCCTGCCGCCGCCCGGCGACGGCATCGCCGAGCTCACCATCAGCGGCAACCAGGCGACGGCGGTGGTGGCCGTCGCCGACCTCGAGATCGACCTGACCGTGACCTTCGAGCAGGTGGTGGGGCTGAGCGCCGCCAACC
>DATKEH010000059.1:0-5657 GCA_035546355.1 Thermoanaerobaculia bacterium
CCTGCCGGGCGACTGGGTCGGCTGGGCCTACCTGGACGAGGGCGGCGACCTCCCCCTGCGGCTGCGGCTCACGGCCGGCCCGGAGGGGCTGGCGGCGCGCTTCGACGAGTTGGTGGCGCGCCGCTACGACCTGCCCGTGCAACACCTGGCCTGGGACGGTGCGACGCTGAGGCTGGAGCGCACCCGCCCCGGTGGCGGCTCGATCCGACTCGAGGGGACCCTGCGGGGGCACGCGATCCGCGGCCGCCTCGACTGGCTGGGGCACGCGGCGGACTTCGAGCTGCTGCGTTCCCCCCACCTGCTGGCGCGAATCCCCCCCGAGCGCTGGGAGGGCATCCCCGGCACCTACCGGCTGGGTCCGGGGCGCAGCCTGGTGCTCACCTCGCGCTTCTGGGGGGAGCTGCTGGTCACCGACCTCGCCACCGGCAGGCATGGCACCCTCTTCCCGCTCGACACCGACCTGTTCTTCCTCGGCGCCGCCCTGTACGCCCCGGCGCCGGCGGCGGCGCGGCTGCGCTTCCACCGCGACGAGGAGGGCGAGGTGACCGCCGTAGAGTGGCAGGAGGGGGAGGGCGAGCCGATCACCGGCGAGCGCATCCCGTTCGTCGAGGAGGAGGTGAGCTTCGAGAGCGACGGCGTACGCCTCGCCGGCACCCTGCTGCGGCCGGCCGGCAGCGCGCCGCTGCCCGCGGCGGCGGTGCTCGGCGGCTCCGACTGGACCGAGCGCGAGGGCACGCGGCGCGACGCCTCGATCCTCGCCTCCTTCGGCATGGCGACGCTGATCTACGACAAGCGGGGCTTCGGGGAGTCGGGCGGCGAGGCCGTGGTGTCGTTCCATCAGACCGCCCGCGATGCGGCCGCGGCGGCGGCCTGGCTGGCCGGGCGCCCCGACGTGCTGCCCGGCCAGGTAGGGCTCACCGGCCGCAGCCGCAGCGGCTGGACGGCGCCGCTGGCGGCCTCGCTGGCGCCGCAGGCGGCGTTCCTGGTGCTCTTCGTGCCCCCCGCCGTCTCGCCGGCGGCGCAGGAGACGACCCGGCGGTTGCACCTCCTGGCGGATCGGGGGTTCTCGCCCGACCAGCGGGAGTTGGCTGCGGAGATGCTCGCCGCGGCGTGGCGTTTCGCCGCCACCGGCGAGGGGTGGCAGGAGTACGCCGAGCTGCGGCGGCGGGCCGCGAGCGCCGGGCTGCCCGAGGAGGAGGTGCTCGAGCCGGCCGCAGCCGACGACCCGGAGTGGCAGTGGACGCGCCTCAACATGGCCTACGACCCGCTGCCGGTGCTCGAGGACCTCCGCACGCCCCTGCTGGCGCTCTTCGGCGAGCGTGACCGCAACGTGGTAGTGGCCGAGAACCTCCCCCGCATGCGCGCGGCGCTCGAGCGGGGCGGGCATCCCGACTTCGAGCTGCGGGTGGTGCCGGGAGCCGACCACGGGCTGCGGATGGTCCTGGAGGACGGAGACGTGCCGCCGCACCGGCGGGTGGGGTTCGGGCCCGCCGGCTGGCCCGACGTCGCCGCCTGGCTGGCGGCGCGGCTCGACCTCTGGGGCTCGCCTGCCGATGCGCCCTGAAGCCGGCAGGGGGAGCATTCAGCCTCACCCTCGGCCGGGCGGGCCGACCCGACGGAGGAGGTCCGCGAACCGCGGATCCGAACGCAGGCCTCGGAAGCCCGGATTCGATAGTAGATAGGCGAGGGCGTGCTCGCGCTGCCCGAAGGCGCGCTCGAGGCAGGCGAAGGCCTCGTCCAGATCGCCGAGGCCGGCCTGGAGCAAGGCCCGGGCGCTCTCCGACACGTACTGCTCCCGCGATGAATCGTCGAGAACTTCCAGGAGCCGCAGCGCCTCCTGCTTGTCACCGACCGCAGCGCATGCGTAGCCGAGGGCAGCGAGCAGTTGCGGAGAGGGCTCGGCGGTCAGCTCGACGGCCCGACGCATCTCGGCGATCCCCTCATGGGGCTGGCCCGACAGGCAGTGGGCCCACCCCAGGAGAACGTGGGCCGGCAGGAACTGGGGGTCGAGGTCGAGGGCCTGGCGAGCCTCGTTCCCGGCCTCGCGCCAACGGTCGGCCAGCAGCAGGTGCCAGCCCAGGTCGGTATGGAGACTCGGCGACAGCGGGTCGAGCTCCCTGGCGCGGCGATACTCCTCGTGCGCCTCGTCCATCCGCCCCATCGCGGTCAGAAACTCCGCGTACCAGTGATGCGCCGTGGCATAGCCCGGCCCGAGCTCCAGAGCGCGTCGATACTCCGCGTCCGCGTTCTGCCAGTCCCAGTAGTAGTCGTGCAAGACGGCGGCGAGGGAGGCGTGCGCCTCGGCGAGCGCATCATCGATCTCCAGGGCCTTGCCGGCGGCCGCCCTGGCCTTGGGGTAGGTATCGGCGGCAGGGAGGAGCTCGTGGCTCCCCAGGACCTGGTAGCAGTCCGCCAAGCCCACGTAAGCGAGCGCATAGAGCGGCTCGCGCTCGATCGCCTGCCGAAAGTGCTGGATCGCTTTGTTCACCCCTTCCAGCGACCGCTTTTCCCAGTGAAAGCGTCCGCGCAGGTAGGCCTCGTAGGCGGCGGGATCGATCGCCGCCCGGGTCGGAGCGGGGGGCCGCGAATCGGTGGCGTGCGGGTCGAGCCGCACACGGATCTCCCGCGCCACTGCCGACGCGAGATCCTCTTGCAGGGCCAGGACGTCACGCACGTCGCGCTGATAGCTCTCTGCCCACAGGTGCTCGCCTTGGGCCGCACGCAGGAGCTGCACGGTGACGCGCACGCGGTCCCCTGCGCGCAGGACGGAGCCCTCCACCAGGCTGCCGACACCGAGCTCGGCGGCGATCTCGGGAAGCGGTTTCAGCGTGCCTTTGTATCGCATGACCGACGTGCGCGAGATCACCTTGAGGGATCCCAGCTTGGCCAGACTGGTGATGACAGCCTCGGTCATGCCGTCGGCGAAGAGCTCGTGGTCGGCCTCCGCAGACAGGCTCGAGAAGGGCAAGACAGCGATCGCCGCGAGATCCTCGCGCTCCGGATCCCGGCGATGCTCGACCAGGGCAGGGGAACCCGCCAGCGCCTGCAGCACGCGCAGCACCTCGCCGGCTGCCGACGGCCGGTGGTCGGGGTTCTTGGCGAGGCATCTGGTGATCAGCTGGTCCAGCTCCGGCCGCAGGCCCACCCGTAGAGCGGCGGCTGGATCCGGGGTCGAGCACAGAATCGCCGCCAGGGTTCCTACCGTGCTCTCTGCCTCGAACGGACGTCGCCCCGTGACCATCTGGTAGAGCATCACTCCGAGCGAGAAGACGTCGGAGCGCTGGTCGACCTGTTTGCCCTCCGCCTGCTCTGGCGACATGAAGGAGACGGTGCCCAGGATCACGCCTTCTCGCGTGGCCACGTCGGTCGCCGCGCGGCTCGCTCCTTCCGGCGGCCAGTGCATCTGGAATTTCGCCAGTCCGAAGTCGAGGATCTTGACCCTGCCCGCGGTCGTGACCATCACATTGCCCGGTTTGAGATCGCGATGCACGATGCCGCGATCGTGGGCGCTGGCCAACGCCTCGGTCAGCTGTATCGCCAGCGCGAAGAACCGCTCCATGGGGAGGCCGTCGGTCGGGAACAGCTCGTCGAGCAGCACTCCGTCGACCAACTCCATGGTCAAGAAGTGGACTCCCGCGGCCTCCTCGACGGAGTAGATGCTCACGATGCCGGGGTGGCTGAGAGCGGCCAGGGCGCGCGCCTCGCGCTCGAAGCGCGCCAGGCTGTCGGGCGATGTCGCGAGGCTCTCCGGCAGCACCTTGAGCGCTACCTCCCGGTCGAGACGCTGGTCCCGAGCCCGGTAGACCTCTCCCATGCCGCCCTGGCCGAGCTTGTCGACGAGCCGGTAGTGCAGCAAGGTCCGGCCGATCACCGGCCGAGTATAGGCGCGGCACCGCCCCTCCCAGGCGGTGGTCCGCCCTCCGTTGCCGCGGCTGCGCGTCACGGGGGGCAGCGGAATCTGCGCTTGACGGTTCCCTGAGCGATTCCTGGCGGCTCCTTGAGGACTCGACCGCGGTTCGAGCCGTAGATTGCTCCCCGAAAGGAGCCCCTCATGCCCAGACCATCGACCCTCTCCACGCCGCGCCCCCTTCCCTTCGCCTTCGCCGCCGCGCTCCTCCTCGCCACCGCTGCCGGACCGGCGGCCGCCGCGGCGCCGGAGGAGCCTGCGCCCGCCTCTCTGGCCAGCTACCAGCGCGCCCGCCAGGCCCTCGACCGCGTGGCGGCGGCGCTCGGCGGCGCCGAGCGTCTGCTCGACCTCTCCGGCATCGCCTTCGCCTACGACGCCGAGGGCATCGCCCGCTACCAGGGCGCCGTCCCGCACCCCCCCTATGACGCGGTGACGACGGAGCACTCGCTGCTGCTGGACCTCGAGACCGGCCGCGTTCGCGACGACGAGCGGGTCGCCTTTCCCGAGCTGGCCTTCGGCGTCCTTCGCCTGCTCGCCGACGACGGCGGGCTGGTCGTCGACGGCGGGTTGGTCGTCGACGCCGACGCCGGCACGGCGCGGCGGGCACCCGCCATGGGCATCGCCGACTTCCGCCGCAGCTTTCGCCGCTCGCCGCACCTGGTGCTGCGCGAGGCGCTGCGCAACTCCGACTCGTTGCGCTGGCTGGGCCAGGTCGAGCTCGCCGGCAGGCCGCACGACCTGGTGAGCTTCGACTACGGGGAGCGCGAGCTGGCCCTCTACCTCGATGCGGCCGGCGGCGTCCTGCGACGCCACGAGCTCCTGGCCGACGACCTGCTGCTCGGCGATGCCGCGGTCACCGCCGAGTTCGACTACCGGCCGGACGGCTCGGGGATTCCCGTGCGCATGAGGCAGTGGGAGGGCGGTGTCGAGTCGATGGTGGCCACCTACACCCGCTACGAGCTCGGCCCTCGGCTCGCGGCGGCGGCATTCGCGCTGCCGGAGGGCATCGAGCTCGCCGCGGAGCCGCCGCCCGCGGCCGCCGAGCCGCTCCCGCCACCGGCCGGGCCGCAGGTCGAGACGCTGGCACCCGGCGTCTTCCGTGTCGGCCGGCTCGGCGGACAGGACTACGCGAGCCTGGTCGTCGACCTGGGCGAGCAGGTGCTGGTCGTCGAAGGGCCCCTGGGCGTGGCGGCGGGCCGCGAGGCGCTGGCGGCCGTCGCCGAGCTGCTGCCCGCGAAGCCGGTGCGGTGGGTGGTGGCCACCCACCACCACGGCGACCACACCGGCGGTCTGCCCGCCTTCGGCGAGGCCGGCGTCACCGTCGTCACCACGCCCGGCAACGAGAGCTTCGTGCGCAGCCTGCTGGCGGCGCCCCGCACGCTGCAGCCGGGCGCCGGGCTGCCCCACGGCGCGGCTACCGAGGTCGAGGTGGTGCGCGACGGCCGGCGCACCTTCAGCGGCGGCGGGCGGGTGGTCGAGGTGCTCGACGTCGGCCCGAACCCGCACGCCCGCGAGCACCTGGTGGCCTGGCTGCCGGCCGAGCGCCTGCTGTTCCAGGGCGACCTGGTGGTCTTCGCTGCCGACGGCTCGATACCGGGCCTGCGGGCCCAGGGGCGCCGGCTGCTCGAGGAGATCGATGCCCGCAGCCTCGACGTCGAGCGGATCGCCGGCGTGCACGGCCCTACCGGCACGCTGACGGCGCTGCGGGAGGCGGCGGCAGGACAGTGACGCGGCCGGCGGCCTGGTAGAC